>NZ_JANIJZ010000002.1:0-347324 GCF_024580675.1 Brevibacterium sp. 50QC2O2
CTGCCAAGGGCATGGCTGGTTTGCTACGTTCGGGAGGGATAACCGCTGAAAGCATCTAAGTGGGAAGCCTGCTTCGAGATGAGGTCTCCTTTAAGGTGTCCTAGAGATGATGGGGTTGATAGGCCAGATGTGGAAGACCGGTAACGGTTGGAGCTGACTGGTACTAATACACCGTTCACTCACCCAAACAACACGACTTGGTGGGACTGTGGTCTTGTCGGGGTGTGTGGTGGGTTGGGTAACACGAGTAACAACGAGTTTGAGCGTATAAGCATGCACAGCCCTGTGGGGTTGGTGTTCACGTCTGCTAGTTTCACTGCACGATCCAGTCACGCATTTCTGTGTGTCCTGTGGTTTTGCGGTGGTGAGAGCGTTGGGGAAACGCCCGGTCCCTTTCCGAACCCGGAAGCTAAGCCCGATTGCGCTGATGGTACTGCATGCGGGAGTGTGTGGGAGAGTAGGTCACCGCCGCAATTATATTTGGTTGAGGGTCTTCGTATGGCCGGCTGGAGCTTAGCTCGCCGACCGTATGAGGGCCCTCTTCCATTCATTCACCGAGTTCCTCGGAACGGTTGACGCATTAGGGGAGCATGAAGTATTCGCCCCCGGCATAGAGCAGGGGCAGGCCAGCTCCGTCGGCCTGAGCGCAGTGTGCGACGTGGCCGACCACCAGTGTGTGTGTTTCAATCTCGAGGCGCTGAACGATCTCCATCTCGAAGACCGCCACGGCGTCGGGTATGTGGGCTGGATACCCGGTGGTGCCGTCGGCCAGCTCGACGCCGTTGAGCAGGCCATAGGTCGGCTGGCCCGGAGTCCCCAGCCACTGGGCCGTGCCCTTGTGCTGCGGTGCCAGCACGCTCAGGGTCATCCGCCGTGTGGTGTCCAGCGCATCGCCCATCCGCGAGCCCGCATAGACACTCACCGCCATGGTCGGCGGGTCGTAACTGACGTCGAGGTACGAATCGACTGTGATGGCCTGGACCGCGCCCTTGCATTCGACGCTGAGCACCGCGACGCTTTTGACTATTCTGCCTGCGACGCTCCGGTACCGTTCGGCGGTGGCATCCGCCATATCACTGCTGTTTTCCATGACGCTTCCATCCTAGAGGTCCTAGAATGGATGTCATGTCTGAACCGACCGAAACGATGCCGCGCACCGGCGGCGCTACGACGCTGGAGCGCGAAGAACTCACAGTCCCCGCCGAACCCGGCGATCATGAGCGCTTCTCCCACTACGCTCCGAAGGCCAAGATCATGGAGGCCATGGTCATGGGAACACCCGTCGTCGCCCTGTGCGGCAAGGTGTGGGTTCCCAGCCGCGATCCGGAGAAATACCCGGTTTGCCCCACCTGCAAAGAGATCTTCGAGAAGATGCCAGAGGGCCCCAAGGATCCCAAAGGACCGAAGGAGTAAATGACGACCGCACACCGCGTACCGGGTACCAGTGCGGCCGAAAACCTGTCACCGGCGTTCCCCGAACGCGCTGCGTGGGGAACGGCCGGCAAGCTGCGCGCTTGGCAGGCCGAGGCCCTGGAAAAGTACTTCGAGAGCGAGCCCAAGGACTTCCTCGCAGTGGCAACCCCCGGTGCCGGCAAGACGACTTTCGCCCTGCGTCTGGCTGCCGAGCTCCTGGCCCGTCGGGTCGTCGACCGGGTTACCGTTGTCGCTCCCACCGAACACCTCAAGGTGCAGTGGGCCGATTCGGCTGCTCGTGTCGGCATCAAACTCGACCCCAATTTCAAGAACAGCCAGGGGCGGACCGGTCGAGGGTTCCACGGGGTTGCAGTGACCTATGCCCAGGTGGCGGCGAAACCGGCCCTGCACCACAATAGGACGGCTGCCGGCCGGACCCTCGTGATCCTCGACGAGATCCATCACGCCGGGGACGCCCTGTCCTGGGGCGATGCAGTACGCGACGCCTTCGAACCGGCCAAGCGCCGTCTGGCACTGACCGGTACGCCCTTCCGGTCCGACACCTCGCCCATCCCCTTCGTCACCTACGAGGCCGATGAAGAGGGGATCAGGACCTCGCAGGCGGACTATTCCTATGGCTATTCCCGTGCCCTGCACGACGGGGTGGTGCGTCCGGTCATCTTCATGACCTACTCGGGTGAGATGCGCTGGCGGACCAAGGCCGGCGATGAGATGTCGGCGGTCCTGGGCGCCGAAGCGACCAAGGACATTCACGCACAGGCCTGGCGGACAGCCCTCGACCCGCGTGGTGAGTGGATCCCGGCGGTGCTGCGCGCCGCCGACATCCGTTTGACCGAGGTCAGACGCGCGGTGCCAGACGCCGGGGGACTGGTGATCGCCACCGATCAGCAGGTGGCCCGTGCCTATGCCAAACAGCTCAAGGAGATCACCGGCGAATCGGTGACCGTCGTGCTCTCGGACGAAGCCGGCGGCTCGGACAAGATCGAAGAGTTCCGCACGTCCACGCGCCGGTGGATGGTTGCGGTGCGCATGGTCTCCGAAGGGGTCGACGTGCCGCGCCTGGCCGTGGGCGTCTACGCGACCTCCTCATCGACGCCGTTGTTCTTCGCCCAGGCGATCGGCCGCTTCGTGCGCGCCAGGAAACGCGGGGAGACGGCATCGGTGTTCCTGCCCAGCGTGCCAGTCCTGTTGGCCCTGGCGAACTCGCTGGAGCTCGAACGCGATCACGCCCTGGACCGGCCGAAGAGCGCCGAGGATCCGGACGAGGTGGTGCTCGACGATGCTGCACTGGAACGTGCCGAACAGGGCGAGAGCGCGTCCTCGAGCCTGCTCGACGGCAATTTCGAGGCTCTCGACGCACAGGCCTCGTTCGACCGAGTGCTGTTCGACGGCGGTGAGTTCGGCACCGGCGGGGCGGTGGGCTCGGAGGAAGAGCTCGACTTCATCGGGCTGCCGGGCCTATTGGAACCCGACCAGGTCGCGATGCTGCTGCGCACCAGACAGGCCGAGCAGGTCAAACGGCAGGGGACGACCAAGACCTCGGTCCCGGAAACCCAACCGCATACCGAAGAGCTCGAACACCGCGCGCTGAAGGAGGACCGCACCAAGCTGCAGTCGATGGTGGGGGCCTGGGCACGCCGCACGGGCAAACCGCATGGCACGATCCACGTGGAACTGCGCAACGCCTGCGGGGGACCGGCCGTGGCCGAGGCCTCCAGAAGCCAGATCGAGGACCGGATCAAGACCCTGCAACGCTGGTTCGTCGGCCGCAAATAACCCTCCCCACCCCACAGCGGTGTGGCTCCACTCGGGTGACTGTGGCTCGATAACTCACGAGTTATCGAGCCACAGTCACCCGAGTGGAGCCACTGGTAAGGCGCGGGCACTTGGCCCGAGGGGCACCTGTCTGGCGAGAGCCACTGGTAGGGCGAGGGCCCGGAGGGGGTCAGGCCTGGTAGTAGACCGTGGGCAGGGCCGGCTCACCCGGCTGCAGGCTGTGTGCCCGAGGCGGCAGCTCACCCAAGGACGCGGCATGGCGTGCCCGCGCGCGGCGCACTCCCTCAACACCCGTATAGGACTCGTCGATGACGCCGTCGACGACCAGGTCCACGGTCAGCGGTCGGCCGGTCGTTGCGGAATCCGGCAGGGCGGGAACGCCGATGGACTCCTCGGTTGCGATCGTGCCGTCGAAATTGCGCACGGCCTGTTTGAAACCGCCGTGGGATTCCTTGTGCGCCGAACGCTTCGCCACCGACACCCATTCCCCGGACTCCCCGTCACGGCGGGAGACCAGCTTGTAGACGAGCGCTGCGGTGGGAGCCCCCGACCCGGTGACGAGCTTGGTGCCGACTCCGTAGGAGTCCACTGGGGCGGCGCGCAGACCGGCGATCGCGTACTCGTCGAGGTCGCTGGTCACGGTGATCGTGGTGTTCACCGCCCCCAGTTCATCGAGCAGGGCCCTGACCTCGCCCGCCTGCATGGCCAGGTCACCGGAGTCGATGCGCACTCCACCCAGGCCGGGGCCGGCGACCTCGACGGCGGTGCGCACCGCCTGTTCGATGTCATAGGTGTCGATGAGCACCGTGGTGTCGATTCCCAGGGCATCGATCTGGGCGGCGAAGGCCGCGCGCTCGTCGTCGTGGAGCAGGGTGAACGAATGGGCCGAGGTGCCGATCGTCTTGAGCCCGTAGCGCAGTCCCGCCTGCAGATTCGACGTCGAGGTGAAGCCGCCGATCACAGCGGCCCTGGCCGCCGCCACCGCCGCCTGCTCATGGGTCCGGCGCGATCCCATATCCGCACACGGCCGATTACCGGCCGCATAGGTGATGCGCGAGGCTGCCGAAGCGACAGCAGAATCGTAATTCAACGTCGACAGCAGCAGCGTCTCCAAGACGACCGCCTCGGCGAAGGTCGACTCGACGGTGACCAGCGGTGAACCCGGGAAGTAGATCTCGCCTTCGGCATATCCGCGGATCGTTCCGGAGAACTCGAACTCGGCAAGAAAGTCGATGGTGGCCTCGTCGACCACAGCGGTGCGGCGCAGGAAGTCCAACTGTTCGCCACTGAAATGGAAGTCGGCGAGCAGTTCTAAGAAGCGCCCGGTGCCGGCGAGAACACCGTATCTACGGCCGGCCGGCAGACTGCGTCCGAATGCCTCGAATAGGCTGGGCCGCCCAGCCGTCTCCGAGCGCAGCGCGGCCTGCAACATGGTGAGTTCGTAGTGGTCGGTCAGGAATGCCGAAGAGGCCGCCTGGCGTATGAGATCCTTCATAAAAGGAATCCTATTGCATGCCCAGAGCACGTCCCGGGTGGGCTTTCGCATAGGCTTAACGGGTGACGAACAGCGCGGGGGCCGGCAGCGCGGTCTTAGAGGATGCACCCACAGTCGCACGGCAGAGGGCCGGTGAGGACGAGTGGCTCACCATCGTGCTCAACGATCCGGTCAACCTGATGAACTATGTATCCTATGTGTTCCGCTCCTATTTCGGCTATTCGAAGGCGAAGGCCGAGGCCCTGATGCTGCAGGTTCACGAACGCGGCCGGGCCGTGGTAGCCAGGGGGAGCAGGGAGAAGATGGAGCGCGACACGCTGGCCATGCACGAATTCGGTCTCTGGGCGGAATGCCGCCGGGCTACGGACCGGGGGGAGTGAGATGCGCATTTCCGGCTCACACCGCCATCCGGTCGTCATCGACCTCGAAGCGAACGAACGCAGGCTCCTGACCGGGCTGTTCACCGACACGATCGAACTGCTTGGCGGCGCGCCGGCCGGCGCCGCGAACGCGGAAATCGGCGACACCACCGACATGACGGGGGAGGCCACCGAGGGCCTCGGCGCGATGTTCGAGCGGATGTTCACGATGGGGCCGCAGACGCCGCCGGAGGATCCGGCCCTGGCCCGGCTGCTGCCGAGTCTGGATCGCGAGGATCCCGAGCGCTCGGCGGAGTTCCGTCGCTACACGGAGCCCGAATTGCGGGAGTCGAAGCTGTCGAATCTGCGCAGGGCCCTGCTCGACTTGGACCGCTCGGGACGCATCGACTTGGACCGGGAGGGCGCCCGGGCGTGGATGATCGCGGTCGGCGATGTGCGTCTGGTGCTGGCGGCCCGCCTGGGGCTGCAGACGGAGGCGGACGTACAGGCCATGGATACGGGCTTCGAGGAGCTGAGCGAGGCCGACCAGATGCACATATCGGTCTACGATTTCCTCAGCTGGATGCAGGAGCGCATCGTAGACGAGCTGATGGACCTTGACGGGCTCAACTGACGGCGCAAGGGCTTTGACTAGGAGGAATGGGTGAACATGCAGCTGACTGCCGTTGGAACCTCGGGATCATTCCCGGGGCCCGGCAACCCCGCGAGCAGCTATGTGTTGCGCGCAGACCCCTCCGCTGCGCCGATCGTCGTGGACATGGGGCAGGGAGCGCTGGGTGATCTGCAGACGCACACCGATCTGAGCACGATCGAGGCGGTGTTGCTGAGCCATCTCCACCCCGATCATTTCATCGACCTGACCGGGATGTATGTGGCGCGCAGCTATGATCCCCGCTTCTTCTGCGAGGGCGGGCGGCCATTGTGCGCCCTGCCCGTGTACGGACCGGCGGGCACCGAGGACAGGCTACTGGCCGCTCACCATACCGATCCGGGCGCCAGTCCCGTGGCCGAGAACGCCCAGGACGCGAATCTCGACAGGGTCTTCGAGTTCCACGACCTGCACGACGGGGCGCACCTGCGCGTGGGCGGCCTGGAAGTCGAGGCGACGCTTGTCGACCATCCCGTCGAGGCCTATGCGATGCGCTTCACCGATGCTGCCGGCCGGGTGATGACCTATTCGGGGGACACCGACTATTGCGAGGGGATCGTGGCGGCGGCCCGCGGTGCCGACCTGTTCCTGTGCGAGGCCGCCTTCCAAGAGGGCCGTGACACCGTGCGCGGGATTCACCTCAGCGGTCGGCGGGCCGGCATCGTGGCCCGTGAGGCCGGTGTCGGCAAGCTGGTGCTCACACACATCCCGCCGTGGACCGATCCCGAGGTCGTAGCGGCCGAGGCCGCCGCCGAGTTCTCCGGGCCGCTCGAGGTGGCCCGGCCGGGGCGGCGCTGGGACATCTGAGCGGCCGCACCGGCAGCCCATAAGCCTGAGAATCACGATAGACGAAGAGACGAGGAGTTCATTTCCATGACACGTTCAGACGGACGCGCGGTCGATCAGCTGCGCCCGGTGACAATCACCCGCAACTGGTTGGATCACGCCGAGGGCAGCGCACTCATCGAGTTCGGCCGGACCCGCGTGCTGTGCGCGGCATCCCTGTCCGAGGGCGTGCCCCGCTGGCTCAAGGGTCAGGGCAAGGGCTGGGTGACGGCGGAGTATGCGATGCTTCCGCGCGCCACCAATACCAGGAACTCGCGCGAATCGGTCAAGGGGAAGATCGGTGGGCGGACGCACGAGATCTCACGCCTGATCGGCCGGGCCCTGCGCGCAGTCGTCGACATGGACGCACTGGGGGAGAACACCCTGCAGTTGGACTGCGACGTCCTGCAGGCCGATGGCGGCACCCGTACGGCATCCATCACCGGCGCCTATGTGGCCCTGGCCGATGCCCTGGCACTGGGCAAGGAACGCGGGTGGATCAAGAAGTCCGCCCAGCCGCTGAAGGATTCCGTGTCCGCGATCAGCGTGGGCATCATCGACGGCACCCCGATGCTGGACCTGCCCTATGAGGAGGATTCCCGCGCGCAGACCGATATGAACGTGGTGATGACAGGTTCGGGCGCCTTCGTCGAGGTGCAGGGCACTGCCGAGGGCGCTCCCTTCGACCGGACCGAGCTGGGCAGCCTGCTCGACCTGGCCACCGGCGGCTGTACCGAATTGGCGCGCATCCAGCGCGCGGCGCTCGCCGGGGCGGAGCCCCTGGCATGAGCCGGCGGATCGTGCTGGCCACGCACAATGAGCACAAGGCCAGGGAACTCGGCGAGATCCTCACCCCGCTGTTGGGCGATGTGGACGTCGTCACCGCCGGCTCCCTGGGCCTGCCCGATCCGGTCGAGACGGGGGTGACCTTCGCCCAGAACGCGCTGCTCAAGGCGCGTGCTGCCCAGGCGGCCACCGGGCTGGACGCCATCGCCGATGACTCGGGAATCGCCGTCGACGTGATGGGCGGGGCGCCCGGCATCCTGTCGGCCCGCTGGTCGGGCACCCACGGGGCGGACCGGGAGAACCTCGAGCTGCTGCTGGCCCAGATGGCGGACATCCCCGATGAGCACCGCGGTGCGAGCTTCGTGTGCGCGGCCGCGTTTGTGGGAGCCGACGGCTCCGAGATCGTCGAGCAGGGGCTGATGCCCGGTCGGCTGGCGCATGAGGCCCACGGCGCAGGAGGGTTCGGCTACGATCCGATCTTCCTGGTCGGTCAGGGGCAGCGGACGGCCGCAGAGCTCAGTCCGGAGGAGAAGAACGAGGTGTCCCACCGTGGGGCGGCGTTCCGCGCCCTGGCCGCCCATCTGGCCTAGGGATGGACGGGCGTGCGCCGTGGGGTGAGCCCTATTACACTTTGGGTGACGGTGTTCAACCCCAGGCGCCGCCCATCTAAAGGAGCATCATGAAACTTCGGAGCCTCGGCGCGGCCCTGGCCGTTGTGCTGGCACTTCCCCTTTCCGCCTGCAACGCAGGAGGCGGAACGCAGGCCGCCGGTGGCCAGGCGAAGGATTCGCTGATCGTCGCGCAGACGGCGGAACCGGCGAACCTGGACTACACCACGACCGGCGGCGCGGCCATTCCGCAGGCCCTGCTGGAGAACGTCTACCAGTCGCTGGTGCGGGTGGACCAGGACGGCAAGATCCAGCCGTCCCTGGCCAGGGCCTGGAAGGTCTCCGAAGACGGCAAGACCTACACCTTCGACCTGCAGACCGGGGTGAAGTTCGCCTCGGGCGCCGATTTCACCGCCGAGGACGTGAAGTACTCCTATGACCGCGTGCGCACCGGCAAGGGTTGGAAGAACCCGCTGAGCCAGAAGATGGCGATCATCGACTCCGTCACGGCCGATGGCGACGCCAAGGTCACCATCAAGCTCAAACAGCGCTCGAACTCGTGGCTGTACAACCTGGCCTCCCTGGTCGGGACGGTCTTCGACTCGAAGGACCACGACGATCTGGCGAACAAGGCCAACGGCACCGGTCCGTTCGCGATCGAGAAATTCACCCGTGGCCAGGACATCGTGTTCGCCGCCCGCGACGACTACTGGGCCGATAAGCCCAAGCTCAAGCAGGTCACCTTCAAGTACTTCAAGGACGGGGTGTCGGCCGCGAACGCTCTGAAGTCCGGTCAGGTCGATGTGTTGAGTAACCTGCAGGCCCCCGATCTGCTCTCGGACTTCCAGCAGCAGTCGGACAAATTCGAGGTCGTCGAGGGCACGACGAACGGCGAGGTCGTCCTGTCGATGAACAACGCCGCCGGCATCTTCAAGGACAAGAAAGCGCGCCAGGCCGTGATGTACGCGATCGACCGGAAGGCCGTCATGGACACGGCCTGGGGCGGCCACGGCACCCTGATCGGCAGCATGGTACCGCCGACCGATCCGTACTACGAGGACCTCAACAACGTCTACCCCTATGACGTGGACAAGGCCAAGAAGCTCGTCGACGAAGCAGGGATCTCCGGCAAGAGCCTGACCTTCACCGTGCCCAATCTGCCGTATGCCACGGCGATCAGCAATATCGTGGTCTCCCAGCTCAAGGCGGTCGGACTGAACGCCAAGGTGCAGATCCAGGAGTTCCCCGGTGTGTGGATTCAGAAGACCCTGACGGACCACTCCTATGACATGTCGGTGGTCAGCCATGTCGAGGCCCGTGACATCCTCACGGTCTTCGGCAAGGGCTACTACACGGGATACGACTACAAGCGCATCGAAGCGGACGCCGCCAAGGCCGATGCCGGAACCGAACAGGAATACATCGACGGGATGAAGAAGGTGGCCAGGACGATCACCGATGACGCAGCAGCCGACTTCCTCTTCCTGCTGCCCAATCTCATCGTCGCGAACAAGGGCGTGACCGGACTGCCGAAGAACCAGATCACCGACGCGTTCCGGCTGGTCGACCTGGCCGCGGCCTGAGGCGTCCATGCTGCGGTTCCTCAGCGTCAGACTGCTGCAGTTCGCCATCACGCTGGTCATCGCCTCGGTCGTCGTCTTCGCCCTGCTCAACCTCTTGCCCGGCTCCGCGGCACAGGTGGCGCTGGGCGTGAACGCCACGCCCGAGGCGGTGGCCGCGCTCGAGGCCGAATACGGACTCGACCGGCCCCTGCCCGTGCAGTATCTGCACTGGGTCGGCGGTATTCTGCACGGTGATTTCGGTACCTCGTACGTCACGCAGGCCCCGGTCGGCCCTGTGATCTCCGGCAGCGTCCAGGTCACCCTGATCCTGGTGGTCGCAGCGGTCGTGGTGTCCCTGCTCATCGCCGTGCCGGTCGGCACCCTGGCCGCGGTCAGCCACCGGCGCCCGCTGGGTGCGGTGATCTCCGCACTGGGCCAGGTGGGGGTCGCGATCCCCAGTTTCCTGGCCGCGATCCTGCTCGTGCTGGTGTTCTCCGTGAATCTGGGCTGGTTGCCGTCCTCGGGCTGGGTCGTGCCCGCGGTCGATCCGGCCGGCTTCCTCCGTTCGCTCATCCTGCCGGTGCTGGCCCTGTCCCTGGTCCAGGCGGCGATCCTCTCGCGCTATGTGCGCTCGGCGGTACTCGACGTCCTGGGCGAGGACTTCCTGCGCACGGCCAGGGCCAAGGGCCTGACCAGGGGCGCTGCCGTGGTCCGTCACGGCCTGCGCAACGCGGCAGTGCCGGTACTCACGGTCACCGGCCTGCAGCTGTCGGCCCTGCTGGTCGGCGCAGTGGTCGTCGAACAGGTCTTCGTGCTCCCCGGCATGGGCAGTGAGCTGGTGCGCGCGGTGGGCAACCGCGATCTGGTGACGGTGCAGGGGATCGTGCTGGTCCTGGTGTTCATGGTGTTGGTGATCAACCTGCTGGTCGACGTTCTGTACACGATCATCGATCCACGGATTCGGAGGGCGGCATGACAGAACCGATGCAATCCGGCACCCGCGCGACGACTGCCCCCGTTCGTCCCTCACGTCGCAAGAACGCGCAGCTGACGATCGGTGCGGTGCTCGTGGCACTCGTCGTCGTGCTGGCCCTGGTGTCCTTCATCTGGATGCCCTACGATCCCACCCAGGCGGATCCCGCCGCCAGGCTGCAGGGCGCCTCGGCCGCGCACTGGTTCGGCACCGACCAGTTCGGTCGGGACACGTTCTCCGCCATTATGGCCGGCGCCCGGATCACCCTGCTGGTGGGTTTGGTGGCGGTGGCGATCGCCTTCGTCATCGGTGTGCCGCTGGGCATGCTCGCAGCCCAGACCCGATGGTCCTGGCTGTCGGGCCTGATCATGCGCAGCAATGACCTGTTGCTGGCATTCCCCGCACTGCTGTTGGCGATGATCTTCGCCGCGGCCGTCGGTACCGGGATCGGACCGGCGGTGGTGGCGCTGGGGATCGCCTCGATTCCGGGTTTCGCGCGGGTCGCGCGTTCCTCTGCGCTGCAGGTGCTCAGCCGCGAGTACATTATGGCCGCGCAGGCCGGCAATCGGCGCCCGCTGGCCATCGCCTGGCACCATGTGCTGCCCAATATCGTCGGCCTCGTCATCGTCGAGGCCTCCGTGGCCTTCGCCCTGGCCGTACTGGCCGAGGCCGGTCTGTCGTTCCTTGGCCTGGGCACCCAGCCGCCCACCCCCTCCTGGGGCCGGATGCTGCAGGAGTCCCAGCAGTTCCTCTCCACCGCGCCCCATCTGGCACTGTGGCCGGGACTGTTCATCGCCCTGGCCGTGCTGGGCTTCAACCTTCTGGGGGATGGTCTACGCGACCGCTTCGATCCCAGGCTGAAAGGACGCTCGTGATGTCCACCCGCAGTGCCCAGCGGCCCCCCGTGCCGCAGACCGGCGACAGTGCCCCCGCCTTGCAGATCACCGGTCTGAGCATCGAGATCGGGGGACGGACGCTGGTCGAACCGCTAGACCTCACGATCGCCGCCGGCGAACGGGTCGGGCTGATCGGCGAATCGGGTTCGGGGAAGTCCTTGACGGCATCGGCAGTGATGGGTCTGCTGCCCGATGATGCGAATGCCTGTGGCGACGTTCGTCTGGCCGGGGCACACGGCAACCTCCTGGAAATGACGGACCGGCAGCTCTCCCGGCTGCGCGGCAAGGCCATGTCGATGGTGTTCCAGGACCCGCTGAGCGCGCTGAACCCCCTGCAACGCGTCGGCGCGCAGGTCGCCGAGGTCATCGTGCTCCACGGCGGAGCCCCCACCCGGGCAGCCGCGGCCGCACGTGCGGTCGAGCTGCTGGCCAGCGTCGACCTGCCCGACCCCGCCGCGGCGGCGCGCGCCTACCCGCACCAGCTCTCCGGCGGCCAGCGGCAGCGCGTCGTGCTGGCGATCGCCCTGGCCAATGATCCGGCCCTGCTGATCTGCGATGAACCGACCACGGCCCTGGACGTCACGGTGCAGCGCAGCGTGCTCGACCTGATCTCGGCCCAGGTCGCCAGTCACTGTGCCGGCCTGCTCTTCATCACCCACGATCTGGCGGTGGTCGCCGGCCTGTGCCAGCGGGTCCTGGTGATGAACCGTGGCGTGGTCGTGGAATCGGGCAGCGTCGAACAAATCTTCACCTCTCCCGTCCATCCGTACACGCGCGGGCTGCTGGCCGCCAGTGATCTGGAGTCCACCGACTCCTCCGGTCGGTTGTTCACCATCGCGACATCGGGGGAGTACCAGGGGGCCCCGCTGCCCCGACTCGGACAGTCGGCTGCGCGGCAGACGGCGCAGCGGCCACGGCCCGAACCCACGGCCCCGGCCGCACACGCCGTCGAACCGGTGCCGGTCGATTTCGATCGGGCGGACGAGGGGGAATCGTTGATCAGCGTGGCCGATCTGCACAAGACCTATGCTCGGACCAGGCGTTTCCCCTTCGGCCGGGCAGATCGGGTCCACGCCCTGACCGGAGTGTCGTTCAACGTGAAACGTGGCGGCCGCTTCGGCATCGTGGGCGAATCGGGTTCGGGCAAATCGACCCTGCTCAAGATCCTCACCGGCTTGGAGACAGCCGACTCGGGCCGGGTCCGGGTGGCCGACATCGAGGTGACGGATCCGGGCCCGCACGGCCTGTACCGGCTGCGGCAGGACCTGCAGCTGGTATTCCAAGACCCTTTCGCATCGTTGGACCCCAGGATGACGGTCGCAGACATCATCGCCGAACCCCTCATCGCCACCTCGCTCGACGCCGCGGCCAGGCGCTCCCGCGTGACCAGTGTGCTCGCCGATGTGGGTTTGGATGCAGATGCCGTGCAGCGCTACCCCCACCAATTCTCCGGAGGGCAAAGGCAGCGGATCTCGATCGCCCGGGCACTGGCGGGCAAACCCAGGGTGCTGGTCGCAGACGAACCGGTGTCGGCCCTCGACGTCTCGGTCCGTGCCCAGGTCCTCAATCTGCTGATGGACCTGGTGGACGAATACGGGCTGACCCTGGTCTTCGTCTCCCACGATCTTGGAGTCGTACGGCATCTGTGCACCGATGTGGCGGTGATGCGCGCGGGCCGGGTCGTGGAGGCGGGGCCCATCGAGCGGGTCTATACGCACCCCCGGGATGCGTACACGGCAGGACTGATCGAGGCGACACCCAATCTTGCCCGGGCATTGGAAGCCGCCCGGGGTATCTGAGAGGAGAAGGCATGACCGAGTTGGCGGACTACAGCGCGGAAGCACTGCGCGCCGGTTTCGCATCCGGCGATTTCACCCCGGTGGATGCGGTGGAATCGGTGGCGGGCCGGATCGAGGCCTGCGAACCCACACTCAATGCCCTGTGGGTGCGCACCCTGGACACGGCACTGGAACAGGCGGCCGCGGCAGCGGCCAGATGGCGGGCCGGTGCGCCGTTGGGCCCGCTGGACGGGGTCCCGGTGACGGTCAAGGAGAACATCGCACGCTCCGGCATCCCGATGCCGGCCGGCCACGCCGCCGGCACCCCGCCGGTGCCCGAGGAGGACGCGCCGATCACCGCTCGGCTGGCGGAAGCCGGGGCGTTGATCGTGGGGTCGACGGTCATGCCCGACTGGGGGATGCTCTCCTCCGGGGTGTCCAGCCGGCACGGGATCACGCGCTCGCCGCTGAACCCCGAGCTGACCACCGGTGGGTCCTCGGCCGGAGCCGGCGCCGCGGCTGCGGCGGGGTACGGGCCCATTCACATCGGCACCGACATCGGCGGCTCGATCCGCCTGCCCGGCACCTGGTTGGGCCTGGCCACGCTCAAGCCCAGCTTCGGCCGAGTGCCGCTGGCCGCACCGTACCTGGGCCGCTGCGCCGGTCCGCTGGCCAGGCGCGTGGCCGATGTCGTCGCCGCCATGGACGTCATCGGCCGCGCCGACGGCAGGGACTATTCCGAACTCCCGCCATACGCCGGAGCCTATACCGAGCCCTTCGAACCTGCCGAGCTGCGGGTGGCCGTGCACACGGACGCCGGGTGCGGCCTGCCGACCGACCCCGAGGTCGCCGCCGCGGTGGATGCCGCGGCGGATCTCTTCGCCGCGGCCGGAGCCACTGTCACACGCATCGAGCCGTTCATGGACGGGGAGCTGTTGGGCCACACCGATGTGTTCCTGCGCGCCAGGTCCTGGGGCGATCTCAAGGCCCTGCCGGTGCATGAGCGGAGCCGGATTCTGCCCTATATCCGCCAGTGGTGCCTGGGCGGGGCGGATGCGACGGGACAGGATGTGTTCGCCGCCTATCATGCGATTCAGGAGATGCGGGAGCGGGCCAACGCGGTGACGCACTCATTCGATTTGGTGCTCTCCCCGGTCGCCCCGATGGCGGCCTTCCCCGCCGACTGGCCGATGCCCTGGGGAGACGACGCGGATCGGCCGATGGTCCACATCGGCTACACCCTGCCCTACAACATGGGGGAGCAGCCCGCTGCCACGGTCAATGCAGGATATACCGGGGATGGGCGGACGATCGGTCTGCAAATCGCCGGGGCCCGGTTCGCCGACGCCCGGGTGCTCGCGGCCGCCGCCTGGTACGAAGCGGCGGCCGCGGTGCCGGTTCCCGTCCCCGTGATCGGCTGATTGAGACGACGGTGCGCCCGGGTGCCCGCGATAGTGCGGGTCCCGGGCGCATTACTGTGCTTATTCGGGCTTATTCGGCCCGGTTCACTTATTGGCCTGTGAGAATTCGATCGTCACCTTGTCGGAGGCGACCTTGACGGTCCCGACCAGGCGGCGGTCCGCCGAGGCGCGCCAGGTCGCGCCCTTCGTCTTCGTGCTCTTGGCCTTGAACTTGAAGGACTGGGACGAATCGGTCATGAAGGTGCCCGAGGTCAGATTCGGTGACATGGTCGCCTTCACCGCTGGGTTCTTCGGGCCCGACCAGCGGGCGTCCTTCTCCTTGGCGTCCTTGCCCAGGGTCTTGCCGGATGACTTGGTCTTCGGATCGATGAAGAAGGGGCACCCGGAGGGCGCCCACTTGTGCTTCGAGTAGCAGGACGTGAGCTTGTCGGACACGGCCTTGCGGACGTCCTTGGTATATGTGTTGTTCGCCTTGAGCGTGGCCTTCAACGGCTTGGGCGAAGCCTCATCCGTGCCGAAACCCGCGACCGAGGTCTGGGTGACGCCGTCGTAGTACTTGCCGCCGGGCACCTTGAGCTCATAGCTGCCGGGGAACACGACGTAGTTGGCGTAGCCGTCCTCGGGTTGGAAGGCCTGGCCGTTGAGCGTCATGCCCTTGACATCGGGCAGGGCCGTCTGGATCACGGACAGCTGTGGGGCCTTGAGCCGCCACTTGTCGAAGACGAACTTCTCCTTGCCGGCCTTGGTGGCCTGCAGCGTCATCTTCCGGTCCTCGTCGCCGAGCTTGTAAGTGGCCTCGATACGGGCGTTGTCTCCATCGACCTGGGCCTGCCCGACCTGTACATCGCTGATCTTCGACGCCGAGTTCTTCAGATAGGCGTCGTTGGTCAGGAGCGCGTCGCTGATATTCTCCGGCAGACTGAACGGCGCCAGTTCCCTCACCCGGCCGATGTCCCCGGAGGACAGGGCCTGGAAGTACTCGGCGACGACCTTGTCGGGACCGTGGTTCTTCTTGTTCACCGAACTCAGCACGGCGGCTGTCACACCCAGACCGGCCAGCAGCACCACCACGACGATCGCCGAGATGATGAGCGGCCAGAACGCCGCCGAGCGCCCCTTCCGCTGCGGCTGCGCATCGGGGCCGCCCGCCGCGCCGAAGGCCGCGGGTCCGGTCGGACCACCCGGACCACCCGGACCGGTCGGGCCGTCCTGACCGCCCCTAGCCCCCGGGCCACCGGGCCCAGCGGGGGCATTCGGGCCCGTGGGCGAACCCTGACCTGCCCGGCCGCCGGGACCCGTAACCGGACCGTGCGGAGGGACCGGGCCGTGTGGCTGGACCGGGCCCTGACGATTCGCTGCCGCCGGGGCCGGTTGCGGACCGCCCGGGGACGGGGGCAGCGGGGTGATTCGCTGTGTGGCCTGTGGCTCCGTGGTCGCCCCCTGGTTCTGGGAGCCCTGCTGCGGTGCACGATCCGGTTGCGGGGGAACCGGCCGGTTGGCCTGGGCGGGTTTGACCTTGGGGGGCTGAGCCGGTGGCTGGGGAGCCTTGGGCGGTGTGACCGGTTTGTGCTGGGGGACCGCGGGCATCGGGGTCGTAGCCGACCCCGTATTGGGTGACGAAGACGGGGCGTCCGTAGCCTTCTTCTCCGGGTTCGACGCCGGCTTTTCCTGATCGCTCATTGCTGTCCTTCGGGTCTCCTCGTGTCCGCCTGGTGAGCGGCTCGAACGGTATCCCAAACTATCAGAGTCACTTGTTTATTGGGTGTGTCGTCACTCCCCTCCGCCTGGGTGACTCGGGCAAGATGGCGTACGTGAGTAAAGAACGCGACACCATGGCCAGGGACCTGCTCGATGGGATGGCCGGCAGTCTTAGGGTGCTGCTGCCCGCAGTGGTGGTGGGATTCGCCCTCGCCGCCGGCGCCTGGGCGATGACCATCACCCAGCAGCTGCCGGCGGGATCGGTGTTCAGCTGGACCGGTACCGTGCTGGGGGTCTTCCTCGGTATGCCCGCGGGGGCCGGGGGCCTCCTCGTGGCACTGCCGCCGACTCTGCCCGTGCTGGGGTTGTGGGCGTTGATCTACGCCGGTGCGGCGAAGTTGCGCCGTAACAGGGCGGTCGAGGCCGTACCTGGCGTCGGCCCCCAGTGGACATGTGCAGCGGGGTTCGTGCTTCCGCTGGTGCTCGGCGCACTGTGCACCGGGTTGTGGGCACCTCTGCTCGAGCCCGGTCCGGTGGGCTGGGCGCGGGCCGGGATCGTCGTGTGCAGCGCGGCGCTGGTCGGCCTGCGGCCGAGCCCCCCGGCAGGGTGGGTCCGCGCCGTCGACGGGCTCGGCGCGGGTTTCACCGAGGTACTCGGCAGGGCGTGGGAGTTATTGCGGCGGGTGGTGGTGGCGCTGGGTGGTGCCGCACTGGTGCTGATCGTCCTGGGCATCGTGCTGCGCTGGAATTCCGCCTGGGACGTTGTCGAACAGTACTCGGCTCCGGCGATGGCCGCGGTGGGTCTGGGGATCCTCCAGCTGTTGTACGCTCCGACCCTCATGGCCTTCGCCCTGGCCTGGATTACGGGTGCCGGGGTCGACCTGTCGGGTTCGGCGACCGGTTCCGCCTATGCCAGCGATGTCGGAATGCGTCCGGGTATCCCCGCGCTGGCACTCATGCCGGGCCAGCCGGCCGGCTGGGTGCCCGTCCTGGCGGCCGTGGTCGTGTTGGCGGGGATGTTCGCGGTGCTGGGCCGGCGGGCCTGGCGGGACCGGGTCGATTGGCCTGTGGTGGGCACGACCGCCGTGCTGGTATACGTATCCCTGGTCCTTGTCGCCGTCTTCTCCTGCGGCGGAGTGGGGCCCGGCGGCCTGGCTCGATTCGGGGTGGATCTGGTGCGCTTCCCCGCCTTCGTGACGGTCTTCGCAATGGCCGGCGTCTGCCTGGGCAGGGTGGCGCAGGTGCTGTCCACAAAAGCCGTAGAGGACTGAACGAGAAAAGCCGTACGGAACTGCATGATTGGAACCGAATGATGCCGGCCCGTCGGTTCGGCCCCATCGGTTCAGTCGCGCAGGAGCCACCCGGTCTGGCCCGTCAGGGACTTCATCAGGTTCTCGAGCTTATCGTCGTAGGTCGTCTGGCAGCCCAGCGCGGCCTGTTCGGTCAGCGCGGACTCCCTGCAGTCCTGGAGCTCCTGCTGCATCGGGTAGAACGCAACATTGCTGATCGTGCCCAACAGGCACCAGCCGCAGCCCAATATTGCAATGATCACAGTCGGCAGCCAGGTTCCCCCGCGCTTGGCACGGGTCGAGGCGATGGCATAGCGGATGGCCCAGATGATCCCGGCGGCGGCGAACAGCCCCGCGGTCAGGCGCCAGGGCAGGGTGTAGAGGCTGGTCAACAGCGCGGCGGCGAACAGCACCATCATGACCATGCCCTCGCGGCCGGCCCTGGCGATCAGCTCCTTTGTCTTCTCATCGGGTTCGGGGGGTGTCGGGTTGCCGGGGCCGGTGCCATTCGGATCAAAAGAACTCACCGGATCAGTTTGGCATAGAATATGAGCGTGCGTTGTGTGCTCTTGGCTTCCGGAACAGGTTCGTTGACCCAGGCGGTGCTGCGCGCATTCCCGCCACGGCCCCAGGATGCGCGCCCGGCGCCCTCCGACGGCACCGGGGTGGAAATCGTGGCGGTCGGCTCCGACCGCGCCGATGCGCCGGTGTTGGACAAAGCCGCGGCCGCGGGCGCCACGACATTCACCTGTCTGCCGCGCGACTTCGCCGATCGGGCCGCCTGGAACCGTGGACTGCGTGATCTGGTCGCGGGATTCGAACCCGACTGGGTGGTCAGCGCCGGTTTCATGCGCATCCTCGGCGATGAGTTCGTCACGGCCTTCCCACAGCGGATCATCAACACCCATCCGGCTCTGCTTCCGTCATTCCCGGGTGCCCACGGCGTCCGCGACGCCCTGGCCTATGGGGCTAAGGTCACCGGTTCGACCATCCACTTAGTCGACGAGGGCGTCGACACGGGTCCCATCATCGCCCAGTTCCCGGTCGCCATCGCACCGGAGGACACAGAGGCGAGTCTGCACGAACGGATCAAGGCGGTGGAACAGCGGGAACTCGTGAACCTGCTGGAATTCCTCGGCCGGTCCTCCCTCAGTCTGACCGGTCGGATCGTGACCGGTTATGCGCCCCCGGCGTAAACCGCAACAGCTAGCCCAAGGAGACAACGTGGAAGGCGTCCGCCCTATCCGTCGTGCACTCATCAGCGTCTATGACAAGACCGGATTGGAGGACCTGGCCCGTGGCCTGGCCTCCGCCGGCGTCGAAATCGTGTCCACCGGCTCGACCGCGGCGAAAATCGCCGCCGCCGGTGTGCCAGTGGTCAAGGTCGAGGACCTGACCGGGTTCCCGGAATGCCTCGAGGGGCGCGTCAAGACCCTCCACCCCCGCGTCCACGCCGGGATCCTGGCCGATACCCGCAAGCCGGAACACCTGGCACAGCTGGAGGAACTGGGCGTCGAGGCCTTTGAACTGGTCGTCGTCAACCTGTATCCGTTCCAGCAGACGGTGGCCTCCGGCGCCGGGTATGACGAGTGCGTCGAGCAGATCGACATCGGCGGTCCCTCGATGGTCAGGGCAGCTGCCAAGAACCATCCCTCCGTGGCAGTGGTCGTCGACCCCGCCCGCTATCAGGAGGTCGTCGCGGCGGCCGCCTCCGGGGGCTTCGACCTCGCCACTCGCAAGCAGTTGGCGAAGGCGGCCTTCGAGCACACCGCGGCCTACGACGTCGCAGTCGCCAACTGGTTCGCCGCGCAGCTGGACGAACCCGCGGACCTGCCGCAGTTCTTCGGCACCACGGGTGTCAAACTGCACGATTTGCGCTATGGCGAGAACTCGCACCAGAATGCCGCCGTCTACACCGACGGCACGCATGGCCTGGCCACGGCCACCCAGCACGGCGGCAAGGAGATGTCCTACAACAACTACCAGGACACCGACGCAGCCGTCCGCGCCGCCTACGACTTCGACCGACCGGCCGTGGCCATCATCAAGCACGCCAATCCCTGTGGCATCGCGGTGGCCGACTCCGGCGTCGCAGCGCACAAGCTCGCCCACGCCTGCGATTCGCTGTCGGCATACGGCGGTGTCATCGCCACCAATGTCGAGGTCGACATGGCCTTCGCGGAATCGGTGCGTCCGATCTTCACCGAGGTCATCGCCGCTCCGTCATTCGCCCCGGATGCCCTCGAACTGCTGCAGACGAAGAAGAAGAACCTGCGCATCCTGGAACTGGGCGACTACCAGCCGATCAAGCGCGAGTTCCGCCAGATCTCCGGGGGTGTGCTCGTCCAGGACCGCGATAACTTCCAGGCCGCCGGCGACCAGGTCTCCGGCTGGCAGCTGGTGTCAGGGGAGGCCGCGGACGCAGCGACTCTGGCCGACCTGGAATTCGCCTGGCGCGCCTGCCGGGCCGTGAAGTCCAACGCGATCCTGCTGGCCTCCGGCGGAGCCTCGGTGGGCGTGGGCATGGGCCAGGTCAACCGGGTCGATTCGGCGCACCTCGCGGTGGACCGGGCAGGGGCCGAACGGGCCAAGGGCTCCGTCGCCGCCTCCGATGCCTTCTTCCCCTTCGCCGATGGCCTGCAGGTGCTCATCGACGGCGGCGTCAAGGCCGTTGTGGCCCCCGGCGGTTCGATCCGCGACGACGAGGTGATTGCAGCGGCCGCCGCCGCCGGCATCACGATGTACTTCACGGGAACGCGCCATTTCTTCCACTGAGCCGGGCCCTCGGCCCCTTTCCACGCCACCCAAGCGGGGGCGTGGAAAGGGGCGTGGTCCCATTTCGAAACGCTGGATCTACTGGAAGCGCAGGTTCTCCAACCCGACGATGCGCGACTGGTTCCTGGGCCTGTGCCTGGTGTGGATCGTCGTTTCGTGCGCCCTGATGTTCGTACAGTTCAGGCTGGCCGCCTTCGTTCTGGCACTGTGCCCGATCACGATCGCGATCATGCGACTAAGCCCCACCGGGTTCCAACACGCCTGGTCGAACCGCACCCCGGCATATGATGCGACGGTGGGGTTTTTGGCGGGTTTCGGACTGATCGTCTTGGCCGCTGTCGTGCCGGGGGGTTAGGCTGGGAGCACGTGTTCGGCATCGGCGTTCCGATGCCGGGCCGTGGAACCATCCGATCCGACTCGAGGAGGACCATATGGGAATCGAAGACTTCGCCAACAAGGCCAAGGACGCGCTGGACAACGACCAGGTCAAGGACAAGGTCTCAGGCGCGACCGACTCCGCGGCGGAATTCGCCAAGGACAAGACCGGCGGTAAGTTCGACGAGCAGATCGACGGCGCAGCAGATACCATCAAGGGCAAGCTGGGCGGTCAGTGAGCTAGTCGCCACTGCCGAACGGGCCCCTGTCCGGATCCACTGGATCCGGACAGGGGCCCGTTGGCGTTGGCCTGGTTTTCCGCCTTAGAGCTTGTCAACCGGGGCATAGCGCAGCAGCAGTCGCTTGACACCGGCCGAGCCGAAGTCCACCTGGGCGACCGTTTTATCACCGCTGCCCTTGACCTCGACGACGGTGCCCAGTCCGAAGGACTCGTGGGACAGTTTGTCGCCGGGGACCACGGAGATCGCCTCACGGCCGGGCCTGATCCGGTTCGGGAACCCGCCGAGGCCCTTCGACCCACTCGCCCGGGACGCGGAGCCGGAACCGAACGCCGGGGAGCCGAAACCGGCCGAACCACCGGACCCGGTGGACTCCCATTCGATCAGATCCTGCGGGATCTCGACGAGGAAGCGACTGGGCGGATTATACTGCGGCTGTCCCCACATGGAGCGGGTCTCGGCCCGGGAAATGAACAATCTGCGTTTGGCGCGGGTCAGACCGACATAGGCAAGCCGGCGTTCCTCGTCCATCTCCTGTTTCGAACCCATGGAACGCTGGTGCGGAAAGGTCCCGTCCTCCATCCCGGTGAGGAACACCACGGGGAATTCGAGGCCCTTGGCGGTGTGCAGGGTCATCAGGGTGACCTCGCCCTGATCCTGGTCGGGGATCTGGTCGGCGTCGGCGGAGAGCGAAACCGATTCCAGGAACTCCTCCAAGCCGGCGTCGGGCTGGCGCGTGTGGAAGTCCTCGGCCACCGCGACGAGTTCGGCCAGGTTGTCCACCCTGGCCTCGTCCTGCGGATCCCGGCTGGAGCGCAACTCATCGAGGTACCCGGTCTGCTCCAACACCGCCTCGATCACCCGCGAGGGCGCGGCCCCATCCGTGGTGGTGCGCAGTTCGGCCAGCAGTGTCCGGAAGGCCGCGAGCGGCTTGAGCGAGCGGGAGGTCAGCCCGGGGATCTCGTCCGTGCGCTCCAGGGCGTCGAAGAAGCTGATGCGCTCGCGGGCTGCGAAGGCCGCGACGAAGGCCACCGTGCGATCGCCGATCGACCGCTTGGGCACGTTGATGATCCTGCGCAGGTTGACATCGTCTGCCGGATTGACCAGCACCCGGGCGTATGCCAGGGCGTCCTTGATCTCCTTGCGCTCGTAGAATTTGGTGCCGCCGACGACCTTGTAGGGCAGGCCGGCACGGATCAGCGCGTCCTCGAGCGCGCGGGACTGCGCATTCGTGCGGTAGAAGATCGCGAAGTCGCCGTAGGTGTAGCCGGCGTCCTCGTCGCGCAGCCGGTCGATTCGATCGACGACGAACTGCGCCTCGTCGGCCTCCGTCTGCGCGACCCATCCGGTGATGAGCTCGCCATCGCCCCGGTCGGTCCACAGCCGTTTGACGCGGCGGCCCTCGTTGTTGCTGATGACCGCGTTGGCAGCACTCAGGATGTTCTGGGTGGACCGGTAGTTCTGCTCCAGCAGAATGGTCGTGGCGTCGGGGAAGTCCTTTTCGAACTCCACGATATTGCGCACCGTCGCGCCGCGGAAGGCGTAGATGGACTGGTCGGCATCGCCGACCACCGTCAGTTCTGCGGTGTCCACCTGCGCATCGGCCCCCGCCAGTGCGCGGATCAGCCGGTACTGGGCCGGATTGGTGTCCTGATATTCGTCGACCAGGATATGTCGGAACCTGGCGTGGTAGTTCGCGGCAACGGCGGGGAATGCCTCCAGCAGGCCCACGGTCTCCATGATGAGGTCGTCGAAGTCGTAGGCGTTGGCCAGGCGCAGTCGATCGGTGTAGCGGCGGTAGACGTCCAGCAGCACCCGGTCGGCGGGGGAATCGGACTTCATCGTGGCGGCGAAGTCATCGACGTCGACCAGATCGTTCTTCAGGTTGGAGATCCGGTGCTGGAGGGACTTGGGGGTGAACTTCTTGGAGTCGAGGTCGGCCTCCTTGACCACCTGGGTGATCAGGCGCAGGGAGTCTGCGGAATCGTAGATCGTGAAATTGGACTTGCGTCCCAGGGTCGCGGCCTCGCGGCGCAGGATCCGCACGCAGGCGGAGTGGAAGGTCGATATCCACATGGCTCCGGCCGCCCGGCCCACCAGGGAGGCGATGCGCTCCTGCATCTCCCTGGCCGCCTTGTTCGTGAACGTGATGGCCAGCACCTGTCCCGGGTGGGCCCGGCCGCGGGCCAGGGCATAGGCGATCCGCCTGGTCAGCACGGTGGTCTTGCCGGAGCCGGCACCTGCGACGATGAGCAGCGCCGAGCCGGTGTGTGTGACCGCCTGGGCCTGCTGGGGGTTCAGGCCCTCGAGCAGGTGGGCGGCCGTGTCGTCGTCGGACCGTCGGCCGGTATCGGCTCGTTGATCACCGCCGGCCTGTGCGGACGCGGCCGCCGAGGGCGCGGGAGCCCTTCGGCCGGCGGTCGGGGCGGTGTTGAGGAAATCGAAAGGAGAACTCATCACATCTGCAAACTAACAGGCGGCCATGACACACCATGGTGCGGGCCGCCTATCGCTAGGAGGGAGTCGGGGAGAATCGGTCAGGCGTAGGGCAGGACCAGAGCCGCGATCACGGCGAGCAGGGCTGCGCCGAAGGACAGATGGGCGAAGGTGGCCGAGGGCTGCGGCTTGGCGTCGGCGGCTCCCGTATAGGCCTTCTGCCGCTTATTGCCCAGGAAGGCGAAGACCGCGACCAGAATGCCCAGCACCAGCTTGACGCCCAGCACCCCGCGCATGCCCATGGTCGCGCTGTGCTGTGCCTCCAGCAGGCCGAACATGATGATGCCGGTGAGCAGCTGCAGGTAGGATCCGTGCAGCATTCCGGGGATGACCTTGGGGTTCTTGATGTTGGCGAAATACGAGCCGACGATGATGGCCATGCCGAGCAGGTGGAGGAATAGGAGGACGCTTTGCAGAATTGCCATACGGCATATTTTAGTGGAAAGATAATCAACCGTATGCTTAGCTCCGCCTGGGTGAGCGGCTGCACATGCCGGTGTGCATGGGCTGTGGTTCAGGTGGTGTGACAGTTGACAATCCGCCATGGTGTAACGGCAGCACGCCGGCCTTTGGAGCCGTGCAGTCCAGGTTCGAATCCTGGTGGCGGAGCGTTGTGCAATCGGTCGGAAGGGAATGCGCATGACCGAACATCGGCCTGCAGCCGTCATCGTATTGGCCGCGGGAGCTGGAACCCGCATGAAGTCAGCCACACCCAAGGTGTTGCATCGGATCGGCGGTCGCACGCTGGTCCACCATGCGCTGGCCGCCGCGGCGGGCACGGGGGCGGATCACCTGGTCGCGGTGCTGCGACACGAGCGGGAACTGGTCGCAGGCCATATTGCGCAGTTGGCAGACGAACTGCCCCTGACCGTCGAATTGGCCGAGCAGGGCCGGGTCCCCGGCACCGGTGCCGCCGCTGAATGTGCGCTCGGGGTCCTGCCGGTGGATCTGGCGGGCACCGTGGTCGTGACCTACGGCGATGTGCCCCTGTTGACCTCGGAAACCCTCGACGAACTGGTGGGATTCCACGAGGCCGGTGGCAATGGCGTCACCGTGCTCAGCGCCCAGCTGGGCGATCCGACCGGCTACGGCCGGATCGTGCGCGACGCCTCGGGCGCGCTCGAGCGCATCGTGGAGCAGAAGGACGCCGATGAGGCGACCCGCGCGATCACGGAGATCAACTCGGGCATCTACGCTTTCGATGCCGCGGTGCTGCGCACCTCGCTGGCCAAGGTGTCCACAGAGAACAATCAGCGGGAGAAGTACCTGACCGATGTCATCGAGATCGCCCGTGACGCCGGATCGCCGGTGGCCGCTCTGCCGATCGACGATGTCTGGCAGGTCGAGGGTGCCAACGACCGGGTGCAGTTGGCGGGCCTGGGTGCCGAGCTCAATCGTCGGATCCTCACGCACTGGATGCGCGAGGGCGTGACGGTGGTCGACCCCACCACCACCTGGATCGATGCTGATGTGGAACTCGCCGCAGACGTCACGATTCTGCCGGGCGTGCAGCTGCACGGGGCGACGAGGGTCGATACAGGGGCCGAGATCGGCCCGGACTCCACCCTGACCGACGTCGAGGTGGGCGCCGGCGCCAGTGTGATCCGAACCCACGGGAGCCTGTCGGTGATCGGAGCGGGAGCCAAGGTCGGCCCCTTCGCCTATCTGCGCCCCGGCACCGAACTGGGCGCCGACGGTAAGATCGGGACCTTCGTGGAGACCAAGAACGCCCACATTGGCCGGGCCTCGAAGGTACCCCACCTGACCTACGTCGGGGATGCCACGATCGGCGAGGAGTCGAATATCGGTGCCTCCTCGGTCTTCGTCAACTACGACGGGGTGAACAAGCACCACACCACCGTCGGCTCGCATGTGCGCACCGGTTCGGACACGATGTTCGTGGCCCCGGTGAACGTGGGCGACGGAGCCTATTCCGGTGCCGGGACCGTGATCCGCAAGGACGTTCCCGCCGGCGCGCTGGCCCTGACCTATGGCCCGCAGAAGATCGTCGAAGACTGGGTCATCGAGCATCGCCCGGGAACCCCCGCGGCGGAGGCGGCTGCTGCCGCGAAGAAGAAGTCAGAAGAAGACTAAACAGGGAACACGGGTAGAAGGGGAAGACACGTGAACTCAATCACGACGGCGGGCGAGAAGCGCCTCGTCCTGGTCACGGGACGGGCTAACACCGAACTTGCGGAGCAGGTGGCCGAGAACCTCGGGACGGAACTGTTGCCGACGGATCTGTACAACTTCGCCAACGGCGAGATCTATGTGCGGTTCGGGGAATCGGTGCGCGGTGCGGACGCATTCGTCATGCAGTCGCACTGTGCGCCGATCAACGACTGGGTGATGGAACAGTTGATCATGATCGACGCGCTCAAACGCGCATCGGCCAAGCGGATCACCGTGATCGCGCCGTTCTTCCCCTATGCCAGGCAGGACAAGAAGCACCGCGGCCGCGAGCCCATCTCGGCCCGCCTGCTGGCCGATCTGTTCAAGACCGCCGGCGCCGACCGGGTGATCACCGTGGATTTGCACACTGCGCAGATCCAGGGCTTCTTCGACGGTCCGGTCGACCACCTGGTGGCAATGCCGATCCTGGCCGATTACGTCAAGCAGAAGTACACCGGCGATCTGGCCGTGGTATCCCCGGACGCCGGGCGCATCAAGGTCGCCGAGAACTGGTCTGCGAAGCTGGGCGGTGCCCCGCTGGCCTTCATCCACAAGACGCGTGACATCACGCGGCCGAACCAGACGAAGGCCAACCGGGTCGTCGGCGATGTCGAGGGCCGCACCTGCGTGCTGGTCGACGACATGATCGACACCGGCGGCACGATCGTACAGGCCGCAGAGGCCTGCATGAATGCCGGAGCCACGGGCGTTGTCATCGTCTCCACGCACGCGGTCTTCTCCGGACCCGCTGTGGAGCGCCTGGAGAACTCCGTGGCTCAAGAGGTCATCGTGACCAACACGCTGCCCTTGGAAGACGAGAAGAAGTTCGACAAGCTGACCGTGCTGTCGATCGCCCCGCTGCTGGCCCGCGCCGTGCACGAGGTGTTCGAGGACGGCTCGGTGACGAGCCTGTTCAATATCTGATAACATATTGTCGTTTGCCTCGGCGAGGGAGGCCCGGTTGGGCTCTCCGTTATCGACGCGGTTCTTCGACACGCTCCTGCGGTTCACGCCCGGTCCTGTGTTCGAGCCCCGACGCCCGAGGAATCGAACCGATCAAAGGAGTGAAACATGGCTGATATCAATCTGAGCGCCGAACTGCGCGAGGGCTTCGGCAAGGGCGCTGCCCGCACCCTGCGCCGCGCCGGTCGCGTGCCCGCCGTCGTCTACGGTCACGGCACCGATCCCGTCCACATCTCGGTGGATGCGCACACCACCCGCCTGGCCCTGCGCCACGCGAATGCGCTGTTCGAGCTGGAGATCGCCGGGGGCGAGAACACCCTGGCCATCGCCCGCGAGGTCCAGAAGCACCCGGTGAGCCGCGAACTCGAGCACATCGACTTCGTCATCGTGCGCCGCGGCGAAAAGGTCGAGGTCGACGTTCCGCTGACCCTGGTCGGCGAGGCCGCACCGAGCACCCTGGTCCAGCACGAGGAACTGACCCTGGCGGTGCTGGCAGACGCGACCGCCCTGCCCGAGTCGATTTCGGTCGACATCACCGGCCGCGGAGTCGGTGAGCATGTGTTCGCCAAGGACATCGCGCTGCCCGCCGGCGTCGAGCTGGTGGCCGATCCCGAACTGCTGGTCGTCAACGTCTCCGCCGAGATCAGCGAGGCCCAGCTCGAGGCCGAACTGGGCGAAACCCCCGCGGACGACGAAGCTGCAGAGGAAGAGACACCCGCAGCGGAGTGACCCGGACACCGGTGAACAACCGGTGATGTCCACGGCGGCCGCACACCGCACCTGAGGGTGCGGTGTGCGGCCGCCGTCGTGTTATCGAGGAGAGACGCAATGAGCGATACCTGGCTGATCATCGGGCTGGGCAATCCAGGGGCGCGCTACGCCGGGACGCGGCACAACATCGGGCAGTTGGTGATCGACGAGCTGCTCGAGCGCACCGGCTCCCGCCTGGGATCGACCAAGGCCAGGGCGCAGGCGGCCACGACCCGGCTGCCACTGCCGGCCGGTGGCCCGGGACCCAGGTCGATCCTGGTCAAATCATCGACCTATATGAACGACTCCGGCATCCCGGTAGGGCAACTGGCCCGCTTCAATTCGGTGCCGGCCGATCACGTCGTGGCGATCCATGACGATGTGGACCTGCCCTATGAGTCGATCCGGTTGAAGCTGGGCGGGGGAGAGGGCGGACACAACGGTTTGCGCTCGATCAGCAGCCATTTGGGCACCAAGGACTATCTGCGTGTGCGCGCCGGGGTGGGCCGGCCGCCGGGCCGGATGGACACCGCAGATTACGTGCTGCAGCGTTTCAGCGCAGCGGAGCGGACCACCCTGCCGATCTTCGTCGGGGAGCTGGCCGACGCGGTCGAGGCGCTCGTCTCCGATGGGCTGCAAGCGGCCCAGCAGAGGTTCCACTCGCGCTGACCGTAGGGCGCGGTGGCCCGAGCGGACGGGGCCCGGGAAACCAACTGGTTTCCCGGGCCCCGTCCGCTCGTCGGTGGAGTGCCGCCGTGGTCTCAGACGATCTGACGCAGATTCGTCCTGGCGAGGTCGACGAGTTCATCGCCCTTGCCGCTCATCACGGTGCGGATGGCATAGAGCGCGAAGCCCTTGGCCTGCTCGGCGGTTACGGCCGGGGGCATCGACATCTCCTGGCGCTCGGTGATGACGTCGAGCACAGCGGGACCGTCGTAGGCCAGGAACTCGCGCACCACCTCGGGCAGCTGCGAGGACTTCTCGACACGGAAGCCCTTGATGCCGGTGGCCTCGGCCACCTTGGAGAAATCGGGGTTGGCCAGATCGGTGCCGAAGGTGACGAAGCCGGCCGCCTTCATCTCCAACTCCACGAAGTTCAGCGAGGAGTTGTTGTAGACGACGGTCTTGACGGGCAGCTTGTTCTGCACCAGGGTGATGAGCTCGCCCATCATCATGGCCAGTCCACCATCGCCGGACATGGAGATGATCTGGCGCTTCGGGAACGCCGCCTGTGCACCGATCGCGTGGACCAGGCCATTGGCCATGGAACCGTGGTTGAATGAACCGATCAGCCTGCGCTTGCCGTTCATCGTCAGATAGCGGGCGGCCCAGACCACGGGTGAACCCACATCGGGGATGAACACGGCGTCGTCATCGGCCATCTCATCGATCAGGCGGGTCAGGTACTGCGGGTGGATGGGCCGGGAGTCCCTGGTGGGGGTGGCCAGATCGTCCAGCTTGCCACGGGTCTTGCCGTAGTGCTTGCGCATGGCGTCCAGGTGCTTGGAGTCCTTCTTCTGGCGCACCAGGTCGGTCAGCGCCGCGCAGGTCTCCTTGACTCCGCCGCGCAGCGGGACGTCGACAGGGGTACGCCTGCCCAGGTTCTCCCCGCGGATGTCCACCTGCACGATGGTGGCGTGCTCGGGGTAGAACTGCTGGTACGGGAAGTCCGTGCCCAGCATCAACAGCGTGTCGCAGGCCTGCATCGCGTGGTAGCCGGAGCTGAAGCCCAGCAGGCCGGTCATGCCGACGTCGTATGGGTTGTCGTATTCGACGAACTCCTTGCCGCGCAGTGCATGGACGATGGGGGCCTGGAGCAGGCCCGCCAGCTCCACGAGTTCGTCGTGGGCGCCCTGGGCGCCCGCACCGGCCAGGATGGTGATCTTGCGGCCCTCGTTCAGTGCCCGAGCCGCGGTCTGCAGCTCAGCGGCGGCCGGGACGGTCTGTGAGGCCGTGGGCAGAACCGGTACGACTGGTTTGCCCGCCGATGGCTTGAGCGCGACGTCACCGGGGATGACGAGCACGGCAACGCCGCGGCGCTCGATCGCCTCGCGCATCGCAATGCGCAACAGCCGGGGCATCTGCGCCGGGTTCGAGACCTCTTCGGCGAAGACCGAGCACTCCCGGAACAGCTCGGTGGGGTGCGTTGCCTGGAAGTACTCGCTGCCGATCTCCTCCGAGGGAATGTGGGCGGCGATGGCCAGCACGGGCACCCGCGAACGCTGTGCATCGAACAGGCCGTTGATGAAGTGCAGGTTTCCAGGGCCGCAGGAACCCGCGCATACGCCCAGATTCCCGGTCAGTTCGGCATCGGCGGCCGCGGCGAAGGCGGCGGCCTCCTCGTGCCGGACGTGGACCCAGGAGATGGCGTCGTCGGTGCGCAGGGAATCGGTGAAGCCGTTGAGGGAGTCACCGGGAATGCCGTAGACACGGGTGATACCGGATGCGCGGAGGTGGTCCACGATATCGGAGGCAATTGTCGCCACTGTGCTGATCTCCTCGTTCGGATGGCGGGCCCGTTCGAGCCCGGACGGTCAGGGTCAACGTTACGCCGTCTCCGGCCCTTTGTGGTCCGAATCCGGGGAATCGATCGCTGTGATGTGAACGGTCACATCTCCAGCCCGGACTGTGGTGGCGTCCGCCGGCCGGCTGCCCTGCTCCCTGCCGGCAGTCGGGCGCAGACCAGACCCCCGCATGCCCCGCCCAGATGTCCCTGCCAGGACACTCCGGCGGTGCCGGGGACCAGGCCGGCGAACAGCGAGGCCCCATAGGCTCCGAAGACCAGCAGGGCCACCGCCCACAAGCCGATGCGGCGTGGCCAGTCGGGGGCGTAGAAGCCGGCCAGGAGCAGATAGGCGAAGTACGCGAAGATCAGCCCGGATGCCCCGACGGTGGTGACCCCTGGTGGGTTGAGGATGAAGGCCGCGAGTCCCGAGGCCAGCGCGCCCACTGCCGTGACGATCCAGAACCGGGCGACGCCAGCCGTGGTGACCAAGCAGCCCAGGATCAGGAAGGGCGCGGAGTTGGCCAGCAGATGGGGCCAGTCGGCGTGCAGGAGAGGCGAGGCCACAACGCCCGCCAGGGAGGCGGGGCGCCAGGAGGTCAGCCCCAGGTGCGTGAGGCCGCCTGGCACGAACCATTCGAGGCCGCGAATGACCCACATGAGCACCAGCAGTAGCACGGGGGAGAGGAAACACAGACCGTAGGATCGCATGCCCGCATTCTCCCCGACCGGGCTGAACCGGGCCTGGACGTCGGCTGCCGGGCACGGGTCCACCTTGTAGACTCGGGGGGTGTCTCTTCGCGGTATCTCCTCTGCCCTGTCGGCCCTTCCTGACGTAGCGGCCGCAACCCACGCGCTCGACTCCGATCCGCAAGGCGGTGAGATCGACGCGGTCAAGGGCCTGTGGCCATATCTGATCGCGGCAGCCGGGCGCGCCCATCCGGTCCTGGCGGTGACCGCCACCGGGCGCGAGGCCGAGGAACTGGCCGCGGCCCTGCGGGGGATGTACCCGCCGGAGGAGATCGCGTTCTTCCCCAGCTGGGAGACCCTGCCCCATGAGCGGCTGTCCCCGCGCTCGGATACCGTCGGCCGACGCCTGTCCGTGCTCCGGCGCCTGGCCCATCCGGACGATGGCGGGGCGATCCGCATCACCGTCGCCCCGATCCGCGCGGTCGTCCAACCACTGGTACAGGGACTCGGCGAACTTGCGCCCGTCGAACTGGCCGCCGGCGACACCGCTGACCTGGCCGATCTGGCCGAGCGCCTGTCCGGTCTGGCCTATTCGCGCGTCGACATGGTCTCGCGCCGCGGCGAATACGCGGTGCGCGGTGGCATCCTCGATATCTTCCCGCCAACGGACGACCAGGCCCTGCGCGTGGAGTTCTTCGGCGATGAGGTCGACGAGATCCGGCCGTTCTCCGTGGCCGATCAGCGTTCGCTGCCGGTGGCCGAGGGCGCGGTCTATACCCTGTGGGCCCCGCCGTGCAGGGAGGTGCTGTTGACCCAGGCCGTGCGCGACCGGGCCCGCAGCCTGATTCCCCGGATCCCGGCGGCCGCAGATCTGCTGGAGAAGGTCGCAGATGGGATCGCGGTGGAGGGCATGGAGTCCCTGGCCCCGGTCCTGGCCGATGGGATGGAGCCGCTGCTGGCCCGCATGGCGGGCGACACCAGAGTGGTCGTGACCGATCCGGAGAAGGTTTCCGCGCGCGCCGCGGACCTGGTGGCCACCACCGAGGAGTTCCTGGCCGCCGCCTGGTCGGCCTCGGCAGCGGGCGGGCAGGCCCCCGTCGACCTGTCCGCGGCGAGTTTCAGGACCCTGGCCGAGACCCATGAGGCCGCCGGGGTGCTGGGCCTGCCGTGGTGGAACATGGGCGGATTCGCCAAGGATCTGGAACTGCTGGGGGCCGACGACACCGTTGTCCAGATCGGCGCACGCGAACCCCGCGGCTACGCCGGCGATGTCGAAGCGGTGCTGGCCGATGTCCGGACGCACGTGCACGACGGCTGGAACGTCTACGTGCTCACGGAGGGTCGGGGCCCCGGCGAGCGCCTGGTCGAGGTGTTCAACGAAGCGGATCTGCCCGCCACCCTGGTGACGGATCTGCCCGAACCTGGTACGCCGGGCACGGTGACGGTGACCACGGCGGCTCCCTTCGCCGGTTTCGTCTTCGACGCCGCGGGCCTTGCGGTGCTCACCGAGGCCGAGGTATTGGGCCGGGCCGCTGCCGTGTCCACCCGGGATATGCGGCGGTTGCCTGCGCGGCGCAAGCGCAATCAGGTCGACCCACTGGACCTCAAACCCGGTGACTACGTCGTGCACGAACAGCACGGGGTCGGCCGGTTCGTCGAAATGGTCAAGCGCACGGCCGGGCGCGGCAAGCAGCAGCACACCCGCGAATACCTGGTCATCGAGTACGCGCCGAGCAAGCGCGGACAGCCAGGTGACCGGCTCTATGTGCCCTCCGATGCGCTCGACCAGGTCACCAAGTACGTCGGCGGCGACGCCCCGACCCTGAACAAGATGGGCGGCTCCGACTGGTCGAAGACGAAGTCCAGGGCGCGCAAGGCGGTCAGGGAGATCGCCGGCGAGTTGGTGCGTCTGTATTCGGTGCGCCGGGCCACCAAGGGCCACGCCTTCGCCCCCGACACCCCGTGGCAGCACGAGCTCGAGGACGCCTTCGCCTACAACGAGACCCCGGACCAGTTGACGACCATCGACGAGGTCAAGGCCGATATGGAATCGCAGGTGCCGATGGACCGGCTGGTCTGCGGCGATGTGGGCTACGGCAAGACCGAGGTTGCGATCCGTGCCGCGTTCAAGGCAGTGCAGGACGGCAAACAGGTGGCGGTGCTGGTGCCGACCACCCTGTTGGTCCAGCAACACTACGACACCTTCTCCGAGCGCTATGCGGGCTTCCCCGTGACGGTGGGGCGTCTGTCGCGCTTCCAGAGCACGGCCGAGTCCAAACAGGTCAAGGAGGACTTGGCCGCCGGCAGGCTGGACGTCGTGATCGGCACCCACCGGCTGCTCTCCGGGGAGATGAAGTTCAAGGACCTGGGGCTGGTCATCGTCGACGAGGAACAGCGTTTCGGCGTGGAACACAAGGAGACGCTCAAGGCGATGCGGCTGGACGTCGATGTGCTGTCCATGTCCGCCACCCCGATCCCGCGCACCCTGGAGATGGCGGTCACCGGGATCAGGGAGATGTCCACACTGGCCACGCCCCCGGAGGAGCGCCACCCGGTGCTGACCTATGTGGGCCGCTACGAGGACAAACAGGTGCGCGCCGCGATCCGCAGGGAGATGCTGCGCGAGGGCCAGGTGTTCTTCATCCACAACCGGGTCCAGGACATCGAACGGGTCGCCGGGCACCTGGCCGAACTCGTGCCGGAGGCGCGAATCGCCGTGGCACACGGGAAGATGAGCGAGTCCCGCCTCGAACAGGTGATGGTGGACTTCTGGGAGAAGCGCTACGACGTGTTGGTGTGTACGACGATCGTGGAGACCGGTATGGACATCTCCAATGCCAATACCCTCATCATCGACCACGCCGATCGCCTGGGTCTGAGCCAGCTGCACCAGTTGCGCGGGCGGGTGGGTCGCGGGCGCGAACGCGCCTACGCCTACTTCCTCTATCCGAACGACCTGCAGCTGAGCGAGACCGCCCACGACCGGCTGGCCACCCTGGCCGCCCACACCGAGCTGGGCGCGGGCATGCAGATCGCGATGAAGGATCTCGAGATCCGCGGGGCCGGCAACCTGCTGGGCGGCCAGCAGTCGGGCCAGATCGAGGGCGTGGGCTTCGACCTGTACGTGCGCATGGTGGGCGAGGCGGTCGCCAACCTCAAGGACGAAACGGTCGAGGAGGCCCCGGAGATGCGGGTCGAACTCCCCATCGACGCACACCTGCCGCAAGATTACGTCGACCACGAACGCCTGCGCCTGGAGGCCTACCGGAAACTGGCCGGGGCCACCAGCGAGGCCGACATCCAGGACGTGCTGGCCGAACTCACCGACCGTTATGGGCCCTATCCCGAGGCCGTGGCGGTGCTGGCCGATATCGCCCGACTGCGCATCCGCGCCAGGGCCTCGGGCGTCAACGAGATCGTGGCACAGGGCAATTTCATCCGCTTCGGGCCGGTCGAGCTGCTCGACAGTCAGTTGGTGCGCCTCAAACGGCTCTACCCCAAGACGCTGATCAAGCCGGCGATCCGCTCGGTGTTGGTGCCCAAACCGCAGGCCGGCAGTGGCTTCGACAAGTCGGACCTGGTCGACGGGCCGCTCATCACCTGGTGCATGTCGTTCCTCGACGCGATTCTGCCGGTCGAGGCCGCGGAAGCGGCCTCGTGAGGGGGCCGCAGACGGGGACCCCCGGCGAGGAACCGACGGCGCCCGGAGCGGAACCCGCCGGTGAAGTCCGCTGGGAGCGCCCGGATACGGGGGCTCTGGACCTGGCCGGCGTGATGGCCTACCTGCGGGCCCGCTGCCCGTGGGCCGCGGCGCACACCCACGCCAGCCTGCAGCGCTACCTGTTGGAGGAGGCCTATGAACTCCTGGCGGCCCTCGATGGCGGAGACGCAGAGGAGATCGAGGGCGAACTGGGCGACGTGCTCTATCAGGTGATCTTCCACGCAGCCCTGCTCGACGAGTCCCGCGGGCTGGCGCAGGGGGAGACCCTGCACCGGGTGGCCGGGCGGCTCAAGGGCAAGCTGATCCGCCGTCATCCGCACGTCTTCGACTCCGATGGGCCCGTCGAATTGGCCGAGGTCGAACGCCGGTACGAGGCGATCAAGGCACAGGAGCGGGCCGAACGCGCTGCGGCCACGGGCGGCACCGCGGATACCGGAGCCGAGGCGGGCGGCCGGGGTACTGCGCTCGCGGACTCCTTCGCCTCGGTCCCGGTCAGCCTGCCGGCGCTGACCCGGGCGCAGGCCGTGCTCGACCGCTGCCAGCGGCTGTCCGTGCCGGCAGTCGATCCGGGAACGTCACCCACCGGTGCACCGGCGGCATCCGCGGTAGCGCCGCCACCGGGCACGGGGGATACGCCGGAGGACTTCGGCGCCGAGCTCTTCGCCCTGGTGCGTCGCGCAGGAGCAGCAGGAGTAGATGCAGAGGCCGCGCTGCGCGCCCACACCGCACGCGTCGAGGCCGCCAGCGTCGCCGGGGCGGGCCCGGTGGGCGAGGGAGCGGGCGGGAACGGGGCCGGCGTGCACTAGAGTTGGTGGTGCACGTGCCCGTGCGTGCCACTCCTGGTAGCGGACGGGAAGTATCCTCACACACTTTGGAGCATTCATGGCAGAGATTATTGCGGCCAATGCACGCGAGATCCTCGATTCCCGTGGCAACCCGACCGTTGAGGTCGAGGTCCTGCTGGAAGACGGCGCGATCGGTTCGGCCGGTGTCCCCTCCGGCGCCTCGACCGGCGAATGGGAGGCCTTCGAGCTGCGCGACGGCGATGCACAGCGCTATAACGGCAAGGGCGTGCAGAACGCCGTGGTCTCCGTGCTCGACGAGCTCAACGATGCGATTGCCGGACTCGAAGCCGATGAGCAGCGGATCCTCGACCAGACCATGATCGATCTGGACGGCACGGAGAACAAGAAGCGCCTGGGCGCCAACGCGATCCTGGGCGTGTCCCTGGCGGTGGCCCGTGCCCAGGCCGCCTCCGTGGACCTGCCGCTGTTCCGCTACCTGGGCGGGCCCAATGCCCACGTGCTGCCGGTGCCGATGATGAACATCCTCAACGGCGGTTCGCACGCGGACTCGAATGTCGACATCCAGGAGTTCATGATTGCCCCGATCGGCGCGGCGAACTTCCGCCAGGCCCTGCAGTGGGGCGCCGAGGTCTACCACGCGCTGAAGTCCGTGCTCAAGGCCCGCGGTCTTTCGACAGGGCTGGGCGATGAGGGCGGCTTCGCGCCGAACCTCGAATCCAATGCCGCGGCCCTGGACCTCATCATCGATGCGATCCGTGAGGCCGGCCTGACCCCGGGTCAGGACATCGCCCTGGCCCTGGATGTGGCCTCGAGCGAGTTCTACTCCGATGGCTCCTACACCTTCGAAGGCGAGCAGAAGTCCGCCGAGGAGATGGCCGCCTACTATGAGTCGCTGCTGGAGACCTACCCGCTGGTGTCCATCGAGGACCCGCTGGACGAGAACGACTGGGCCGGCTGGGCCCATCTGACCGAGAGGATCGGGTCCCGCGTGCAGATCGTCGGCGACGATCTGTTCGTGACGAATCCGGAGCGTCTGCAGCGCGGGATCGATGAGGGTGCGGCGAATGCCCTGCTGGTCAAGGTCAACCAGATCGGCACGCTGACCGAATCGCTGGACGCAGTGGAACTGGCCCAGCGCAATGGCTACCGCTGCATGATCTCGCACCGCTCGGGCGAGACCGAGGACACGACGATCGCGGACCTGGCAGTGGCGACCAACGCCGGCCAGATCAAGACCGGTGCGCCGGCCCGCTCGGAGCGTGTGGCCAAGTACAACCGGCTGCTGGTCATCGAGGAACTGCTCGGCGACGCCGCCCGCTACGCCGGCCGCGGGGCATTCCCGCGCTTTGCGCAGGACTGACAACGGCGTCGCGCTGTACGGCTGACACACCGGTGGAAATCCGCCACTGGTAGGGGAGGGGAAGGCAGACTTGAAGGGTCGTGCCTTCCCTTCCCCTATGCACGAGATCCGAGGTGGCCATGGCGGCGAGCAGAAAGCGCGGTCCTAGAAACTCCGCGGCCACGCGCAGACGCAGGTCCCGGTTGCCCGGTGTGCGCGCCGGCGGCCGGGCCACCTCGCGAGACGATCGGCGGCGCATCAGCCTGCGGCGGCTGATGATCATCGCCGCGCTGGCGCTGGTGCTGGTGATGTTCGTGCCGACGGTGAATTCCGGGATCAGACAGTGGCAGCGGATCGGATCGCTGGAGAGCCAGAACTCCGCGCTCGAATCGGAGATCACGGATCTGCAGGGCAAACAGGCTAAACTGAAGGATCCTGTTTACCTGGCCGGCCTGGCCCGTCAGGAACAGCAGTACGTGAAGAAGGGTGAGACCGTTTACATCGTCATCGACGAGGACGGCACATCAACGGGCGAACAGACGATCGCCCAGGCAGACAGACAGGCAAACAAGGGCGATAGCGGCCGGCCGTGGTACGTCGAACTCCTCGACTCCCTCAAGGCCGTCGGAACCGCCACGCAGGAGCAGTAGATGATCACACCGGCCACGCAGGCAGACCTCGACGTCGTCCACGAACAGTTGGGGCGCATCCCCCGCGGGGTCGTCGGCATCGCAGCGAGGGCCCTCGATGGCACCCCGCTGGTCGTGGCCACCGCGCCCCGTCTGCCGGATGGCACGCCGTTTCCCACCTCCTTCTATCTGAGCCATCCCGCATACGTCGCCGAGGCCTCGCGCCTGGAGGCCGCCGGCACCATGGCCGAATGGACGCGGGAACTGGGCGAGGACGCGGACCTGGCGGCCGCCTACGCCAACGCCCACCGGGACTATCTGGACCGCCGAGCGGCACTGGGCCGCCTGGCCGGGACCGATGACGTGCCGGAGATCAAGGACTTCTCCGCCGGCGGCATGCCGGTGCGGGTCAAATGCCTGCACGCCCTGGTCGGCCACGCCCTGGCGGCGGGCGCCGGGGTCAACCCGATCGGCGACCGCGCGATCTCGCTCATGACCGGAGTACCGGCGCCGGCCCAGGCCTCGGCGACGGGAGCAGCGGTACCGGACCCAACAGTGGCGGCCCCCGCATCGGATGATGATGCACGGGCCGAGGCGGCGAGTAGTGCCGTGCGGGTGGCCGCGATCGACTGCGGCACGAACTCGATCCGCCTGCTCATCGCCGACATCGCCGCCGGCCGGCTGAGCGATGTGGTCCGTGAGATGCGAATCGTGCGCCTGGGCCAGGGTGTCGACCGCACCGGCGCATTCGCCCCCGAGGCGCTCGAGCGGACCTTCGCGGCCTGTGAGGAGTACGCGCGGCTGATCGCCGACCACGGGGCGCAGCGCGTCCGCTTCGTTGCCACTTCGGCCAGCCGGGATGCGGCCAATCGTGAGGAGTTCTTCGCCGGCGTCCGGGAGCGCCTGGGAGTCGATCCCGAGGTCATCACCGGCGTGGAGGAGGCGGGACTGTCGTTCCTGGGTGCCACCGCGACCCTGGGCACCGGCCAGGACGCCCCGGCGGCTCCCTATCTGGTGATGGACCTGGGCGGGGGGTCGACCGAACTGGTCACGGGCACCCGGGAGGTGGACGCGGCCTTCAGCATGGACATCGGCTGCGTGCGTTTGACCGAACGCCTCCTGCGCTCGGACCCGCCGAGCGCTGCAGAGGTGGAGGCCGCGCAGGCCGCGGTGGACGCCTGGTACGACCGGGCCCTGGAAACCGTCGACGTCTCGGGTACCCGCACGATTGTCGGCGTCGCCGGCACCGTGACGACGGTGGCAGCCGCAGTCCTCGGGTTAGAGGCCTACGATCGTGCCGCCATCCACGGTGCCCGCTTGGACCTGGACGACACCGTGGCCACCTGCGCCGAACTCACGGCCATGCCGCGGGCGCAGCGTGCCGGACTGGGCTTCATGCACCCCGGCCGGGTCGACGTGATCGGGGCCGGAGCCCTGATCTTCTCCCGCCTGCTCCAGCGGATCAGTGCCCAGGTACTGGCCGCTACCGGCAGTGCGCCGGTCGTCATGGCCAGCGAGGCCGATATCCTCGACGGCACGGCCCTGCGGCTGGGACAGGACTGAGCATGCGCCCGGCAGCGGGATTGTTCGCGGTCTGCGCGCTGCTGGCCGGTTGCCTGGTTCCGGGTGCGGCACTGGCCGCACCCACGGCGGGCCCGGGGCAGTGGTACATCTCCGACTACGGGATTGACAGGGCATGGAAGACCAGCACCGGCAAGGGTGTGAAGGTCGCTGTGATCGACTCCGGGATCAAGGATTCCCACGAGGATCTGCACGATACGGTGGTCGCGGCCAAGGACTTCTCCGGATCCGGCAAGGACGGCCGCACACCGGTGGGGCCGGAGGAGACGATCAAGCACGGCACCGCGGTCGCCGGGGTGATCGCCGGCCAGGGCGTTGGAGAGGGTCCGCGCGGCGTGGCCCCGGACGCCGAACTGCTCTCGGCCTCGATGTGGCTGGGCTCAGGCGCCCCCGATGGTTCCTCCGATTCACGGACCCAGGCCGCACAGGCGGTGCGCTGGGCGGTTGACAAGGGGGCACGGGTCATCAACATGTCCCTGGGCTGGGACGATCCGGCCTGGCCCGAGTCCTGGGACGAGGCCTTCGGCTACGCCTACAGCAAGGACGTCCTCGTCGTCGCCTGCGTCGGCAACCGATCCCAGGGCGCCAGGCGGGCATGGTCGCCGGCGACGGTGCCCGGGGTGATCGGCGTCGGCGGCCTGGGCCGGGACGGTCGCGTCGATCAGGCATCCTCTGCTCCGGGCACCTCGGTGGATCTGATGGGTCCGGCCCAGGCGATCCCGGTGCCGTTCTACCAGGGAGGTTATGCGGAGGCCGAGGGCTGCTCCTTCGCGGCCCCCGTGGTCGCGGGGGTTGCGGCACTCATCCGCAGCGCCCATCCCGACTACTCAGCGGACCAGGTCTCCGACGTGCTGCTGCATTCGGCCGCCCCGGTCAAGGGTCACAAGGGCAGGGGCACCGCCGCACAGCCGGACCCGACGGTGGGTTTCGGACGCCTGGACCCGCTGGCGGCTCTTGCGGCTTCGCCGGCCGAGCATCCGCGCTCGGCTGCTGAGGAACTGGCCGCCTGGAAGACCATGCACCGGCGGGCCGATACGGCGCCGCAGAACACGGCGGGCGCCTCGGCCCCGGCCACCAAAGCGGCCGCTACCGACACCCCGGCGCAGGCCCAGCAGGGTCGTCCGCGGGCAGTGCTGGGACCCGTCGTCCTGGCAAGCGGGATCATCGCCGCGCTGGTCTGCGCGTGCCTCGGGCTGATCCGGGTGCGCCGCGGGAGTGGTGCAGGTGCCGGGCAAAGCGCACGGATGGCAGCCGAACAGGGCGGAATCGGGGCGGGATCACCGTGTGGTCGACCCGGCGACGGACCGGCGGATTCTCGGACGTCCGAAGAATTGTGAGCTTGGAGACGACCCCGCCTGTAGCGAGCTTTGTCGATCGGACATAGAATTAGGGCATGGCTTTGATTAGAAACTCGAAACTGCGTCCCCGTATCCTCGTCGTCGGTGGTGGCTATGTTGGCCTCATCACCGCTCAGAATCTGCTGAAAGGCCTGGGCCGTGGCGAAGCCACCGTCACCGTGGTCGACCCGAACCCGTACATGACCTACGCGCCGTTCCTGCCGGAGGTCGCCGCCGGTTCGATCGAGCCGCGCCACGCCATCGTGCCGCTGCGCCGCAACCTCAAGGGTGCCGAAGTCATCACCGGTTACGTCCGCGCAATCAACCACGACAAGAAGTTCGCGACCATCGAGGCCGAAGGCGATGAGCCCTTCGAGCTCGACTACGACCAGCTGGTCATCGCCGCCGGCTCCGTGCCCCGTACCCTGCCCATCCCGGGCCTGGCCGAAGAGGGCATCGGACTCAAGCGCATCGAAGAGGCCGTCGCGATCCGCGACCACGTCCTCAACCAGCTGTCCGCCGCAGCTCTGATGGAAGACGACGAAGCCCGTCGGACCGCGCTGACCTTCGTCAACGTCGGTGGCGGCTTCGCCGGCGTCGAAGCGCTGTGCGAAATCGAGGACATGGTCCGTTCGGCCGTCGCCGAACACGAGACCCTGACCGAAGCGGACGTCCGCTTCGTGCTGGTCGAGGCCCTGGACAAGATCATGCCGGAGGTCACCCCGGAGACCGCCAAGTGGGTTGTGCAGCACATGCGCGACCGCGGCATCGACGTCTACCTGTCGACCTTCCTGCAGGACTGCACCGACAAGCACGTCAAGCTGTCCTCCGGTGAGGAATTCGACGCCGACACCATCCTGTGGTCCGCCGGTGTCAAGGCCAACCCGCTGTTGGTCGACTCCGACCTGCCGCTGGACGAGCGCGGCCGCCTGACGGTCCGCGCCGATCTGCGCGTCGAGGACGAAGACGGCAATGTCGTGGCCGATGCCTGGGGCGCCGGCGACTCCTGCGCCGTTCCGGACCTGTCGGGCATGGGCCCCGGCGGCTACTGCGTTCCGAACGCCCAGCACGCTTCGCGCCAGGCCCCCGTCCTGGCCCAGAACCTGCTGGCCGCGCTGCGCGGTGAAACCGAATTCAAGCAGTACTTCCACAAGACGATCGGCTCGGTTGCCGGCCTGGGTCTGTACAAGGGTGCTTCGAAGCTCGGCGACAAGAACCTCAAGGGCTTCCCGGCCTGGCTCATGCACCGCCTGTACCACGGCTACGCGATCCCGACCGTGGACCGCAAGGTCAAGGTTTTCGGCAACTGGATCCTCAACGCCGTCGTGGGCCGCGATGTCACCCCGCTGAAGGACGCGGACGTGCCGCGCAAGGCCTTCGTCGAGGCCGCGCACTCGAAGCCGGCTCCGCGCAAGGCTCCGAAGGACGCCCCCGCCGCGAAGTGATCCGCTCCCGGTGAGCTGATGCCGGTGTCCTGAGCCCCGTGCTCTGAACCCGGCAAAGGGCCCGGGTGCCATCCGACTGGATGGCACCCGGGCCCTTTTCTCATGCTCAGGCAGCGGGGCCCAGGACCTTGAGGTGCCGGTCTTCGACCTGGAGCCGCCAGGACTTCTGGGCGATCGGGGTGCCGGCGGCGGTCCGGTACGCCTGCACCCTGAGGAGGGGACCGGAATCCTGCGGGGAAAGCTCTGCTTCGGCGCTGGAGCCGTCGGAGAACAGCACCACGACCTCGCCGGCGGCCGGGATCTCGGCGGGTGTGGCCGGGTCGGCCGGCCCGAGGCGGGACCCGGGGAACAGGTGACTGTGATCGGTGCGCAGCGCGCGGACGGTCTCCATGCCGGACATGCTACGCGGGCCCGGGCCCGGGTGCGTTAGAGTGGAACGGTACGCCCCCATAGCCCAATGGCAGAGGCAACCGACTTAAAATCGGTTCAGTGTGGGTTCGAGTCCCACTGGGGGTACCACGTTCGCCCGCCGGGCGACCTCGCTCAGGCCGCGCAGTACACCACGATCCCCAGCAGTACTGCCGCGGCCAGCACACTGCCGATGAGCACCCGGGTTGCCGTCGTCGGAAGCTTCTGTCCGGCGGGCAGGGCGACTCCCACGGCCAGGGCCACGCGCGGGGGAGATGCGATGATCGCAAAGGACCCCGCGACGTTCTGCCCGGCCAGGGCCACAACCGGATTGGCCCCGACCCCTGCGGTGGCACTGGTCGTGGCCGTGGACAACATCGCGGCCGCCCCGGTGTTCGAACCGGTGAGATAGCCGCCCAATGCTCCGATCGCCGGCACCAGAGCGGTGAAGAACGGGCCGATGTGTGCGGCGGTCCCCGCTAAGTCCTCGGCCATCCCGGTCGCCGCCATGATGATGCCGATGAGCATGAAGCCGATGGCATTGGCGGTGATCGGCACCCACGCCACGAGGCACCGTCCGGCCACTCGCACCCGCCCGCGCATGGCCTCGGGCACGGCGGACAGGGAAATGAGCGCCGCGAGGATGAGCCACACGGCGGGATTGGCGATCAGGGTGAGCGGGCCGTCCTCGATGCGCGCGGTCAGTGCCGCGGAGGCGAGCACACCACCGACCAGAACCCCGTAGGGCAGCAGCGCGCGTCCGAACCCCCGGTCGATGCTCGGCAGAGTGCCGTGGGTCAGCCGGGCGACCACCAGCAGGCCGATGATGACGACTGCCGAGGCCACGACCCCGGCCGGCGGCGTCCCGACTACGAGATTTGCCCCGGTCAGCGCCGCCCATTCGAGGACGATCACGAACCCCGCCAGCAGCACCTGCCGACCGGTGGGGCGGCCGATGACGACGGCGGTCGCCACGATCGCGCTGACGATGAGCACGGGCAGGGTCAGCAGTGCGGACCAGATACCCACCTGGTGGAAGTCCTGACCGCCCAGTTGGGCGGCGATGAGAGTGCCGGGGCCCAGGGACCCCCAGGGCACCAGGACCAGCCCGAGCAAACCGGCGACGACCGCTTTGACGGGGCTCAGGCCCAGGCGGATCAGCAGTGGGGCGGTGATGACCACACCCAGGCCGAAGCCGGTCACCGACTCCATGAACGGGGTGAGTCCGAAGATCAGCAGGAACAGGCTGATGCTGCGGTCCTCACCCGATTCGGCCGCGGCGAGCCACTCGGCGATTCTGTCCTGGGCGCCGTTGCGGGCGGTGGTCTGGGCCAGCCCGACCCCTCCCAGCAGGATCAGGGCGACCTCGATGAGCGTCGGACCCATATTGGCAGCGGTAGCCCCCAAAGCGGAGCCGCTCAGCGGGAAGGCGAGGAGGCTGCCGGCCACCGCTGTGACCAGCCCAGCACCGGCGGCCCACAACGAGGGCACACGACAGACGAGTAGGACCAGGACGACCAGGATCGGCGCCAGAGCGGTCAACAGCCTCAGTATCTCCACGTGTGCAAACTCCTTCGTGCTCCTTCTTCGTGCGAATCGAACGGCCGGCGGGTCAGTGGCCGAGGCCTGCCCGGTCGAGCCAATCCTCGATCACCCGACCGGCGGCTGCGGCGAGCCCGGGCCCATACCGCTGTGCGTCCGCGCGGATCAGCTGCGGGTCGATCCCGGCGCCGGCGAGTTCATGGGCGTGGCCGATCAACCACCGCTCGATTTTCTCCGGCTGCGCTTCGAGGTGGAACTGCAGTCCCAGCACGGCCGGGCCCAAGGCGAAGGCCTGCTGGGGGAAGCCGGGAGTCTCCGCCAGCCGCTCGGCGCCCTCGGGGATGGCGAAGACGTCCCCGTGCCAGTGCAGCACCGGCGCACCGTCCAGGGGCGCCAGTACCCCGGCTCTGCCGGCGGGTGTCAGGGTGAGCGGGGAGTAGCCGATCTCCGTGCGCCCGCTGGGGGTGACAGGGGCGCCGAGTGCAGCTGCCATGAGCTGTGCGCCCAGGCAGATCCCCAGGGTCGGCAGTCCGGCCTCCAGCCGGGCGGCGATGGCGGCCCTTTCTTCGAGCAGGAATGGGTACTGGCGGGTCTGGTAGACGCCGACCGGCCCGCCGAGGATGATCATGAGATCGGCCGCGAGCGCCTCGCCGGTGCTCAGCTCGTCGACCCCAGCCTCGCGGTAGACGATGTTGTGGCCGCGTTGGCGCAGCAGGGGTTCGATGATGCCGAGGTCTTCGAAGGCGAGGTGGCGCACGACCAGGGTGCTCTGAGTCATCGGCGGCTCCTATCGGGGTGGGCGGGTTCGGTGCCACGGGCATCTGTCAGGGCATCGGCAAGGGCGTCGGCCAGGCTCTGGGCGGAGGCCTCGTCGAGGTCGTGGATCGTCAGGCGCAGATGGCGCGAGGGGGCGGAGGCGGTCAGGGCGAACTCGTCGCCGGTGCGGGACAGCCAGCCCTTGCGCATCAGCGCTTCGTGGATGGTGCGGGCCTCGCATTCGGTGTCGAGCCACAGGTTGAGCCCGTCGCCGGCGCAAGCGGGGATGCCGTGTCGTTCCAGGAGTGCGGCGAAGGCGCGGTTGCGTTCGGCGTAGTGCTCACGGGCCCGGTCTATCGCAGCCTGGGTGTCCGCGTCACCCAGGAGGCCCAGAGCCAGGCGTTGGAGCAGGTGGCTGACCCAGGTGACGCCGGGGGCCAGGCGTGCGCCCAGCCGTTCCGTGGTCTTCGGATCCGCGGCGATGAGGGCCAGACGCAGGTCGGGTCCCAGGAACTTGGAGACCGACCGGACCAGGGCCCAGCGCTGGTGCTCGGGCCCGACGATGCTCTGGTAGGCGCTGGTGGACAGGCGGGAGAAATGGTCGTCCGCGATCACCAGCACATAGGGGTGGTCCGCGAGTACGGCCCGGAGTTCGGCGGCGCGGTCGGCGCTCAGCGAGGCCCCGGTGGGGTTGTGGGCCCTTGGCGTGCACACCACGGCTCTGGCCCCGGACCCCAATGCCGCGCGCAGCCCGTCGGGAGTCAGCCCCTGTTCGTCGACGGCCGCCGGCAGGATGCGGTAGCCGGCCAGCCGGACGGTCTGCACACTCGTGAGGAAGCAGGGGTCCTCCAGAGCCACCGCATCCCCGGGAGTCAAGGCCTGTGCGAGCAGCCGTTCGACCGCGTCGACCGCGCCTGCGGCCAGGGACAGGTCGAAGGACCGGTCCAGGTCCTCGCCCAGCCAGTCGGTGGCCCAGGCGGCGAGTCCGGGGTCGATCACCGGCGCTCCGTAGAGGACGGGATCGCCGGCCGATTGCGCCAGTGCCGGTCGCAGGTCCGGCAGGAGGTGCGGATCGGGGTTGCCATTGCCGATATCGCGCAGCACGGTGCCGGGGGAGAAGCCCTCGGTCGCGGTGGGCTGGTTCCGTGCGACCGAGGTCCCGCCTCGGCCCCGGGTGACCGCCAGGCCGGCTACGGAGAGCCGCCGGTAGGCCGATAGCACGGTGTTCCGGTTGACTTCGAGGGTGCGGGCCAGGTCCCGGGCGGGCGGTAGCGCATCCCCGGCCTGCAGTCTGCCGGAGTCGATGAGGCCGCGGACGCTGTCGACTATCTCATCGGCGGTGCGCCCGGAGATCTGTGGGGGTGCAGCGGCGGTCTTATTGCGCATCTGCACTCCCGCCCGGCCAGTGGTAGCTGTCGGGAGTGCTGCGCGCTCCGAAGATCGCCTGGCCCACCCGCACGACGTCGGCGCCCTCCTCGACGGCGAGCTCATAGTCGCCGGACATGCCCATGGACAGCAGACCGGGGCCGATGATCGACCATTCGATGCCCGGGTCTGCAAGGGCCGTGTGCTTGCGGGCGGCCTCCTGCACACTCGATTCATTTGGCATAGGTCAAAAGATATCACGGGCCCGCGGGTCCGCGTGTCTTACGGTATGCCGGAGCGACGGTGTGGTCGACGTGGTGGAATGACCGGGTAGCATGAGCGCATGTCCGCGTCCCCTGTTATCGCGGCGGCAAGGCCGTCGGATGTCCCCGCTATCCGCGCAATCGTCGCGGCGGCCTATGGCCAGTATGTCGAAAGAATCGGTCTGGAACCGGCTCCGATGAATGCGGACTATGCAAAGCTCGTCGGGGATGGGCACGTCGTCGTTGCCCGCCGCGATGGCGAAGTGGTGGGCATGATGGTCATGGAGCTTCACCCCGACCATCTCCATGTCGCCAATCTGGCGGTCGACCCGAAGATCCAGGGCTCCGGCGTCGGCTCGCTGCTGTTGACATACGCGGAGCACTGTGCGCGGTCGCAAGGGCGGCCGGAGATGCGTCTGTACACCAATGCGAAGATGACGGAGAACCTTGAGTACTATTCGCGGCGCGGATTCCGTGAAACGGGTCGACATTCGGAAGACGGATTCGATCGGGTCTACTTCACCCGCGAGCTGAGGACCGAAGTCTGACGGGCGGTACGGCTGAGACAGTGCGTGTCAGTGCCTGCATCTACCCTGGAAATCACACGACGGACGGTCGGCTGCCGGGGCTTGACTACACCGGCGGGACCTTCGCACTCGAGTAGACAATCTCGATCACAATAATGCAACAATCATGATATATCAGCGAATACCATAGTCGCTGTTCTAATCATGTTCTAGAATGAGACTACGGGAAACATAGGAGTTTCCGCCAGATACCCATTCCGGGGAGGTGACCGGCATGAACCCGCACCATGACAACACGAACGTGTGGCACGCCGGGACCTGGCGGGTTGGATCGACCACCGCCCACCCCCTGTTCATCACCCCTGCCGTCTCGCCGAAGACCACGATGGCCCGCGCGCGGATGTACGACGATCCCGGAGTGCGTGAGGTCAAGGCCTTCGATGACTGGGCCGATGCTCATCGTGTGGCCACGGGAGAGGTCATCGGTGATGAGGTCGCCGGCGCCTACGCCGCCGGTTTCTACGGGGATTTACACCAGCACTTGTCCGAGGCCCACCAGGATGCCTCCCACGTACTCGGCGAGCAGGCCGACGCGATTGCATTACTCGGTCTCTCGGCCTTCCTCGACTCGGACCTGCCGGCACGGTTCGGGGTCACCGAAGCCGATCTGTTTGCGGTGTCCCTGGATGTGGGGGCTCCCGTCCACGATGTGCACGTGCCCCTGACCCCGGGGCAGCAGAGCCGGTGGGCGGGGCGGATCGCCGCGGCCGCCGGCCGGGAGGGTGGGCTGGTCTATGCCGAGGCTCCCTTCGGCAGTGCTCCCGCGCCCGGCATGGCCTTAGCCGGTCGTTTGCCCGGGCAAGCGGTTGGTGGCCTTGGGACAGGGGTGGAGTTTGATCCGGTGGAGTCTGCAGGAGTGGTGCCATGCCTGGCGTACGCGCCGACCAGTGAGGACCCCAGCGGCCCGGCCGCCGGTTTCCGGGGGTATCCGGTGGCAGCTCGCGTTGTCCAGGCACTCCGCCGACGGTGCGCGGGCCGGAATGTGGCGTCCCTGGTCGATGTCGACTCCGACCCCGTTCCCGCCCGTATCGCGGTGCTCACCGGGGTTGGTGAGGGTGCGGCACGGTCGAGCCTGGTCCAGGCGTTGACGATGGTCATCGGTCTGCCCCGCCTGCGCACCATGGTCCATGGATACGGCCTGGACTACGCCCGTTTGCAGGATGTAGCGCGGGCATGTGCCGCGTTGACGATCGGGCAGGTGCTGGCCATCGACGAACGCATGGCCCTGGTCGACCCGAGTGCGTCGGTGCAGGCGTTCCGGAAGACCCTGCACGCGTGCATCGCCCTGCTCACTCAGGCCGACGCCACCGCCGATGACAGCGGCCGTCAGGCTGAGCGAGTGGTGGATGGTCGGCATGTGTTCTTTGCGAAGAATCCGGATGGGTCGGCGTGTCTGGGCCTGGTCGGGCCCGCCCTGGAATTGGAGGCCCTGCACGCGCGGGTGGTGGGCACTGCGCGGGCAATCCGACGGAACAACACAGCAGTGTTCACCGGGCCAACCGACATCCAGCAGGAGATGGGTACGGGCAGGTTCGAGCCCGGTGCCCCGGTCCCCGAGCTCACGGAGCTGGTCGACGAGCGCACCATTGCGCAACTGGCCTTCGACGTCCTCGCCGGTGTCCGTCCGGAAACCCTCGTGGATGTCGCTCTGGCAGACCCCGGCACCGGTGAGGTGACCCCGGCTCGGGTGCGATTGCAGTGTCCGGACTCGTCCCACTGGCTGGCCGAGCAGGCATCTGTGGTCGTGACCGTGCCGGTGACCACATATGCCGGGATCGGTGACCTGCCCGGACACACCGATGATGGGATGCCAGTACCGGCGCAGGTGGCCAGACGGGTCGCAGGGGATGCCGATATCGTCTACCGACTGCTCACGGATCCGGATACCGGCCGGGTACTGCCCTCGCAGGCGAAGCGTTACCGGGTGTCGAAGGCGATGCGCCTGACCTTGGCTGCGCGGTGGGGATGGTGTACCTTTCCGGGCTGCACGAGGAAAGCGTCCTCGTGCGAACCCGAACATTTGGTGCCATTCGATCACGTCGACCCCGAAGCCGGTGGGGCCACGGACTTCACGAATCTGCATGTCATGTGCAAACGACATCATGAGTTGAAGACGCGGGGGACGAGTGTGCCCGTGCGCGATGCCGAGGATGCGATCGTGTGGGACCTGGGACATTCCGGGGATGAGGGCTTGTTGCGAGTCCGGGTCACTCCGGTGGATGATCCGATCGATGCCCATCAGACAGGGCTCCTCAGCGCACACCACGACCGGACACCGTGGAAGGAGTATCCGGTGGTCCGATCGGTGGTCCAGCGGGCCGAACCCCCGGGTGAAGAACTGGCGGACCCGCCCCCGCCCTTCTAAATCCCGCCTATTTCGTTCAACTCCGCCAATGTCGCCCTGGATGCCTGCAGCCATGCGTCGAGTTCGTCCGTTTCCTCCCACAGCTCGAAGAGCTCGGAGCCCTCGGCGCCTGCGAGGGTGCGTTCGACCTGATTCCGGATGAATCCGATTGATTCCGATGTGAACAGAGGCGCAACGGCCTGCAGGTCGAACTCCGGGACCGGTGACGGTCGCCTCAGCTTCACCGCGACCGCCAACCCAGCCAGGGCCAGGGCGATCTGCCCTCCGTCGACTTCCAGATAATCCTCGTCTTCGAAAGCCCAACCCAGCTCGTCGAAACTGAAATGACCGGAGCGCATATCGCCTACCAGATCCAATGCGCCATCGTTTTCAAATGCGCCAATACCCCAAGCACCCATGGGAGGAGTCTAACCTCGGCTCTCGAAGACATCCGGTGCTAACCTGGAACCAGGCACGTCGCGTGTCGCGGCGGTGGGGCTCGCCGTACCCGAACCTCGGAATCCCGACAACAGTCCCTACCCGATTGGCGTGCTTTGCCATGCCCGAAAGGTAGGTGGATCCATGAACGCCCCGGACCCCGATGATTTACAGGTGGAGCTGCGCAGTCCCGCCCGGCCGCTCCATCTGCGCCCGCGCTATCTGCTCCTGGTCTTCGCCGGTGGCACCCTGGGGACCGCGGCCCGTGCGGCTCTGAGCCTAGCGCTGCCGGCCTCAGGCGGCATCCCCTGGACGATCCTCGCCATCAATGTGCTCGGCGCATTCGTTCTGGGCTTTCTGCTCGACGATCTGAACCGGCTCGGCCCCGATGAGGGCTGGCGCAGGCGCGTGCGCCTGTTCGGCGGGACCGGTTTCATGGGAGGCTTCACCACCTACAGTGCACTGGCGACCGACTCCGCATCCCTGATCGGATCCGCCGAACCGGGTCTCACCGCCGCGGGAATCTTCTACGCCCTGGCGACCATCCTGGTGGGCGCCGCCGCCTCATGGGCAGGCATAGCCCTGGCCGGATACCGGCACCGGATCTGGGGCAGGAGGACCGTATGAGCCCGCTGATCTTCGTGGCCCTGGCCCTGGCCGGGGGAGCGGGCGCCTCGGCCAGGTTCTTAGTCGACGGGCTGGTCAAAGCCCATACCCATGGCACCCTGCCCTGGGGCACGATCACCATCAACCTCTCGGGCTCCCTGGTCCTGGGCCTGCTGACCGGACTGACCCTGGCGCACGTGCTCCCGCCCGAGTTCCAGCAAATCCTCGGGACCGGCTTCCTGGGTGGCTACACCACCTTCTCCACCGCCAGCTTCGAGACGGTCCGCCTCCTCCAGGAACGCAAATGGGGAGCCGGACTGGCCAATGCCCTGGGCGTCCTCATCGGTTCGGCGGCCCTGGCGGGGCTGGGGCTGTGGTTGGGATCGCTCATCTAGTGGAGGCGCCGGGGCCGCGCCCGGCCGCCTGTCTGAACGCGACGACGGCGGGTGGGGAACGTCATCCGCACCCGCCGTCAGCGCGCTCGAAGACCCTCAGCCCATATCCTCAGGCCCGGTACGCGACATCTCCGCCGATCACGGTGGCCGTGACGGTGACGTCTTCGATCCGCGCGGATTCGATGCCGAACAGGTCCGCATCCAACACGGCGAAATCGGCGAGTTTGCCGGCCTCCAGGGTGCCGACGGCGTCCTCGCGGTTGATCGCATAGGCCGAACCATAGGTGTAGGCGTGCAGCGCCTCGCCGATGGTCACCGCCTCGGCGGGATTGAAGGGCGCCCCGGAGGACGTCCGCCGGTTGACCAGGTCGTGCATCGACTTCAGCGGATTCGCATCGGAGACCGGGCTGTCGGTCGAACCGGGCACCACCATGCCGGCGTCCACCAGCGAACGCATCCGGTAGGTGCCGGCCGCCCTCTCCGCGCCGATCGCATCGACCACGCCATCGCCGAACTCGGAGATGAACACGCCCTGCGGGTTCGGGATGACGCCCAGTGCAGCGCAGCGGGTGACCTGCTCATCCGTTGCGATCGAGAAGTGCTCGATCCGGTGCCGGACCTCGCGGGGGAAGGACTGCTGGGCGTGTTCGATCGCATCGAGCGCATGGTCGATCGCCCTGTCGCCGATCGCGTGCGTGGCCACGGCCCAGCCCGCCCGGTGGAACGATGCGATGAGATCGGGCATGGCCTCCGGCGGCACCGTCATCACACCACGGTTCTCCGGCTCCCCGCAATAGCACTCGTGGACAGCCGCCGACCTGCCGATGAGCGAGCCATCGGAGATCATCTTGACCGGCCCGATCCGCAGCCGGTCGTCGCCGAACCCGGTCCTGATTCCCAGGTCCAGGGTGCGCATGCCCTCCGCGTTGATTTCCAGTCCGTGGAGTACCTGATAGAAGGGCATGACCGTCATCCGCGGGCGCAGCGCTCCCTGGGCCACTGCGTCCTGGTAGATGTCCAGCACGGGCGCATTGGTCCCCATCGCCCCGCCCAGGATCACCCCGGGCTCGGTCAGGCTCGTCAGCCCGTAGGACACTGCCTGGTCAGAGGCGCGCTTGAGGTTGGCGATCGCCTCGTCCTTGGTCACCTGCGCCGAGGCCAGTTGGATCGGTTCGGTCGCCTTCTCCTGCAACAGGCCAAGGGGCAGGCCCGCGGCGTCGCGTGGCACGACCCCGCCGTCGACCTCGGGGTAGTCCCGCCGACCAGGGAAGCCCGCCCGTTCAAATGCGGCGGTGTTCGCCGTGATCATATGGTGCGAGACATGGTCGAGGATCACCGGGTGGCCATGGCCCACCCGATCGAGCATCTCGGCCGTCGGATGGGCGCCCAAGCGGTTCTGATCGTAGCCGGCGCCGCGCACCCACTGGCCGGCCGGCAATTCCTTGGCCCTGGCCTCGACGGCGGCGTAGAGCTCGTCGAGGCTCGTCACAGCCGGATAGCGCAGGTCGATCGCACCCAGCTGTTCGCCGGTGCCCATCGTGTGGTGGTGGGCATCGTGGAAGCCGGGAACCACCAGGGGAGCGTCGATCTCGACGGTCTCCCGTGCTGAGATCCCGTCGAAATCGGACAGGTCGTCTTTCCGGGAGACAGCGACGATTCGACCGCGGTCCACGGCCAGTGCGGTCGCACGATTCTCCTCCAGGCGGGCCGAGGTCGGGGTCGGGAACGCCTCGCCTGTGTGGAAATTGCCCCGGAAGATCGTATCGATTCTCATGCCTTGCTTCCTTTCTGCGTACGGATGGGTTGACGACTCAGGACGAGCAGGCCGATCACGCCCATCAGGGTAACGGCGGTCAGAGCGATGTAGAAGGCCATGACGGCCCAGGGGCTCCCGCCTGATGCGTTGAGCACCCATTGGCCGATCACCGGGGTGGATCCGCCGAAGATTGTGGCGCACAGCTGATAGGCCACCGACACCCCCGTGTAGCGGATGCGGGGTGGGAAGGCCTCGGCCAGGGCACTGGCCAGCAGGGAGTAGTAGCCGGTGCCGCCGATGACGTTGATCACCAGCATGAGGCCCAGGAACACGCCGTTGGCCGACTGGATGGCCATGAAGAACGGGACCGCCAACACGATGTTGAGGACCAGACCGGCGATCATCGCGATATGCGTGCCGCCGACCTTCGGCGCCAGGAGGGCGGCGATGGGCTGCCAGATGAACTGCGCGATGGCCGACAACAGGATCAGGTTGAGCACCAGGGTGCGTGGCATATCGAGCAGGCCGGTCGTCCACGACAGCAGGAAGGTGTTGTTGAAATATGCCAGCCCGATGCCCAGCGCGGAACCCAACACACCGAAGACGATAAGCAGAGGGGCGACTCGGAAGGCCTCGAGGAACGGAACCTTGGCGACCTCGCCGGCCTCCTGGACCTCCTTGAACTGTTCGGATTCCTCGACACTGCGGCGGATCAGGAAGGCGACGAAGAGCAGGACGACGGTGATGAGGAAGGGAACGCGCCAGCCCCAGGACAGGAACTGTGCGTCGGGCAGGGAGCCGACGGCCAGGAAGACCAGGGTGGCGATGATGGAGCCGGCGGGCGAACCCTGCTGGACCCAGGCGCCGGCCATGCCCTTCTTGCCCTCGGCGGAGTTCTCGGTGGCCAGCACCACGGCCCCGCCCCATTCGCCGCCAACGGACAGGCCCTGGATTGCGCGGAGGACGACCAGCAGGACGGGCGCCCAGACGCCGATGCTCTGATAGGTCGGCAGGCAGCCGATGAGGAAGGTGGCGCTGCCCATCATCACCAGAGTGACCAGCAGGGTGTTCTTGCGCCCCAGCTTGTCGCCGAAGTGGCTGAAGATGAATCCGCCGATGGGCCGGGCCAGGAACCCGACCCAGAAGGTGGCGAAGGATGCCAGGAGTGCGACACCAGGCGACAGGACGGGGAAGAACAGCTTGCCGAATACCAGTGCCGATGCGGTGCCGAAGATGTAGAAGTCATACCATTCGATCGCCGTGCCGACGAAGGCGCCCAGGGTGGACTTGCGTTGATTGGCGCGCTGGGCCTTCGTGGCCGGGGCGGCCGGTGATGTTGGGACGTGAGACACGAAGGGGTTCCCTCTCGTTCGTAAAAGTGGTTCGCCTCACGATAAGCCAGCCATGGTTATGCGTAAAAATGCTCAAATATGAGTGATGCTATGCTCTCAAAGCATGGATATATCGAGTGTGGAGTGTTTTCTGGCCGTTGCCCAGTACGGCTCGACCACCCATGCCGCTAGCGCCCTGTTCATGACCCAGTCCTCGGTTTCGCGGAAGGTCCAGGCCCTGGAGAAGGTGTGCGGGGCCAAGCTCTTCGATCGCTCCAAGGCCGGAATGGCGCTCACCCCGGCGGGCAGCACACTGTTGCCGATGGCCAGGCGGATGGTAGACCGCAACGCCCAGTGGTGGCGCTCGGTGGCCGACATCAGCAACCGTCCCACCCAGCTGCGAGTGGCCTGCCCCACGATGGTCGCCGAAACCCTGCTGCTGCCCTTTATCGCCGACAGTTCCCAGCGCATCTTCGACGTCGTCGAGGTCCCCACGATCGACATCTACGAAACGGTGCGCGAACACGCGGCCGATCTGGCGATGGCTCCCTTGGTCCCGCCGATCGACCTGGAGACCCGGTTGCTGTTCAAACTGCCCTTCAATCTGCAGGTCCCGCCGGGGCACCCGGATGCCGGGCGCGGCAGTATCGAGTTGGAGGAACTGGAGGATTATCCGATCCTCATGTCGGATCTGCGCAGCGGCGCGCGGCGCTCCTTCCAATTGCTGGTCGCGGGTACGGACTGCGTCTTCCCCCGGCTGCGCAGCGTGTCCCGCACCCATATCGCCCAGGCGCTGACGGCGGCGGGCCAGGGTGTGACGGTGGGGATCGACCCGCCCAAGTACGGACTGGTCTCGCTGGGCCTGCACTATCGGGGCGAGCCCATCTACTGTGATGAGTGGGCGGCCTGGCACCCCGATCACTATGCGAAGGCCGCGATCGAGGAGACGCTGGACCAATACGTCGTGTGGGCAAGGGCGACCGAGGGCATCGGCGATGTGGCCGTCGACGTCTGAGATCGTGTCTCAGGCGGATGTGTTCGGCGGTCGCCGTCCGGACACAGCCACCAGCACCGTGGTCACCACGACCAGGCCCGCGCACACGCCCAGGGCCCAGTCCAGGCCCGCGATCGCCAGCACTCCGGAGGTGGCGATGACGCCCACTGCGCTCGCGGTGCGCAACAGGGAGAAGGCCTCGGCGCGCAGCTGCGGTGGGGCCAGACGGTCGAGCACCAGCGAATAGTGCGTGCCCAGCACCGGGATGAAGAAGCCGATGAGCACGGCGCCGACCAGGGTCGTGACCAGGGTCCAGCCACCCCACACAAACACGGCCCCGACCGAGGTGCCCAGCAGGTACGCGATCACCGCCCGCGGCTGCGCCTGCCGGTTGCGGGCGGTGACCCACAGGCCGCCCGAGATCGAGGCCAGACACAGCACCAGTGCGAACAGCGCGCCGGCCGCCGGGGCCAGGGAGAAGCGCAGGGCCAGGGACACGGCACCGACCTCGACCCCGGCGGTCGACGCCGAGGTGGCCAGGCAGCAGAACAGCCACAGCAGGATTCCGGGCCGCAGCAGAGTGCGGGAGGACACGGTGGACGCCGTGGCCGGAGGCGCTTGGACCGAGGGCACGAGGAACAGCGGAACCGTGCCGAGCACCGCGATGGCGCCGATGGCGGCGACCGGCGAGTAGGCCCCGATCACGGAGACGATGACCGGCGAGGAGGCGAAGGTCACCTCGTTCAGCGTCGCTCCCAGGCCCAGCGCCCGCGGGATCCGGCCGGGGCCGACCAGATGGTTGAGCACCGCGCGCAGGCAGCCGTGCGCGGCCCCATTGACCAGTCCGGCGCAGCCGGCGGCCAGAGCGATCGCCCACAGCGTCGCCCCGGCCGCTGCCAGCACGGTCGCCGCCAGCAGGGCGCCGGTGCGCACGATCATCAGCAGGCGGGTGTAGCGCACCAGGGGATGGCCGCGGCCGGCGCGGGCCACCGGGACGGCGCCGGCGATCTGCGCCAGCGTCATCGCCAACACCACCCAGGAGCCGTGATCGGCCGATCCGGTCAGCGACAGGGCCAGCAGTGAGAAAGCGATGGGCGCGGCGGCCTGGGGCACTCCGAAGGTCCCGAAGGCCAGTACCCAGCGGGCGAACCCCGCGTTCGGGTCCGGTGTGTAATCCTCGTTCCACAAATTCCTGCGCACCAGCTAATCTTTATAGGTAATCCGTTGTCCAGCAAGTGGGGCTCTCCGTGTGCGGAATCGTCGGCATCGTTTCGACTACCAGTGTCAATCAGCAGGTCTACGATGCGCTGGGTCTGCTCCAGCACCGGGGACAGGATTCGACGGGCATCGCCACGATGTCCGGCCCCCATGTGCACATGCGCAAGGGACAGGGACAGGTCAAAGAGGCCTTCCGCACCCGTGACATGCGCTCACTGCTGGGCAATGTCGGCCTGGGCCACGTCCGCTACGCCACCCGGGGCGAAGCGGCCAATGAACTCGAGGCCCAGCCCTTCTACGTCAACGCGCCCTACGGCATCGTCCTGGTGCACAACGGCAATCTGACCAACACCCGTGAGCTGGAAGTCGAACTGGCGACGCGGGACATGCGCCACGTCAACACCGGCAGCGATACCGAGATGCTGCTCAACGTGCTGGGCTCCGAACTGCAGCAGCAGGTCTCCGGTGCAGGTTTGGACAACGACCAGCTGTTCAAGGCCGTGGCCAACACCCACCGCCGGGTGCGCGGCTCCTATGCCGTCATCGCCCTGATCGCCGGCCATGGACTGCTGGCCTTCCGCGATCCCTTCGGCATCCGCCCCCTGGTGCTGGGCCGGCGCGAGGCCGTCGGCGGCGGGCAGACCGAATGGATGGTCGCCAGCGAATCCGTCGCCCTGACCGCCACCGGATACGAGATCGTCCGCGACATCGCCCCTGGCGAGGCCGTGTTCATCGGTGTCGACGGCTCACTCGAGTTGCGCCAGACCCACGAATCCCCTGTGCTCATCCCGTGCTCCTTCGAGTACGTCTACCTGGCCCGGCCGGACTCCGTGATGAACGGCATCAACGTCTACGAATCCCGCCTGCGCCTGGGGGAGAAGCTGGCCGATCAGATCGCCCGTGAGGTTCCCGCCGGTGACATCGACGTCATCATGCCGATCCCGGACTCCGCGCGTCCTGCGGCGATGGAGGTCGCCAAGAAACTGGGCGTCGAGTACCGCGAGGGCTACTACAAGAACCGCTATGTGGGCAGGACCTTCATCATGCCCGGCCAGGAACAGCGCAAGAAGAGCGTCCGGCAGAAGCTCAACGCCCTGGCCAGCGAATTCAAGGGCAAGAACGTGTTGGTCGTCGACGATTCGATCGTGCGCGGCACCACCAGCACGGAGATCGTGGAGATGACCCGCCAGGTGGGTGCGAACAAGGTGACCTTCACCTCGGCCGCCCCGCCCGTGCGCTATCCTCACGTCTATGGGATCAACATGCCCAGCCGTTCCGAGCTGATCGCCGCCGGTCGCACGATCCCACAGATCTCTCAGGCCCTGGGCTCCGATGCGGTCGTCTATCAGACCGTGGACGATATGGTCGACGGGATCATCGACGGCTCGGATCTGACCCGGCTGGAGACCAGCTGCTTCACCGGCGACTACATCACCGGAGACGTGAACGAGGAGTACCTGGAATGGGTGGAGGCCAACCAGCTGTCCTGAGACTCCGGCCGCCGAGCATCCGCCCGGAGCAGGAGGCCGGGCGCTCGATGCGGACTAGACGATGAACCCACTGACCTGGGAAGCGCCCCTGGTCCTGACCTGGGCCGCTTTGTTCGGCATCGTCCTGGTACGGGCCGGCTCCACCTACCTGCTGGGCCGGCTGGCCAGGGCCGGCGCGGGCCGGTTCCCCCGGATCCAACGGGTCTTCACCTCGCACAGGTACCGGCGCGCCGAAACGCTGGTGGGCAGGTGGGGCGCACCCCTGGTCGCCGCCAGCTTCCTGACCGTCGGCTTCCAGACAATGGCGAACCTGGCCGCGGGTGCTGCCCGGATGCCCCTGGCCCGCTACCTGCCGGCCCTGGCCATCGGCGGGGCCTGCTGGGCCCTGATCTTCGCCACGATCGGAATCGCCGGGTTCGCGGCGGTGGGCGCGGCCTACACCCGGTGGCCCGTGGCCACACTGTGCATCGGCGCCGTGGTGGTGGTTGCACTGACGGCCCTCGTCCTGGTGCGACACCGTGCCCGGCCACCGGAGGACTGACGCCGGTGATGCTGCCCGAGGTCCGGCATCGGTCTCAGCCGGCGTCTCACCGGCCGCGCTGCACCGTCTCAGAACCCATTGGCCACCTGCCGTTCACCCTGTGTCCCTATTATTCTGGGGATAAGAGAAAGAGGTGCACGGTGTTCACTCCGCCACGTGAGAATCTACGCGAATACATCGACAAGCTGCGGACCGAGGGCTACACGGTCAAGAACGGGCACACCGCCGATCCCGAACTCATCGATCCGGGCGGCGCTGCGGTGGAGACCTGGCACGAGGGCTATCCATACGAGGAACGCCTCGACAGGGAGACCTATGAGCTGGAGAAGTACAAGCTCCAGATCGAACTGCTCAAGCTGCAGTACTCGGCACAGGACGCCGGCGAACGCCACGTCATCGTCTTCGAGGGCCGCGACGCCGCGGGCAAGGGAGGCACGATCAAGCGCTTCACCGAACACCTCAACCCGCGCGCGGCCCGCGTGGTCGCCTTGAACAAGCCCACGGAGGAGGAAAGCGGGCAATGGTACTTCCAGCGCTATATCAAGCACCTGCCGACCAGCGGTGAGATCGTCATGTTCGACAGGTCCTGGTACAACCGGGCCAATGTCGAACGCGTCATGGGCTTCTGCACGGACGAGGAATACGAGTCCTTCATGCAGCAGGCCCCTGTGTTCGAGAAGATGCTCATCGACTCCGGCATCCACGTCACCAAGTTCTGGTTCTCCGTGACCGAACACGAGCAGCGCACCCGCTTCGCCATCCGCCAGATCGACCCAGCCCGGCAGTGGAAGCTCTCTCCGATGGACCTGGAATCCTTGGGCCGGTGGGACGATTACACCCACGCGAAGGAACAGACCTTCCTGCGCACGGACACCGACGACGCCCCGTGGATCGTGATCAAGTCCAATGACAAGAAGCGGGCCAGGCTCAATGCGATCCGCTACTTCCTCAACAAGTTCGACTACGAGGGCAAGGACACCTCGATCGTCTACCCGCCCGATCCCAAGCTGGTGATGCGCGGAATCGAGTCGGTGGGCGACTGAGTGTACGCGGGTTCGGCGGCCGCTAGCGCTGCTTGAGTTCCTGGCGGTCGGCCCTGCGCTTCTTGTAGCCGATCAGCGAGCACCACAGGAGAACCAGCGAGCCCAGCACCAGGATCAGGCCCGCGGTGATCGCCCCGTCGACCCAGAACGTCTCCGGGAACAATCTGATCAGTGTGTCGTCGATGTAGAACTGCCAGGTTCCCGCGGAGAAGAAGACCTGGTGGAAACCGGAGAAGAAACGGTCGAAGCCGGTCAGTGCGACGACCGCCACCAGCACGGCGATCGCCAGGGTGAGGATCGAGCCGAACCGGATGCCCATGCGCATGCCGGGGCCGCCCTTGCGGGAGAGGTACAGCCAGGCGATGATCCCGCCCAGGACCCCGACGATCCCCAGGAAGAACAGCAGGGAGATGAGCGCTTTGACGTCGGCCATGTGCGCGATCTCCTCGTCCTTGAACGCCTGCATGCCGCCGGCGAGCACGATGTCGCGCAGATAGCGGGCACCGTCCACGTTCGTCAGATAGTCCACGGTGTAGCTGGCATAGTGCAACCGGTCGTCCGAGGAGAATCCATAGGCATCGGCAGGGAAGCCGGGCCGGTAGAAGTACTCGAATTTGAGGAATGTGCCGCTGGCCACCGCGCGCACGGCCAGCGCCAGGAGGACCAGCGGCGTGGCGATCGTCAGCCAGGCGCTGGCCACCACGTCGAAGAAGCCATAGTGGCGCTTGACCGTGCCAGGCTGCCGGCTCGCGGCCTCGGCGGCCGGTTCCGCGGCTTGGACGGGCAGCCCACCGGTGGCGGGGCCTGCGACGACGGCCATCCCACCCGTGGCCGGGCCGGCGGGTGCCGGGGTCGCATCCGTCCGGGCGGCACCCCGTTTGACCCCCATGGCCGGTCTGATCTGCGGAGTGGGGATCACCTGGGTCCGGTCGTCATCGGCATCGATCGGCGAGGACACCAGGCCCCACTCCTCGGAGCTGAAACCCGCGGGGATGTCGGCCTTGGCCGGCTTGGGCTCGGCGGGGAACGCCTGGAAGGCCTGCGTCTCCTCGTCGTCGAAGTAGTCCGACTTCGCGGGCGCGTCGGCGGCGGCCCCGGTGGGCGCCGACTCGGGCTCGTCGTGAGCTCCCGAGTTCATACGCTGCGACACGAGGTCGTCGGATTTCTTGGAATCGTTGCTAGCCACGGGACCATTCTCACCGCTCGTGGGACACAATGTCGGCAATGACACGCGGCCAGGAGGGAAGTCGTGCCGTCCTGGTGGCACGATGCGGGATGTGCGGGTCGAGGCAGCGGCTCAGCCGAAGAGCAGCGCGCAGACGATGATCACGGGCACGCTGAGCACGGTGGTGATGAACACGATGTCGCGGGTCAGGGTCTCCGATTGGCGGTACTGCAGGGCGTAGACGTAGACGTTCTGGGCAGTGGGCAGGGCCGAGGTGACGACGATGGCCAGGAGATCCCTGCCCTCGATGCCCAGCAGGGGTCCGCCGATCAGCCAGGCCAACACCGGTTGGACGATCAGCTTGGCAGCCGTCATCACGCTCAGCTGGGTGCGAGTGCCCGGTTTGGGCCCCGCCCAGCCGTCTTTGAGCGAGATGCCGAAGGCCATGAGGGTCAGGGGGACCGCGGTATTGCCCAACATCTCGATCGGATCGTGGAGGACCGGGGGCAGGGCGAAGCCGGTGGCCGAGGCGACGATGCCCAGACCCGCGCCCCACAGGATGGGATTGCGGGCGACGGCCAGCACCGGGGTCCACCAGCGCCGGTCGGTGGCCCCCACCCGTTTGGCTCTGGCCGCGTCGAGAATCGCCATCCCCACCGGCGCCAGGATGACCAGTTGGAAGAGCATGACGGGGGCGACGTACTGCAGGGTGCCCAGCACATAGGCGGCGATCGGGATGCCCAGATTGCCGATGTTGACGTAGCTGACGGCCCAGGCGCTGACGACGCCCTCGCCCACCCCGCGCTTTCTGATGGACACGGTGAACACGAACAGCGCAATGGCCAGGATGATCGAGGACCCGGCGGTGGCCAGCAGTGCCTGGTTGAACACGATGTCCAGCGGGGTGGAGGCCAGGGTCATGTAGAGCAGGGCCGGATTGCCGACGTAGAAGACGGTGGAGGCCAAGACCTTCTGCCCGCTGTCGCCCAGGATTCCCGACCGTCCCAGGATCCAACCGGCGGCGATCATCACGGCGATGACGCCGAAGCCCTCTAATGCTCCAATCAATTCCGTTCCACTCCCGTGCCGCAGCCGTATCGCATGTGATCTTCGTGTGATTTCCAGACAACCCTACCGACCGAGGTGTTACGGCCGGATGACGAGCCGAGTGGCGGAGCGCGCCGGTAGACTGGAGGGGATATGAACGACGAGTCGCCCCAGCCCCCTGCGCAGCCCAAGACCAAGCACCACCGGCCCCGCCGGGGGAACGGCCGGGGCCGCCTTGAACAGCGCCGCCTTGAACAGCGCAGCGCGCACCGGTCGAAGGAGGTGCGGGAGCGCCGGGCCGCCGCCAGGGCCGCTGTGCACCCACGCCTGGAGTACCCGGCACAACTTCCGGTGAGCGCCGCCCACGATGAACTCCTCGCCGCGATCAGGGACAACCAGGTGGTCGTCATCGCAGGCGAGACCGGTTCGGGCAAGACCACGCAGATTCCCAAACTCTGTATGGAATTGGGACTGGGCGTCGATGGGCTGATCGGCCACACTCAGCCCCGGCGCATCGCCGCGCGCGCGGTGGCGGCCCGCCTGGCCGAGGAGACCGAGCTGGAACTGGGCAAGGGCATCGGCTACCAGGTCCGCTTCACAGCGGAGGTCACCGACGCCACCCGCGTCAAGGTGATGACCGACGGCATCCTGTTGGCCGAACTCCAACACGACAAGTACCTGCGCGACTACCAGGTCATCATCATCGACGAGGCACACGAGCGCAGCCTCAACATCGACTTCCTGCTGGGTTTCCTGGCCCGGCTGCTGCCCAAACGTCCAGACCTCAAACTCATCATCACCTCGGCGACGATCGACCCGGAGTCCTTCGCAACCCATTTCGCCACGCCCGCCGGGGAACCGGCGCCTGTGATCAGCGTGTCGGGCCGGACCTACCCGGTCGAGGTCCGCTATCGCCCGGTGGGGCAGGACGCGCGCGAGGCCGCGGCACACGATCCGGAAGCCGACCCGGACCACGACCCGCTGGCCGATGTGCCGGCCGACCAGACCGAGGGCGTTCTCGCGGCCTTCGATGAACTGCGCGGCGAGGCCCCCGGCGACATCCTGGTGTTCCTGTCCGGTGAGCGGGAGATCCGCGATACCGCCGACGCACTGGGCTCCCATATCTCCCGGCTGCGCGGCATCGACTCACGGTGGGAAGTCGTGCCGCTGTTCGGCAGGCTCTCCACCGCGGACCAGCAGCGGGTCTTCGCCCGGCACTCCAACCCCCGGCTGGTCCTGGCGACGAACGTGGCGGAGACATCCCTGACGGTCCCCGGTATCAAATACGTCATCGACGCCGGCACCGCCCGGATCTCCCGTTACTCCCCGCGCACCAAGGTCCAGCGCCTGCCGATCGAGCGGATCAGCCAGGCGAGCGCGAACCAGCGCAAGGGCCGCTCGGGGCGCACCAGCGACGGCATCTGCATCCGCCTGTACTCCGAAGAGGACTTCGCGACCCGTCCCGAGTTCACGGATCCGGAGATCCTGCGGACCAACCTGGCCAGCGTCGTGCTGTCCATGTGCTCTCTGGGCCTGGCGGCCTCTGCCGCTGAGGTGCTGGGATTCCCGTTCCTGACCAAACCGGACTCCCGCGCGGTGCGCGAGGGCATCGGCATGCTCACCGAACTGGGTGCGCTGCGCGAGGAAACCGGCGATCACACGGCGAGGGGCTCTGGTGCCCAGGGCCCCGGCGGGACCGCACGACTGCGGCTGACCAAGCTGGGCCACACCTTGGCCCGCCTGCCGATCGACCCGCGGATGGGCCGGATCCTGCTGGCCGGAGCCGAGGCCGGTTGCGGGGCGGAGGCCGCCGTCATCGTCGCGGCCCTGTCCATTCAGGATCCGCGCGAACGCCCCCAGGAGGAACGCGAGAAGGCGAAGGGCCTGCACGCGCGGTTCACCCGCCCGCGTAGCGACTTCTTGAGCTGGCTGGCCCTGTGGGACTACATCACCGAGCAGAGTCATGAACTGTCGACCTCGAAGTTCCGCAAGATGTGCAAGGCCGAATTCCTCCACTTCGTGCGGATCCGCGAATGGCAGGACTTCGTCCATCAGCTGCGCTCGCTGTTGGGCAATGCCGGTATCCACATCGACCGGCCCGACGCCCGGCGCCTGTCTTCGGGGGCGGCAGTGGCCCCCGGCCCGGCGGGAGCAGACGCGGTCGGGCGGGCTGACAAGGGCGCCAAGTCGAGCTATGGGCCACAGGAGGTCGCCCTGCACCAGGCCCTGCTGACGGGGCTTCTGTCCATGATCGGGCAGAAGCAGGTCGACGGGCGCGACTACAACGGGGTGCGCGGGACGAAATTCGCGATCTTCCCCGGATCCGCCCTGTTCAAGCGCAATCCGGATCTGGTGATGGCCGCGGAACTTGTGGAGACCTCGCGCCTGTGGGCACGCACGGTCGCGCAGATCGAGCCCGAGTGGGTCGTGGCCGTGGCCGGGGACCTGATCAAGCACCAGTACCTGGAACCGCACTGGTCCAAGCGCAATGCCTCGGTCATGGCCTTCGACCGGATGAGTCTCTACGGGCTCACCCTGATCAGCGATAAACAGGTGGGCTACGGCCGGATCGATCCGGCCTACAGCCGGGAGATCTTCATCCGCGAGGCGCTCATCGCCGGCGACTGGAACGCCCGCCACGGCTTCCTGCGACACAACGCCAGGATCATCGCCGAGGCAGAGGAGCTCGCCAGCCGGGTGCGCGACCGCCGGATGCTGGCGGCCGACGACGTGCTCTTCGAGTTCTACGACGCCCGGCTGCCGGCTACCGTGGTCTCCGGCGCCCACTTCGACGCCTGGTGGAAGAAGGAGCCGGACAAGCACCTGCTGGACCTGCGGGTCGAGCAGCTCCTGGCCCAGGAGGCGACCACCGGCGATGTGGCCGCCGACTATCCGCTGGAATGGGCACTGCCGGGCGCCACCGCCCGGCTGCACTACGCATACGATCCCGGCACGAATGCCGACGGCGTGACCGTTGAGATCCCGGCATCGGCAGCCGGCGCCTTCGATCCCCGCGTGTTCTCCTGGCAGGTGCCGGGGTTGCGCGCCGAACTCGTCACGGCGCTGATCCGCTCACTGCCCAAGGCCAAACGCCGCTACTTCGTGCCCGCCCCGGACGTCGCAGCCCAGATCCTGCCCGGTCTGCGGCCCTACGAAGGAGAACTGACCGAGGTGCTGGCCGCCGAACTGACCGCACGCGCCGGTGGTGGCGAGTTGCACGATCTGGTGCCGATCACGGTCGCCCCGGCCGATTTCGACCTGGCCCGGGTGCCCGCGCACCTGCGGATGGGCTTCGAGTTCACCACCGGGCGCGGCAAGCGCAAACGGACCGTGGCACGGGGCACCGATGTCGTCGAGCTCTCCGCGCGGCTGGCCGAGGAGAACGAGCGCCGCGCGAATCAGGACACCGCGGGTGCCGCGCCCACGGGCAATGCCGCACCGAAGTCCGGTCGGCAGGGTGCGGTGACAAGCGGCAAGCGTGCTGTCGGCGCTGCGGCCACCACGCAGCCGATTGCCTTCACGCCCGTGCGCGATGCCGTTGACTGGGTCTTCGGGACCATCCCGGAGCGCGCACAGGCGGGCAAACGGGTACTCATGCCCGGACTGCACGACGATGGCACGAGCGTGTCCCTGCACGCCTACGCCCACGCAGGCGACGCACACCGCAATCAGCTGCGGGGGCTGGCCCGGCTCATCGCCCTGCGCTCGTCCGATGCCCTGGACTATGCGTCCGGCACGCTGAGCAATAAGGACAAACTGCTCCTCGGCGGGCACCGGGACAAGGCGAACGATCCGCTGACAGGCGCTCTGTACGCTGCGGTGTACCGACTGGTAGGCCAGGCGGCGGCGAGCCGGAGCGAGGATCCGCTGGCGGGGGTGCCGGTGCGAACGGCCGAGCAGTTCCACACCCTGATCCGGACCGTCAACGAGGGCATCGTCGCCGCCGTCGAGCGTTCCCTGGCCCAAGCAGTGCGGATCTACACACTGCACGATGAGGCCGCGAAACTGGTCAGTGGTTCGCAATCGCTGGCGATCCTGGCGAACCTGTCCGATATCGGCAATCAGCTGAGCCGGCTGGTCCATCCGGGCGTGTTCGTGGAAACGGCCGCTGACAGGCTCGACCGCCTGCCCGTCTACCTGCAGGCCGCGGCGCACAGGGCCGAGCGCCTGGGACAGCAGGCGGCCCGTGACAAGCAGCTGATGGACCGAGTCACCCTGGTTGCAGAGCAGGTGGAGAAGAAGGCGCGCAACACCCTGGGTGCCGAACACGCTGCCGATATCCGGACGCGGTCGAATCTGCTGCCCGAACCCTGGCAGGACGTGCTGTGGGACGTGGAGGAACTGCGGGTGTCCCTGTTCGCCCCGCACCTGGGCACGGCCCATACCGTGAGCGAACAGCGGATCGCCAAGGCGCTGGCGAAGCTGTGAGACCGGCCGCCTGAGCGCCCAAGGCGGCCGCGGCCTCGGCGGAGGTGCTCAGAACACCCAGCCCAGGGCCAGCCAACTGGCCGGGACGGCCAACGCGAATGCCAGGGCGCCGGCGGACCACCAGATCCGCCAGCGCCGGGTGCCGCGCAACAGGGCGATGAACAGGCAGGCCAGGACGCCGGCCAGGGCCAGCCAGCCGCAGGCGGAGTAGATGTACATGCCGATGGTGAAACCGGTACCGGGGGCGTCGTTGAGCAGCACGATATCGCGCATCGTCGAAGTCGCCAGCAGGGAGAAGCGAATCGCCAGCCACAGCAGCGGGATCGAGATGACAGCGGCTACGAGCGGTGGGATCCAGTTCAGCCGTCTGCGCCCGGCTTCGGGATCGGCGGCGATCCGGACGTGCTCGTCAGTCGGCCGGTATGCAGCGCGGGTGCGGGTGGAACGCGTGCGGTTCGAATGGTGATCGGTCACGGCCCCACAGCTTAGCGGGGACGCATGTGTTCCGGCTGGACAGTCAACGTAGAATGGTCCGGTGAGCTCGCAGACCCATACCCCCAAGGAAATCCGTGACCAGGCCGCGCGCCGGCGCACCTTCGCCGTCATTTCGCACCCCGACGCCGGTAAGTCCACGTTGACCGAGGCCCTGGCACTGCACGCCCGCGTCATCGGCCAGGCAGGCGCCACTCACGGCAAGGCGGGCCGCCGGGCCACCGTGTCCGACTGGATGCAGATGGAACAGGACCGCGGCATCTCGATCTCCTCGGCCGCGCTGCAGTTCGAATACCGCGACTGCGTCATCAACCTCATCGACACTCCCGGCCACGCCGACTTCTCCGAGGACACCTATCGGGTGCTCTCCTCAGTCGACTGCACCGTTATGCTCGTCGATGCGGCCAAGGGCCTGGAGACGCAGACGATGAAGCTCTTCGAAGTCTGCAAGCACCGCAACCTGCCGATCATCACGGTCATCAACAAGTGGGACAGGCCCGGCATCGACGCCCTCGAGCTGATGGACGAGATCCTCGAGCGCACCGGAATGCTGCCAACGCCACTGACCTGGCCGGTGGGGCAGTCGGGGGACTTCCGCGGGGTGCTGGACCGGACCTCGGGAACGTATACGAAGTACACGCGCAACGACGCCGGCGCCCGCATCGCCGAAGAACAGACGATGGACGCGGACGCCGCCCTGGAACTCGAGTCCGAGGCCTGGACGACGGCCGTGGACGAATCCGAACTGTTGGACTTGGAAGAGCAGAACCATGATCAGGAGCGCTTCCTGGCAGGCGAGACGACACCTGTGATGTTCGCCTCCGCGGTGCTCAACTTCGGTGTGCACAAGCTGCTTGACACGCTGGTGGACCTGGCACCGGCAGCCCTGCCGCGCACGGACGTCGCCGGTGGTGTGCGCCCGGTGGACTCCGCGTTCTCCGGGTTCGTGTTCAAAGTGCAGGCGGGCATGGACTCGCACCACCGCGACCGCCTGGCCTATATCCGGGTGTGCTCGGGTGTGTTCGAGCGTGGGATGGTCGTCACCCACGCCGCCTCCGGCAAGCCGTTCGCCACCAAGTACGCCCAGCAGGTCTTCGGGCGCGACCGCGAGGTCATCGACGAGGCCTGGCCCGGTGACGTGGTGGGCCTGGTCAACGCCTCGGCCCTGCGGGTGGGGGATTCGCTATATCTGGACGACCGGGTGGAGTACCCGCCGATCCCCACCTTCGCCCCCGAGCACTTCATGGTCATCCGCGCGCAGGACTCCTCGAAGTACAAGCAGTTCCGCCGTGGGATCGAACAGCTCGACCACGAGGGCGTCGTGCAGGTGCTGCGCTCGGACCTGCGCGGGGACCAAGCACCGGTGCTCGGCGCGGTGGGTCCCATGCAGTTCGAGGTGGCCGAGGACCGGATGGTACACGAGTTCCATGCTCCGGTGAAGATGGAGAGGCTGAACTTCTCGCTGGCCCGTCGCACGACGCCCGAGGCTGTGCCCACCCTGGCGCGTGAGCGCTCGGTCGAGGTGCTCTCGCGTTCCGACGGCGAACTGCTGGCCCTGTTCTCCGACCGCTGGCGTCTGCAGGGAGTCCAGCGCGAGCACCCCGAGCTGGTGCTCGAACCGCTTGTCGTGTCCTGAGCGATACTGAGTACTATTGAACCGTCTTGCCTATTACAAGGAGAATCCGCCAAGTGGCACACAATCCTATTCGCGTGGCGATTGCCGGTCTGGGCAATTGCGCATCCTCGCTCATCCAGGGCGTCGAATACTACAAGGACGCGGACCCGACCTCGCAGGTCCCGGGTCTGATGCACGTCCAGTTCGGTGACTACCACGTCGGCGATCTGCAGTTCGTCGCCGGCTTCGACGTCGATGGTAAGAAGGTCGGCGTGGACATCGCCGAGGCCATCGGCGCCAGCGAGAACAACACGATCCACATCGCCGACGTCCCGCCCACGGGTGTGGAGGTCATGCGCGGTCCGACCCTCGACGGTCTGGGCCGCTACTACCGCGACACCATCGTCGAATCCGACGCCGAACCCGTCGATGTGGCGCAGGCGCTGCGCGACGCCAAGGTCGACGTGCTGGTGTGCTATTTGCCCGTGGGCTCGCAGCAGGCCGTGGAGCACTACGCCCAGGCCGCGATCGACGCCCATGTCGCCTTCGTCAACGCCCTGCCGGTGTTCATCGCCGGCACCAAGGAATGGGACGAGAAGTTCAAAGCGGCCGGCGTGCCGATCGTCGGCGATGACATCAAGAGCCAGATCGGCGCGACCATCACCCACCGGGTGATGGCCAAGCTGTTCGAGGACCGTGGCGTGACCTTGGACCGGACGTATCAGCTCAACGTGGGCGGCAACATGGACTTCAAGAACATGTTGGAGCGCGAACGCCTGGAGTCGAAGAAGATCTCCAAGACCCAGGCCGTGACCTCGAACCTGCACAACAGCGACTTCGCCGGCAAGCAGGCCGACCGCAATGTCCACATCGGCCCCAGCGACTACGTCGCCTGGCTCGACGATCGCAAATGGGCATTCGTCCGCCTCGAGGGCCGCAACTTCGGCGATGCCCCGGTGTCGCTGGAGTACAAGCTGGAGGTCTGGGATTCCCCGAACTCCGCCGGCGTCATCATCGACGCGGTGCGCGCGGCCAAGATCGGTCTGGACCGGGGGATCGGCGGTGCGCTGATCTCGCCGAGCGCCTACTTCATGAAGTCGCCGCCCGAACAGCGCGACGACGACACGAACAAGAACGCCGTGGAGGCGTTCATCCGTGGGGACATCGAACGCTGAGTCCCACCGCCTGCTGAAGAATCAACACCCCTTGGTTATATAACCAAGGGGTGTTGATTCTTTTGCCAGGCTGCGCCCATAGAATTGTGGACCAAAGCACCACACAACAGGAGAGCACCACATGGGCAACCCCCTTATGGACCGGACCGTCCGCCAGGGAGTCTCCGACTCCCGTCACATGATCCCGCAGGGCCACCAGGCCGGCCCCGCCTCGTACCAGCCGGGCGCGCCCAGTGCCCAGCAGCTCGACCAGCAGTTCCAGATGCCCGCCTATCAGGCGGCACCGGCACAGCCCGAACGCGCGATGACCTACGATGACGTCTTCATGAAGTCGCTGGCCTGCTTCGGCATCCTGCTCGTCGGCGCGGCCGTGGGCTGGTTCATTCCCCAGCTGATGCTGGTGGGTGCCATCGTCGGGCTGGTCCTGGGCCTGGTCAACGCCTTCAAGAAGGAGCCCTCGAAGGGCCTGATCCTGGGCTATGCGGTATTCGAGGGCATGTTCCTCGGCGGCATCTCCAAGCTGTTCGAGTCCCTCTACGGCGGCATCGTGGTGCAGGCGGTGCTGGCCACCCTGAGTGTCTTCGCCGTCATGTTCTGCCTGTTCAAGTTCGCCAAGGTCCGGATGTCCGGGGGCTTCCTGAAGTTCCTGATGATCGCCGTGGGCGGTTATGCCGTGTTCTCGATCGTCAACTTCTTCTTCTCGATCTTCTCCGGCGGCGCGATGAACGCCCGCAGTGTGCAGATCAGCATCATGGGCATCGACATGCCCCTGGGCGTCATCATCGGCCTGGTCGCCACAGTGCTGGCGGCCATGACCCTGGTATCGGACTTCCAGATGATCGAACAGGGCGTGGTCAACCGGATCCCGGAGAAGTACTCCTGGCTGTGCGCCTTCTCGCTCATGACCACCCTGGTGTGGCTCTACGTCGAGATCCTGCGCCTGCTGTCCTATCTGCGCGGCAACGACTGATCGGTGGTGTTGAGCGATTCGGCGGCTGAGGTCCTGGAACAGGAGATCCGCCGCCTGCGCATCCGCCTGGCCGGGCTGACGCCGGCGCAGATGACGGCGGCCGGGCCCCTGGTGCGCGCGGTCCTGGTGGAGCTGAGCGCGCTGACCTCCGATGCCCGTCCGGTCCCCGACTACGGACAGCGCGCACTGCCCGACCAGCTGCTGGTGATGTTGCGCGACTGTCTGCCGGAGTGCGGGGCACAGGACGCCTGGTGCGCCGCCGGAGGCGAACTAGCCGCCGGGCTGCGCCGGGACCTCGGCGATATCTAGGGCCCACGCAGTCGAACCGGCAGTGGCCGGGCAGAACCCCGTGTTCTGCCCGGCCACTGCCGTATCCGCACCCGGCTCCCGCCACCGGAAGTCTCAGTCGCGCTCGAGTGCCCGGGTCAGAGTGTCCAGGCCGACCGAGCCCAGCGCCAGGGCCCTGGTGTGGAAGTCCTTGAGGCTGAACTCCCGGCCGGCCGCCTGCGCCTTGGCCCGCGCCGTGTCACGGGCGGACTCCCACAGGCGCTGCCCGATCTTATAGCTGGGCGCCTGGCCGGGCCACCCCAGGTACCGGTCGAGTTCGTAGCGCAGGAAGTTCCGCTCCATCGCGACATTGTCGGTCAGGTACTTCCACGCCTTCTCGGCGTCCCAGATCCCGCCGCCGTATTCGGCAGGGGCCTTCTTGCCCAGGTGGACGCCCAGGTCGACGACGACCCTGGCCGCCCGCAACCGCTGCGAATCCAAGGTGCCCATATAGTTCCCCGGCTCTTCCATGAAGCCCTGTTCGGCCATGAACTTCTCCGCGTACAGGGCCCAGCCCTCTCCGTGGCCGGAGACCCAGCACAGATTGCGCCGCCACATGTTGAGGCGGTCCTTCATCTGCACAGCCGTCCCCAACTGCAGATGGTGCCCCGGCACGCCCTCGTGGTAGACGGTCGTGAGCTCCTGCCAAGTGGAGAACTCCTCGACTCCGGCGGGCACCGACCACCACATGCGCCCCGGCCTGGAGAAGTCATCGGTGGGACCCGTGTAGTAGATGCCGCCGGTGCCATTGGGCAGGACCATCGCCTCGATCCGCTTGAGGTCCTCGGGGATGTCGAAATGCGTGCCGTCGAGCTGCGCGATCGCCTGATCCGCGGTCTCCTGCATCCACGTCCGCAGGGCGTCGAGGCCGTGGATCTTGCGCGCCGGATCCGCATCCAGGCGCTCGAGTGTCGCGCGCACGCTCAGATCCTCGCCCGGGTAGAGCAGCTGCGCGACCCGGCGCTGTTCGGCGTCGAGTTCGGCCACCTGCTCCAGGCCCCACTGGTAGGTCTCGTCGAGGTCCACGCTCGCGCCCAAGAACTCGCGGCTGTACAGGGCGTAGTCCTCCCGGCCCGCCGCATCCTGCGTGCGCGCGTGCGGCAGCACCGCGGTCTCCAGGAAGGTCTTGAAACCGGCATAGGCGCCCTTGGCCTGGGCCGCGGCATCGGCGAGCTCGCCGCGCAGGGCCTCTGGCACGGTCTCGCCGGAGACGAAGGCGTCGAAGGATCCGCCGGAGCGGGCCACCTCGGTGGCCTGGGCCATCACCGCGCGCACCTGGCGGACGGCAGGCGCCCTGCCGGCTGCGAGGGCGACTCGCAGGGACTCCTCGTAGCCGGCCAGGGCGCCGGCCACCGAGCGGAGTTTCCCGGCGCTGGCGGCCCAGTCGGCGGCGGTCTCGGTGGGCACCAGATCGAACAGATCGCGAATGTCCTGGGCGGGCGAGGCGATGTTGTTGAGCACACCCACGTCGAGTCCGCGGGCGTGGAGCTCGCGTTCGACGCCCAGGCGTTCGCGCATCGCGTCGAGCGTCACCGCGTCGACGTCGTCGAGCTCGTCGCGGTGCGCGGCCTGTTCCCGGTCCAGGGCGGTCAGGGTCGCGGCATTGAGTTCGTCCACCGCGGCGGCTCCGGCCGGGGAATAATCGTCGAGGGCATGGGGGTCGCCCTCGACGCCCAGGGAGACGCGCAGGCCGGGCGACAGCGCCAGCATCCGGGCCGAGTAGTCCTCGGCTATCGCGTCGATGGGGGACGGGGTGCGAGTTTCGTCAGTCATAGTCGAAAGCCTACCGGCCCCCGCTGGGGTAGGGGAGTCGGTGCGCTGGTTCAGCCGGTGGACACGGCAGGTGGTCCCCGCCCCGGCTGATTAGACTGCCCGGGTGGATAGAGCGCGGCTGTGGACCAAGGACTTCAATCTCTCGCTGGTCGTCAGCCTGTTCCTCAGCCTTTTGTTCTACATGCTCATGACCTCCCTGGCCGGCTACGCGGCCGGGCGCTTCCACGCCGGGGCGGCCGTGGCGGGTCTGGCCTCGAGCGCCTATATCGTCGGGGCGGTCGCCGGCCGGATCGTCGTCGGCAAGTATATGGACTTCATGGGGCGCAAGCGCCTGCTGCTGATCGTCCTGGCGTCCTCGATCGTCCTTTCGCTGCTCTACATCGCAGCGGGCGGGGTGTGGCTGTTGATCCTGGTCCGACTGGTCCATGGGGCCGGCTACGGATTGGGCCACACAGTGCTTATGACGATCGCGCAGAGTCTGATTCCCGACTCCCGCCGGGGCGAGGGCACCGGCTACTTCGGTCTGGCCACATCCCTGGCCACGGCGGTCGGGCCGCTGTGCGCCGTGGCGATCACCGCGGCTGCCGGCTATGACTGGTTGTTCATCACCTCGGCCCTGGTCTCCCTGGGTGGACTGCTGGCGCTGCTGTGCATGCGAGTGCCCGAACGCACCCCCGGTGCCGAGGAGATCGCGGGGAAGTGGCGGCTGTCCGCGGCCAGCATCGTGGCCCCCGGCGCCCTGCCGATCGCCCTGGTGATGTTCTTGGCCGGAATGGCGTATTCCGGGGTGCTGACATTCCTCCAGCCATTCGTCACGGCCCACGGCATGGCGCAGGCAGCGGGCTGGTTCTTCTTCGCCTATGCCTGCGCGACCTTCGCAGCCCGTCTGACGGTCGGCCGGATGCAGGATGCGCGCGGCGACAACGCGGTGGCCTATCCAATGCTGCTGGTCTTCGCGGTGGGCCTGGTGGTCCTGGCGCTCGCGCACGAGCCCTGGCAGATCGTGCTGGCGGGAGTCGCCCTGGGCGTGGGGTTCGGCTCGGTTATGCCGATCATGCAGACGATCGCCGTGCAGGCGGTCGGGCGCGCGCAGATCGGCGTGGCGATGGCGACCTTCTTCCTCATGCTCGACTTGGGCACCGGGATCGGCCCGCTCATCCTGGGCTGGGTCTCGGGTAGGGCCGGCGACCGGGCCATCTACGTCTGTGCGGCCGTGCTGATCGTCCTGGCGCTCGGCGTGTACACGGCGGTCCACGGCCGTGGACCCGGTCGTCGTACTCGAGGTTCCGGCACAGCGGGCGGGGGACCCGGCGCCTGAGGACCGGGACCCCCGCCGCGGTGCTTCAGTAGCGGCGGGCCCAACCACCGCGTGCCGGCCTGCCAGGGGCATGGATCCCCCTGGCAGGCGCTGCGAACACCCGCGGCGTGGCGGCCGGTTCCGGTGCCTGGCGCAACGCCACCGTGCGCCGTACGGTGACGAGGGCGGCGATGGCCGCCTGCTTGGCCAGGCGTCGTTCGAGCGCCGGGTCCAGGGATGCGGTGTTGGAGTCCTGTGCGCCGGTCACAGCGGAATGTTCCCGTGCTTGCGCTCGGGCGCGGCCACATGCTTGTTGCGCAGTGCGCGCAGTCCGCGGACGATCCGGGCGCGGGTCTCGGCCGGTGCGATCACCGCGTCGATGTAGCCCTCCTCGGCCGCCAGATAGGGATTGAGCAGGGCGTCCTCGTACTCCTCGACCAGGTCCGCGCGCACCGCCTCGACGTCGAGGCCGGCGTCCTGCGCATCCTTGAGCTTGCGGCGGTAGACGATGTTGGCGGCACCCTGTGCGCCCATCACGGCGATCTGCGCGGTGGGCCAGGCCAGGTTCAGGTCGGCGCCCAGCTGTTTGGAGCCCATCACACAGTACGCGCCGCCGTAGGCCTTGCGCGTGATCAGGGTGATCAGCGGGACGGTGGCCTCACCGTAGGCGTAGATGAGTTTGGCCCCGCGCCGGATGATTCCACCCAGTTCCTGGTCGGTCCCCGGTAGGAAGCCCGGCACGTCGACGAAGGTCAGGATCGGGATGTTGAAGGCATCGCAGAAGCGGACGAACCGGGCCGCCTTCTCGCTGGCGTCGATGTCGAGGGTACCGGCCAGCTGCATCGGCTGGTTCGCGATGACACCCACCGTCTGTCCCTCGACCCGGCCCAGACCCGTGACGACATTCGGCGCGAACAGTTCGGAGGCCTCCAGGAACTCGCCGTCGTCGAGTACCGTGCGCACGACGTCGAGGATGTCGTAGGGCTGGGCGGGGGAGTCGGGCACCAGGGTGTCCAGGGCCCGATCCTCATCGGAGGTCTCCAAGTCGACCGGATACCCGGTGGCGGGCGCCGGATCCATATTGTTCCCCGGCAGGAAGCTGAGCAGATCGCGCACATAGTTCAGTGCATCGGCCTCGTCGGCGGCCAGATAGTGGGCATTGCCCGAAACCGAATTGTGGGTCCTGGCCCCGCCCAACTCCTCATGGCCGACCTCTTCGCCGGTCACGGTCTTGATGACATCGGGACCGGTGATGTACATGTGACTGGTGCCGTCGACCATGATCGTGAAGTCGGTCAGCGCGGGGGAGTAGACCGCTCCACCGGCCGAGGGACCCATGATCAGGCTGATCTGCGGGATCACCCCGGAGGACTGGACGTTCCAGTGGAAGATCTCCGCGAACAGGGCGATCGATCCCACGCCCTCCTGGATCCTGGCGCCGCCGGAGTCGTTGACACCGATGATCGGGCAGCCCAGCTTGAGGGCCAGTTTCTGGACCTTGACGATCTTGCGGCCGTTGGCCTCGGCCAAGGAGCCGCCCAGGACGGTGAAATCGTGGGCGAACACCGCCACGGTGCGCCCGTCGATCGTGCCCAGGCCACACACCACACCGTCACCGTCGGGCCGGTTCGCCGCCATTCCGAACTGGGTGTTGTGGTGGCGGACGAATTCGTCTATCTCCTGGAAGGAACCCGCGTCGAGCAGCTGATCGATGCGTTCGCGGGCAGTCTGCTTGCCCTTGGCATGCTGCTTGTCGATGGCGGTCTGCTTGCCCGCATGGGCCAGCCTGCGCCGCTCGATGAGAGCCGCGAGTTTCGCCGCGGTGGTTTTCGGTGAGGATTCTGAACTCATGGCCTCCACCCTAGTCACGTACCCCCGCCGTTGTATGCCGCAGCCAAACCCATTAGGGTGATGTGGTGCACACAGTACCTGCTTCCTCGTATTTCAACGTGGATCGGGCCGTTGAACGCGCGCACGTTCGCGGTGCCGACCTGCCCAGGATCGTCTGGCCGGCGGAATCCGGTTCGACCAATGACGAACTCGCCGCCGCTCTGCAGGCGGATCCGAGCGCCTGGCCCGACTATTCCGTCTGGGGCACCGACCACCAGATTTCCGGTCATGCGCGGCTGGACCGGGTGTGGACGGTGCCGGCGCGCAAGGCGCTGACCGTTTCGGTGCCCGTGCGCATCCCCGCCGACCTGCCCATGACGGCACTGGGCTGGCTGCCCCTGATCACGGGAGCCGCCGTGGCGGGTGCGATCGGCGCCGCGGGCGTGGACGCCGGGGTCAAATGGCCCAATGACGTGCTGGTCGCCGGCAAGAAGATCTGCGGCATCCTGATCCGGATGGAACAGGTGGCAGACGAGCGCGTGGCGATCATCGGCATCGGAATCAATGTGTCGCTGGAGGCCGCGGAGCTGCCCGTGCCCACCGCCACCTCGCTGGCCCTGGCCGGCGGCAGCACCGATCGGGAACAGCTCCTGGCCGATGTGCTCGGTGGCCTGCGCTCGGGCCTGGGAGAGCTGTTCGGCCACGCCACGGAGCTGTCCGAGCGCCGGTTGGGTGTGTCCGATCTTGCAGTGGGCCGCCGGGTTCGCGATACGATGCTCACCCTGGGCCGTGGGGTCAGGGTCGAATTGCCGGGTGGGCGCAGCCTCACGGGCCGGGCGACCGGTCTGGGCGCTGGCGGTGACCTGGTGGTGGAAACCCCGGAGGGGACCGGGGAGGTCAGTGCCGGCGATGTGATCCATATCAGGGCGGATGCGAAAGGGGGCCTGCTGTGAGCGATGGGGCGCGGATGGACGACGAGGTGGCAGAGGCCGCCGCGGGGGAGCCCCCCGCCACCGGCTCGGGTGCCGTATCCCGGCTCGAGGACCGGCTGCTGGGCGGGAAGCGGGAACTGACGCGCAAGGAAGCGGCCGCCTCGGCCGGGGTATCGACGAAGATGTTGCGGAAGTTCTGGCGGGCCCTGGGCCTGCCGCGCATCCCGGATGGACAGGCCGCCTATACGCACAACGACGTTGCGGCACTGGCGGGGACGGCCACGATGGTCACCGATGGGATCGTCGACGAGGAGACCGCCGTCGCCCTGTTGCGCGCGGTGGGCCAGACCACCGACCGGTTGACGGTATGGCAGATGGAGACTCTGGTCGAGTACCTCAGCGACACCAAGGGCCGCTCGGAGAACGATGCCCGGGCCGAGGCCGTGGAGCTGTTCGATCGGCTGGTCGAACCCATGCAGAGCCTGCTCGACTACGCCTGGCGGCGTAATCTGGCCAATTCGCTGGGCCGTCTGTCTGTCAATGTCGAAGAGGGCCTGGCGATGGAGAATCGTACGGGCTGGTACGATTCGGCGATGCCCCTGGCCCGGGTGGTGGGTTTCGTCGACATGGTCTCCTATACCCGGTTGTCACAGCAGCTGGAGCCGCGTCAACTGGCATTCATGGTCAAGCGCTTCCAGGACCTGGCCTACAACGTCGTCGCCTCCGGCGGCGGCAGGGTGATCAAGACGGTCGGCGATGAGGTGTTCTTCGCCGCGGAGACGCCCATGTCCGGCGCGCAGATCTCCATGACGCTGATGGAGCGGATCCGTGCGGACGACCTGCTGCCCAAGGCCCGGCTGGGCTTCGCCTGGGGCAAGGTACTGTCCCGGATGGGCGATATCTTCGGCTCCACGGTCAATCTGGCCGCACGGCTGACCGCGGTGACCGAACCAGGTACGGTCCTCACCGACTGGGACACCGCACAGGTGCTCGCACGCTCGGACGCCTACGCCTTCGGTGCCCGCCGGGCGCTGAGCCTGCAGGGCCTGGGCGAGGTGAGCGTAGTGGAGATGACCCGTGGCACCGCCGGCGCCCTGGACCTGGACTTGGACGACGGGATAGGCGAGGAGCTCGGCGGTATCTGAGGCGGCGGGTTTAGAACAACGAGTCGGAATCGTCGTCGTGGCTGATGACCACGGCGTCCGAATCGTCATCGCGGGTCTGCGGGGCATCGGCCGGATCGTCCGGCCCCAGATCCAGGGGAGCGGTCGCCATGCCCCCGGTGGCCCGCGGACCGGCAGGCGCCTCCGGCGCAGTGCCCTGTCCCAACGGAGTTCCCTGGCCGTCTCCGGTCACACCGGCCTCGGCCGACGCGGCGCCATCCGCGGCTCCGCCTGGCACCGTGCCGATCGCATCGACCTTCGACTCCAGGGGCGTACCCGAGGCGTCCCGGCGGGCGAGTTCGCCCGGCAGTTCCCTGGCCCCGCCGGCGGCTGCGGCGCCCTGTGGGGCGGGCCCGGCGAAGCCCAGGACGAGTTCGGTCTCCCCTTTGAGGAAGCGCTGGGCGCGTACCCCGGCGGTCGCCCTGCCCTTGGTGGGGAATTCGGCCAGCTCGCTGACCTTCACGCTGGGCTGCGCGGCGCCCGGGCCCTGCGCGATCGTCACAACCCGGTTTTCGGCGCGTGGATCGACCAGCTGGAAGGACACGACCTTGGCGCCGGAGCCCAGCTTGATGCCGGCCACCCCGCCGGCGCCGATGCCCTGGGCACGCAGCACATCGGCGCCGAAGGTCAACAGCTGGGCCGCCGAGGTGATGAAGACCGCCTGCCCGGCGCCCACATCGTCGAGCTGGCCGCAGCCGATCACCCTGTCGCGGCCCTTGAGCCCGATGACCTCCCAGTCGGGGCGGTTCGACGGGGGTTCGTGTCCGGCCACCCGTTTGACCACCCCGCCGGTCGTGCCCAGGATGAAATCGCGGCTGAAGTCGACGATGCCGATGAGCTTCTCCTTGGCCTCGAGAGTGAGGAACTCCGCGGCCCGCACCCCGCCGGCCACATTCGCCCGCGTGGCCTGGGCCGGCAGCTGGGGCAGCGAGACCACGTCCACCGGCAACAACCGGCCGGTCGAGGTGATGGCGCCCAGCGTGCCGCGGCTGGTGGTCCGCACTTGGGAGACCAGGGCATCGTGTGAGGCCCGGCGGCCGGTGTGCGGCAGTGGGCCCGAGGTGGTGGTCCGCGCGATCCTGCCGGAGGTGCTCAGCAGCACCCAGCAGGGCACATCGGGGATGGTCAGCTCAGCCTTGCCCTTCTTCCGCCCGGCCGCGGTGATCTGCTTGAGGTCGCCTGCGACCAATACGGTGCGGCGGGGGGATTCCAGGGCCGCCGCGGTCTCGCCCAGTTCATCGGAGACCATCCGGCGCAGCTTCTGCGGATCGGCCAGCACCCCGCTGAGGAATTCGATCCGGGCACGCAACTCATCGCGTTCGGCCTCGAGTTCGATTCGGGAGAACTTGGTCAGCCGGCGCAGCTGCAGGTCGAGGATGTAAGTCGCCTGGATCTCCGAGAGGTCGAAGACGTCCATCAGCCGGGTCCGCGCGGTCGCCGCATCGTCTGATCCGCGGATCAGCTGCACGACCTCGTCGATGTCGAGGATGGCCACCAGCAGGCCCTCGACCAAGTGCAGGCGGTCCTGCGCCTTGTGCAATTGGAATTCGCAGCGGCGTCGCACCACGTCGATGCGGTGGCCGACGAACACCTGCAGCAGCTCCTTGAGTCCCAGGGTCCGGGGATGGCCGTCTACCAGGCAGACGTTGTTGATGCCGAAGGAGTCCTCCATCGGGGTCAGCCGATAGAGCTCTTCGAGCACGGCCTCCGGATTGAAGCCGTTCTTCACACCGATCACCAGGCGCAGGCCGTTCTTGCGGTCGGAGAAGTCGTCGATCGAGGCGATCCCGGTCAGGCGCTTGGCGTTGACCTGGTCCTTGACCTTCTCGATGATCTTCTCCGGGCCCACCAGATAGGGCAGCTCGGTCACCACGATGCCCTTGCGCCGGGCCGTGAGGTTTTCGAATCTCACCGTGGCCCTGGTGCGGAAGGTGCCGCGGCCGGACTCATAGGCCTCCCGCACCCCGTCGAGGCCGATGATCCGCCCACCGGTGGGTAGATCGGGCCCCGGCACGAAGCGCATGAGCTCGTCGAGCTCGGCGTCCGGGTGGGAGATGAGGTGCTGGGCTGCGGCGATGACCTCGCCGGGGTTGTGCGGGGCCATGTTCGTGGCCATCCCCACTGCGATGCCGGATGCCCCGTTGACCAGCAGATTGGGGAAGGCGCTGGGCAGAACGTCCGGTTGGGTCAGGGTGTTGTCGTAGTTGGGCACGAAGTCCACGACGTCCTCGTCGAGGCCGGCGATCATCGTCATCGCCGCGTCCGTCAGTTTCGCCTCCGTGTAGCGGGCGGCGGCCGGCCCGTCGTCCAGGCTGCCGAAGTTGCCGTGGCCGTCGACCAGGGGAACGCGCATGACGAAGTCCTGGCTCAGGCGCACCAGCGCATCGTAGATCGCCGAATCGCCGTGTGGGTGCAGCTTGCCCATGACGTCGCCGATGATGCGCGAGGACTTCACATAGGGCCGTTCGGGCCGCAGCCCCATTTCGCCCATTTGGTAGACGATGCGGCGTTGGACGGGCTTCATCCCGTCACGGGCATCGGGCAGGGCACGTGAGTAGATGACCGAATACGCGTATTCGAGGAAGGACGTCTCCATTTCCTGGGTGACGTCGATATCGACGATCTTGCCGTCGGGGTGCGCTGCCATGGGTGATGACTCCTGCCTGAGCTTTAATCGAACAACGCTACTACTCTACCGGCAGGTACGGACACGTCGTCCGCCCGCGCCCCTCGGCGGCCTACAGACGGGGCGGGCGGACGGCGTCGGGGGCTCAGAGATTCATCCGGCGCCGCCGGGAATCCATCCGGTCGGAATCCGCGCTCAAGGTCACGGTGGCGGAGAGGATGGTGGGTTCGGCCGTGGTGACGGTGATCGGGCGCAGCGTGATCCGCCGGACCATCGGGAACCGATCCACCAGGGCCGACAGCCGGATGAGCACCAGTTCCACTGGGAACACATTGGCCACGGGCAGTCCCTTGTAGCCGAACAGGCGCGGTGAGGACCCCAATCCCCTGATCATCTGTGCGGCGTCCACATCGGTCAGCGGTGCCACCCGGTGGGCCACGTCGTCGAGCAGTTCCGCAGCGTCCCCGGCCAGGGCGAAGGACACCATCGGGCCCAACAGGGGGTCCTCGCCGGCGCGCACGATGCAGGGGGTGCCGGGTTCGGCCATGGTCTGCACATCGATCCGGTGGTCGGTGCCCGGAGACACCGCGTCGATGATGTCGATGATCGCCTGGTAGTCCTCCCGCAGTTCGTCCGGGTCCGAAACATCGAGCTTCACCGCGCCCAGTTCCACCCGGTGCCGCAGCTGACGGTGGAGGGGTTTGAGCGCTACGGGATAGCCCAGCTTCGCGGCGGCGGCCAGCGCCTCGTCGACGGATGCAGTGGATACCTGGGGCAGCACCCGCACCTGGTAGGCGCCCAACAGGCGGGCCACTTCATCGGGTTCCAGCCGGACCTCGGCCCGGTCCTCGGTGGCGCGGGCCAGGGCCGTTTCGATGACGGTGCGGGCCTCGCGCGTGTCGACGTCGTCGAGTTCCGGGTAGGTGCCGTGGTCCGAACCGCGCCAAACCGCGTACTCGGTCGCCCTGGCCAACGCCCAGACCGCGTTCTCCGGCCCCAAGTAGCTGGGGATCCGGTGGACCTGGAGGCCGCCGGTGGTACCCCGGGTGTAGGCGGTCAGCTCCCGGTTGAGCCCCTGAATGCCCATGAACACGGCCACTGTGGTCTTCTCCGACTTCGCGGCGACCTCGGCCAGGGTCTCCGCGATCGTGTTCTCCCGACCGGCCGCGCTGGGTACCAGGTTCACGACGACCGAGTCCACCGCATCATCGGCGTAGAGCGCGCGCAGTTCGGCCTCGAATTCCCCTGCCGTGACCTCCGGATGCAGGGAGACCGCCGGGCGCTCTACGCGCAGCCCCTCGGCCCTGGCCTGTTGGACGACCAGCGTCGACAGGGCGGCCGAATTGCCGATCACTCCGACCCGTCTGCCCGCGGGCAGGGGCTGGTTCGAAAAGACCTGGGCCAGGTCGAACAGCTGACCGATATTGGCCGCGCGCAGCACACCGGCCTGGGCCAGCACCTGATCCAGGGCGGAGGGCGAAAGACTCGACACCCGCACCTGGTGGCCGGGGGGCAGTTCGCGCCCCGTCAGATCGGATTTGATGACGATGACCGGTTTGGTGCGGGTGACGCGCCGGGCGATCCGGGAGAACTTCCGGGGATTGCCGATCGACTCCAGGTACAGGCCGATCGTCTTGGTCTCCGGATCCTCCTCCCAATACTGCAGGACGTCATTGCCGGAGAGGTCGGCCCGGTTGCCGGCCGAGACGAAGGTGGAGATGCCCAGGCCCCGGTCCTTGGCCGCCTGCAGCATCGCGGTGGCCAGAGCACCGGACTGATTGAACAGGCCAATCGATCCGGGTTCGGGCACGATCGGCGAAAGGGACGCGTTCAGGGAGATCTCGGTCGAATTGTTGATCAGGCCGAACGAGTTCGGGCCGATCACCCGCATCCCATGGGACCTGGCCACCGCCACGACCTCGCGCTGGAGCTCGGCGCCGGCCGGGCCCTCCTCGGCGAAACCGGAGGAGATCACGGCGACCGCCTTGACCCCGTGTTCGGCACAGTTGAGTACGACGCCCTTGACCGCCTCGGCCGGGACCGCGATAACGGCCAGATCGACATCGCCGTCGATATCGGCCAGTGACTTCTCCGCGGGGATCCCGGCGACCTCTGCGGCCGAATGGTGTACCACGTGCAGTGATCCCCGGTAGCCGGCGGCGACCAGGTTGCGCAGCAGCAGGTTGCCGGCGCTGGTGCGCTTGCGCGAGGCCCCGATGACGACGACCGAGGCCGGGTGCAGCACGGAGCGCACGCTCAGTGCCTCCGCACGGTGCTCCCGCGATTCCTGCACCTGGATCGACTTCTCCGTCGGGTCGATCTCGAAGCGCACCGCCACGACACCGTCCTCGAACTCCCTGCTGACCTCGAAGCCGGCGGCGGCGAAGACCTGCAGCATCGAACGGTTCTGGGGCAGCACCTCGGCGGTGAACTGGGTGATCCCCACCTCACGGCCGATCGCGGCCAGGTGCTCCAACAGAATGGAGCCCAGTCCGCGGCCCTGATGGGCGTCGGCGATGTTGAAGGCGACCTCGGCGGAGGAGTCGTCGAGCCGGTCGAAGCGGCCGATCCCGATGATCTCTTCGCCGATCGTGATGACCAGGGCCACCCGGTCGTGGTAATCGACGTTGACGAAGCGCTGCAACTGCGCCTCGGGGATCACCGCCAGCGGGGCGAAATACCTCAGATAGATCGATTCGGCCGACTGCCTGGCGTGCATGTCCTGCACCGCTTGCGCGTCCTCCGGCACGATCGGCCGCAGATGGGCGGTCTGCCCATCGCGGAGAACGACATCGGCTTCCCAGTCCGCGGGGTATCTGTCCATGGGCTCAGCATATGCCGAATGCCACTGCCAAGCACGGGTCGGTGCCCCGGAGGGTCCGGTGCGCACATCCGGCATGAAAGAATATCCGCATGTCTGTGCCTACCGAGCTCATCCACGACCTGCAGAACACCGGGTACTATCCGCAGCTGACCCAGGACCTCATCGCAGAGGTCCTCTACGGGGAGGATGTGCTGGCCCACATCGTGCAGATGGACACGCACATCGACCTGGAATCAATCCACCGACACGTCACGGTGTTCGCTGTGACGGAGACCCGGCTGCTCCTGGCGCACGTCGATGACGATCAGGGGGAGGCGGGCCGGCCCGCGCAGGCCCTGACCAATACCGAGGAGATCGCCCTTGAACGGGTGAGCTGCGCGGTACTGGGCCGGGTCTACAATGAGCCCGCGCGCTATACGCCCGGCCAGCGCCCCATCGAGGTCTCGGTGAATCTGGCCTGGGGCAATGTCCGTCGCCTCGACGTGTACCCCGAAACCTGCGCCGATCCGGCTTGTGAGGGCGATCATGGCTACGCCGGATCCGAAGTGGGCGATGACGTCAACCTGCGGGTGGCGGCTCAGGCGGAGGGGCAGGCGGCTGTCGACCGAGCCGAACACTTCGCACTGACGCTCAAGCGCCTGGTCCACCGTGCCCGCCTGCTGAGTCGGCGGTCCTGAACATGGCACCGGCACCGGTGGGACTCACCCCACCCGACTATGCGGGGCCCCAACTGGCCGATGTGCTGCCGGCGGCGGCCCTGTCACTGGACGCGGGCTCGGTGTTGGCCCCGGAACGCGCCGCCCGCGCGGAGGCGCTGGAACCCGAGCGCGGCAAGCGGGTCGTCATCGTGGTCCTGGTAGACGGGCTCGGCGCCGTGCTGTTGCGCGAACGGGCCGCTCACGCCGCATTCTTGCGCCGGCAGCTGCCGCGGATGCGCGAGATCAGCGCGGGTTTCCCCTCGACCACGGCCAATTCCCTGACCAGCCTGGGCACCGGTCTGCCGCCGGTGGGCCACGGGGTGCTCGGCTACACCCTGTTGGACCCGGTCAGGCGCGTCGTGTTCAACCAGCTGACCTGGGACCGCGGCCCCGATCCGCGCACCTGGGTGGGCGGCGGCAGCCTGTTCGGGGAACTGGCCGGTGCGGGAATCGATGTGGTCAGTCTGGGCGAGCCCAAGTTCGCCGGGCGCGGACTCAACGGCTCCGCTCTGGGCGGAGGGCGCTTCCGCGGCTCGAAGACCCTGGGTGAGCGGGTCGCACAGGCCAGTGCAGAGGCCGCCAAGCCGGGCCGGCGCCTGATCTACCTGTACTGGGGCGCGCTCGACAAGGCCGGGCACGGCAAGGGCTATGACTCCTTCGACTGGACGACGGCGCTGGAGGAGGCCGACCGTGAGCTCTCCCGCCTGTCCCGGGTGTGCGGTGGAGACGTGCTCATGACGATTGTGGCCGACCACGGCATGGTCGACGTGGCCGAGGAGCAGCGGGTGGACATGGCGGGCGTGCCGGGTCTGCTCGACGGCGTCGAATTCATCGCGGGCGAACCCCGGGCCCGTCACATCCACACGGTTCCGGGAGCGCAGGACGCGGCGGCGCAGGCGTTCTCCGAGCTGTTGGGGGACCGGGCGGCGGTTCTGCGCCGGGACGAGGCGATCGACGGCGGTTGGTTCGGCCCCACCGGGACCCCGCCGGCCGACGAGGTGCGGGCCCGGATCGGCGACCTCGTCGTGGTGGCCGATGAGGGTCTGGGCCTGGTCGACTCCGGCCACGACACCCCGACGGCACTGCGGCTGATCGGCCAGCACGGTTCGGTCAGTCGGCGTGAGTTGTCCATTCCCTATATTCCGGTGGGATGAGCCGCCGGGTCCGAGACCTTAGAATGGTGTCGTGACTTTTCCAAGAATCGGTGTGATCGGCGGGGGCCAGCTGGCCCGGATGATGGCTCCAGCCGCAGAGGCCCTGGGCGTCGGATTCCATGTTCTCTCGGAGGCGCCGGATGCCCCGGCAGCCCAGGTGTCCTCCCAGGTGGTGGTGGGCGACTACCACGACTACCCGACGCTGGAGGCCTTCGCCTCCACCGTCGACGTGATCACCTTCGACCACGAACACGTCCCCACAGAGCATTTGGAGGCCCTGATGGCCGCCGGGCATGCTGTCCACCCGGGGCCGGCCGCCCTGGTCCACGCGCAGGACAAGCTCGTGATGCGCGCCAAGATGGACGAGCTCGGCCTGCCCAATCCGGCCTGGGCCGAGGTCTCCTCGGTCGCGGACCTGGAGGAATTCGGCTCCCGGATCGGGTTCCCGCTCATCCTGAAAACCCCGCGCGGGGGCTACGACGGGCACGGGGTGCGCGTGATCCACGCGGCCGCCGAGGCCGCTGACTGGTTCGCCGAAGCTGGGACGCTGTTGGCCGAACAGAAGGTCGACTTCACCCGTGAGCTCTCCGTGATGGTGGGGCGCTCGCCCTCGGGGCAGACCGCGGTGTGGCCGGTCGTCGCCACCTATCAGCAGGACGGCATCTGCAAGGAGGCGGTGGCGCCGGCACCGGGGATCTCCGCCGAGTTGGCCACGACGATCACCGCCGATGTGCTCAAGGTGGCAGGTGCCCTCGGCGTTACCGGGGTGATGGCCATGGAGATGTTCGAAACGGCCGAGGGCTACATCGTCAACGAATTGGCGATGCGCCCGCACAACACCGGGCACTGGACGCAGGACGGTTCGGTCACCAGCCAGTTCGAACAGCATCTGCGCGCGGTCCTGGACCTGCCGCTGGGGGATCCGGCGCCGATCGCGCCCGCGTGTGCGATGGCGAACGTGCTCGGCGCTGACCGCGACGATCTGTACCACGCCTATCTGCACGTGATGGCCCATGATCCTGCGGCCAAGGTCCACATGTACGGCAAGTCGGTGCGCCCGGGCCGCAAACTGGGCCATGTCAACGTCTGCTCCGAGTCCGCCGCCGATGCGGTGGCCAGAGCCCGCCACGCGGCGGACTTCATCGCAGGAGTGGACACCAATCCCCACCCGGACCGGAAGGACCTCGCATGACCACGATGGATGATAAGCGGGCCGCGCCAGTCGTCGGCATCGTCATGGGCTCGGACTCGGACTGGCCCACGATGGCCGCTGCCGCCGAGGTGCTCGACGAGTTCGCCGTGCCCTATTCCGCCGAGGTCGTCTCGGCGCATCGGATGCCGCAGGACATGATCGCCTGGGGAGCGTCGGCTGCCGAACGGGGTCTGTCGGTCATCATCGCAGGGGCCGGGGGTGCGGCGCACCTGCCGGGGATGCTCGCCTCGGTCACCTCCCTGCCGGTGATCGGCGTGCCGGTGCCGCTGAAGTACCTCGACGGGATGGACTCCCTGCTGTCGATCGTACAGATGCCCGGCGGTGTGCCGGTGGCGACCGTGTCGATCGGCGGAGCCAAGAACGCCGGTCTGTTGGCCGCCCGCATCCTGGGCGCCGGGGTCGGGGGAGAGGCCGAACGGATCCGTGGGGCGCTCGATGACTACCGGGCGGGCCTGCGTGACAGTGCCGAGGCCAAGGGCAGGGCCCTCATGGCTAAACTGGGACGGTCTGACCCGCAGTGATCTCGGCCACGGCAGCCCGGCCGTGACCCGTGGATCAGCCAGGGGCGGAAACCATCCCCCGAGGAAAAGGATTCATATGTTCGATCTGTATCAGCTCAGCGAGGAGCACCAGGAGATCCGCGCGGCGGTGCGTGAAATAGTCGAGGAGACGATCGCCCCACATGCGGCGGCCGTCGACGCCGAGGCCCGCTATCCGCAGGAGGCCCACGATTCGCTCGTGGCCACGGACTTCTACGCTCCGCACGTGGGCGAGGAGTACGGCGGCGTCGGCGCCGACGCCCTGGCCACCGCGATCGTCATCGAGGAAGTGGCCCGCGGATGTGCATCCTCCTCGCTGATCCCCGCCGTGAACAAGCTGGGTTCGATGCCGGTGATCCTGGGCGGCGGCGATGAGATCAAGGCGAAGTACCTGCCGCGCCTGGCCGCCGGCGAGGGCTTCTCCTACGGTCTGTCCGAACGCGAGGCCGGGTCGGACACCGCCAGCATGAAAACCCGGGCCCAGCGTTCGGGCGACGGCTGGGTGCTCAATGGCGTCAAGACGTGGATCACGAACGCGGGAGTCTCCGAGTTCTACACGGTCATGGCCGTCACGGATCCCGAGGGCCGCCGCGGCAACAACATCACCGCCTTCCTCGTGGAGAAGGGCGATGAGGGCTTCAGCTTCGGCGAGAAGGAGCGCAAGCTGGGCATCAAGGGCAGTCCGACGCGCGAACTGTTCTTCGAGGACTGCCACATTCCCGCGGACCGGATCATCGGTGCCGAGGGCCAGGGCCTCAAACTGGCGCTGAAGACCCTCGACCACACCAGGATCACGATCGCGGCCCAGGCCATCGGCATCGCCCAGGGCGCACTCGACTACGCGATCGGCTACGTCAAGGAGCGCAAGCAGTTCGGCAAGCCGATTTCCTCGTTCGAGGCGGTGCAGTTCATGGTCGCCGATATGGGCATGAAGCTCGAGGCAGCGCGGCAGCTGACCTATGTCGCCGCGGCCAAGAGCGAACGCCAGGATGCTGACCTGGGCTACTACGGTGCCGCCGCCAAGGCCTTCGCCTCCGATGTGGCGATGGAGATCACAACCGATGCGGTGCAGCTGCTCGGTGGGGCGGGCTATGTGCAGGACCACCCGGTGGAGCGGATGATGCGCGATGCGAAGATCACCCAGATCTATGAGGGCACGAACCAGATCCAGCGCCTGGTGATGGGGCGCAAGCTGCTGGGCTGAGAGGTTCGGCGGGGCGACACGCGCAAGGGCACTGGGAGTCGGCTCCCAGTGCCCTTGCGGCTTTGCCGATATCCTGAAGCGGCAGGTTCGAGCCAGGAGATGAGAAGACAGCCAGTGAACGAGAAACGCCGTGAACTCGTGTACGTCGATCCACTGCGCAATCCGCGCCATGCCCCCATCGGCATGCGGAATTGGCGCGGCTGGTTGTTGCTCATCTGCAGTGCCCTCCTGCCCGGCTCGGTGCAGTCGATCATCGGCGATCGGCGGAAGGCCAGGATTCCGCTGCTCATCTCGCTGTTCTCCTGGGCGCTGATCGTTCTGCTCATCGTGGTGGCGCTCGTCTCACAGCGGGCCGTGCTGTCCTTCGCGTCCTCGGCGCTCGGACTCATCGTCTTGATGGTGTGGCTGGCGGTGGCGGGTCTGAACTGGGTGCTGTGCATGCTCGACTCCGTGCGCCGGATCCGCATCGACAGCCTGGGCCGGCGTACCAAGCCGACCTTCCTGGCCGTCAGCCTGGTGTTGGTCCTGCTGGTGGGCGGGGGAGTCGCCTGGGGAGTCAACACGTTGAACTCCACCCGCAGTGCGCTCGGGGGGATCTTCGCCTCGGGTCCGGGTAAGAAGCCCGTTGACGGCCGCTACAACATCGCCCTGTTGGGTTCCGATGCGGGCAAGAAGCGCACGGGCGTGCGCCCTGACAGCCTGTCCGTGGTCTCCATCGAGGTGAAGTCCGGGCGCGCCGTTGTGATCGGTCTGCCCAGGAACATGCAGAACGTCCCGTTCCCCGACTCCTCACCGCTGCATGCGCATTATCCGCAGGGTTATAACTGCGGGGACGAATGCCTGATCAACGCGGTGTACCAGGAGGGGGAGGAACACAAGGACGAATTCCCGAACACCGACAAGGTCCCCGCGGGTGTGCAGGCCACCGAACAGGCGCTTTCGGGTGTGACGGGTCTGGATATCCAGTACTATGCGATGATCGATCTCAAGGGCTTCCAGAAGCTGGTCGACGCGATGGGCGGAATCCGGCTGAACTCGAACGTCCGGGTGCCGATCTCGAATAAGACGAACAAGGCCACCGGCAAGCACTACAAGCCGTTGGGGTGGATCGAACCGGGGAAGAACATCGAACTCGACGGGTACCATGCCCTGTGGTATGCCCGGTCCAGGGAGTTCGCCTCGGACTATGCGCGAATGACCCGACAGCGCTGTGTGCAGGAGGCCATGCTCAAACAGCTGGATCCGATGACCGTCGCTCAGCGATTCACCAAGCTGGCGGCCGCCGCTCCGGAGGTCATTTCCACCGACATCCCGCAGAACGAGGTCGGTGAGTTCGTGGACCTGGCGACCAAGGCCAAGGGGCACAAGATGGCGAAGCTGAATCTGGCTCCGCCCAAGGTCGTGCCGAAGCATCCCGATTTCGCCACGGTTCACGATATGGTCTCCACCGCCGTCGAGAAGGCCTCCGACAAGGGCGCGCAGGCACAGGGCAATGCCGATGCGCTGGGCCTCGATTCGGTGCAGGCGATGTCTGCTCGGGCCTCCGGCGCAGAGTCGGGCGGGGGCGAGGACCCCGACTCCGATGGTTCGGAGATCTGCTCGGTTCCCTGATCCCGCCCGACCTGCCCCGCGGGGTATCCCCGCGTCCACCTTCACCCGATCGAAGGTGGACGCGGGGATTTTTTTCTGCCCGGTCGGGCCGCGGAATGACGGGGAACTACATCCGTGTAACTAGCAGGGAGCACAGAGATTGCAATGCGACACGCGGAAAAATATGTAACAATTTCACATTGTCGGGGATGATCGCAGCCGGCGGTGATCTCCGGACTGGCCAAATTTCTTCCCTGTCTTCCTCGAATAAGGCTAAATCTAATGAAAATCGCAATGACGACTGCGGCCGTTTGCGCTGCGGCTCTCGTGGTCTCCGGCATAGCGCTGGGGCCCGTTGCCGATGCCGCGGGTGCTGCTCGCCCGAGCTTCAACGAACTGTCTTTGACCGATGTCGACCACAAGGGTCTGCTGACCCCGGGCGCTCGGAACTCCTCGCCGGCCACTGCCGCCGTGTCGAAGAAGTCGACGACGAATATGCCAGGTGCGCTGCGCTCGACAACGGAGAATCGTCGGCTCAGCGCTGCGGAGTTCGGCGCCTCGGACATGGCACTGCAAGCGGCCGGCGAGGCCTTTGCAGCCGCATCGACATCCTTGAACTCCACCGCAGAAGAATCCGCAAAGGACTCAGGCGCCGCCGGGCGGCCCGCGGAGCAGGGTCCGGGCGAGGGCCTGTCCGATGCCGGTCGCACCGCTCCGCGGCAGACGCCGCAGGCGCCGCGCACTCAGAACCCCGAGACGAAGCCCACGCCGAGCGCCGAGCCCAGCTCGGCCCCGAGCCCGTCGATCTCCGGTGATGTCGAACAGCAGACCGAAGACGGAATCAAGATCGCGGCCATCTCGGCGTCACTGAGCGTTCCGCGTGATCGGTCCTCGGTGGTCGGTGTCGTGGCCTCCGGCGCCAACGCCTCCAATATCGAGGTGCGAACCCAGTCGACCTCCGGTGGCTGGGGCGCCTGGACCGGCCTCTCATACGATCAGGGGGCAGACGGCGATCAGCGGGCCGGTACCGATCCCTTTGTCGTCTCGGGTGCCTCCGCTGTGCAGATGCGCATCCTGGGCTCCTCCGCGCCGGCAGACGCGAAGCTCGTCATCATCGATCCGAAGAAGACGGCGGCGGACCAGGCGGCGGTGAATGCCAACACTCCGGTGATCAACCAGAGCGCGACCACCCAAGCAGCCGAAGGGCAGACACATTCGACCCGGCCGGATGAGCAGTCGGTTCCCGGCGCGGCGGTGGTGAACGCCTCCGGAACGGTGCAGGCGACGGGTTTCCCGGCGGGCACCTCACTGGGAGAGCAGGCGGCTGCCGTCGCCCAGGGCACCGCGGGTGAGGCCAGCGGCTCGGCCGGGGTGCAGAACGTGGCGGCCAAGGTGAAGAAGGTCGCCAAGCCCTCCATCGCCTCCCGCAAGGCGTGGGGTGCCAATGAGAGCATCCGCCGCAGCGGCCCGTCATATGCTGACTCGGTCAAGGCAGCGGTAATCCACCACACCGAGGGCTCGAACAACTACGACGCCGGTGATGTGCCCGGCATCATCCGCGGGATCTACACCTTCCACGTCAAGGGCCGTGGCTGGGCCGATATCGGCTACAACGTCCTGGTCGACAAGTTCGGCCGTCTGTGGCAGGGCCGCGCCGGCAATGTCGACCGTCCGATCATCGGCGCCCATGTGTCGAACTTCAACACGGGCACCTTCGGCATCTCCGTGCTCGGCACCTACATGAAGAAGGCGCCGTCGAAGGCGGCCCAGGTGGCCGTTGAGAATACGATCGCCTGGAAGCTGTCGAAGGACGGGGTCCCGGCCATCGGCAAGACCACCGTCAACGGCAAGCGGATCAACCGGATCGTCGGCCACCGCGATGTCGGCGACACAGACTGCCCCGGTGATGCGTTCTACGCGAAGATTCCGCAGATCCGCAAAGCGGTGGCCGCGATCCAATCGAGCGGCAAGCAGGCCAGTACCAACCCGATCACCTCGGGCGAGGCGATCCAGCAGGCGTACAAGGCCAATGCCAAAGCGCTGGGTGCGAAGGTCGGAGGCGAGACCAAGCTGGCAGGGGGAAGCTACCAGCAGTACAAGTCCGGCTTCATCACCTGGACCGCCAAGGGTGGGGCCAAGCTCATCACCGGTGAGATCGCCAAGGCCTGGAATGCCGAGGTCAGGAAGAGGATCGGACTGCCCGCGAACAATCAGGGGAAGTTGTCCGCGGGCCTGTACCAGACCTTCGCCTCCGGCTCGATCCACTGGTCGAAGGCAACCGGTGCCCACGCCACATCAGGGGCGATCAAGGCTCACTGGGCCAAGAAGGGATCCGAGAAGAGCCATCTGGGGTATCCCGCGGGCGATGAGCAGTGCGCCGGGGGAACCTGCACCCAGCGGTTCCAGGGCGCGACCCTGTTCTGGGCCGAGGGTGCCGGAGTGAGCGAGTTCTCCGCTGGGATGGCCGACGGCAACGCCCCGCCGATATCCGGTGGCGCCGTCTCCACCGCGCCGTCTGCAGGCACCGGGGAAGGGTCTGCAGACAACTCGAAGAAGCCGGGGAAGAAGCCCGCGAAGAAGAAGGCGAAGAAGAGCGCGTCCCAGCGCGAGGCCGAGAAGCGCGCGGCGATCGTCAAGACCGCCAGGAAGTACGTGGGAGTGCCCTATGTCTGGGGCGGAACCTCTCCGACCAAGGGCTGGGACTGCTCGGGATTCGTCCAGTACGTCTATAAGAAGAACGGGATCAAGCTGCCGCGGACTTCGGGTCAGCAGAAGGCAGCAGGGGAAGTGATCCCGCGCTCCAAGGCGAAACCGGGCGATCTGATCTGGCATCCGGGACACATCACGATCGTGTCGGACAAGCCGGGAAAGCTCATCGACGCGGGTTCACGGCGTACCGGGACCAGTGAGCGCTCCTCGAAGTTCATGTTCAACTCCGGCGGAGTGGTCATCCGGGTCATCTGAGCGAGCCGGTAAGCAGATCCTGCGGGGCGCACCGATTCGGGTGCGCCCCGCTTGTGCATTCACCCGCGCGCAATCTGGAGTTCTCCGGTCCCCGCAGGCTTTTGACATGGTGTTCACCCGGCGTTCAGGGCCGGCGGGTTAGGCTGTACGAAGTAAGCCGTCCGCGATTTCAAAGGGGATCCATGCACCTCCTTCAGGGAGCCGTTCGCACCTACGAGTGGGGTGACGTCCGGGCGATTCCGGAGCTGCTGGGCAGACCGGTGACGGGCGAGCCCGTTGCGGAGTACTGGCTGGGCACCCACCCCCTTGCACCGACCAGGTGCCCGATACCGGTCGGCGCGAGCGCCTCCCCGGCCCCCGACACTCTGGCGGTTGCGCTCGACCTGGCAGGTGACGATCTGCTCGGTTCGGCACATCTGGAGCGCTTCGGCACGCGACTTCCGTTCCTCCTCAAACTCTTGGCGGCCAACCGGGCCCTGTCGATCCAGGTCCATCCCGATGCCGCGACCGCCCGCGCCGGGTTCGACCGGGAGAATGCCGCCGGGATCGACCTGGACGATCCACGGCGGACGTTCAAGGACCCGTGGCACAAACCCGAAATGGTCACGGCGCTTTCCGAGTTCGAGGTCCTGTGCGGCTTCGCGGACCCGGCCCTGACGGCCCCCGTGTTGCACGGTGCGGCCGGTGCCGCGGCCGAACTCGGGCGCCCGGAGGCCTCCGGCCTGCTGCGCGAATGGGCCGGGGCCCTCGACTCCGGTGCCACGGCCGAGGCCGGGCTGGCCGCTGCGCTGCGGCTGTTGTTCTCCCGTCAGGACGAGTTCGGGGCCCTGGGATCCCTGCTGCCCGAATTACTCGAGGTGGCCGGCAATCGGGATGCGGCCTCGCTCACCGATCGCCTGGCCGTGGATTATCCGGGAGACGTGGGCGTGTGCCTGGCCCTGCTGCTCAACCATCTGCGACTGGCTCCGGGAGAGTCCCTGGCGCTGGAGGCGGGGGTGCCACACGCCTATGTACACGGATTGGCCGTGGAGATCATGGCGTCCTCGGACAATGTGGTCCGTGGCGGCCTGACCTCCAAACACGTCGATCCCCGGCTGTTGTGCGAACTGGTCGACTATCGGCCCGGGCCGCCGCCGGTGGTGCCAGCCGGCGTGGACGGCCCGGCCGTGGCGGACTTCGCCCTGCACCGGTTCGCCGGCGGGACGGAGCTGATCGCGGGTCCTGCCATCGTGTTGTGCACCAAAGGCGCCGCGGAGCTCCGGGCCACCGCGCAGGAACTGCCCGTGCTGCAGGGGCAGGCCGCGTTCATCGGCCATGCCGAGGGCCCGGTCACGGTGACGGGGTCGGGGGAGCTGTTCATCGCCACGTCCGGCCCCTCCGGCGCCTGAGCCATTCCCCGGGGCAGGGTGACCGGGGCTCAGGCCGCGGCGGTCAGGACGCCCTGCGGGGTTCGGGGGAGTTCGGTGGGCACTGTCAGATCCGCTTCGGTCGCCCGACGGATCTCGTCGACCGTGACGCCGGGGGCCGCCTCGACAAGGGTGAAGCCCGTGCCGTCCACATCGAAGACCCCCAGATCGGTGATGATGCGCGAGACCACCCGTTGCCCGGTCAACGGCAGTGAGCAGGCGGACTTGAGCTTCGGCGATCCGTCCTTGGCCACGTGCTCCATGATGACGATGACGCGCCGGGCCCCGTGGACCAGGTCCATCGCCCCGCCCATGCCCTTGACCATCTTGCCTGGGATCATCCAATTGGCGATATCGCCATTGGCGGCGACCTGCATGGCGCCCAGCACGGCCACGTCGATCTTGCCGCCGCGGATCATGCCGAAGCTCGTCGCCGAATCGAAATAGGACCCGCCGGGGTTCATCGTGACGATCTCCTTGCCCGCGTTGATCAGGTCGGGATCGACCTCGTCGGCGCGGGGGTACCGGCCCACTCCCAGCAGCCCGTTCTCGCTCTGCAGGACGACGTCGACGCCTTCCGGCAGGTAATTCGGCACCAGGGTGGGCAGGCCGATGCCCAGGTTGACATAGGATCCGTCGGCCAGTTCCAGTGCGGCGCGCGCGGCCATCTGTGTGCGTGTCAGTGCCATCTCAGTCCTTCGTCAGCGTCATGTTCTCGATCGGTTTATCGGCCACCTGTGCAGGTGTCAGGGGCACCACGCGGGTGACGTAGACGCCGGGCAGATCGACATCATCGGGATCGATCATGCCCGGTTCGACCAGCTGTTCGACCTCGGCGATCGTGATCCTGCCCGCCTGGGCCGCCGGCGGGTTGAAGTTCCTGGCAGAGGCGTGGAAGACCAGGTTGCCGTGCCGGTCGCCCTTGGCCGCGCGGACCAGCGCGAAGTCAACCGGCAGCGACTCCTCGAGCACATAGGTCTGTTCGGCACCGAAGGTGGAGAACGTGTGCGTCTCCTTCGGCGCGGAGGCGATGACGACCTCGCCGTGGGAATCGTAGCGCTGTGGGATGCCGCCGGTGGCCACCTGGGTGCCGGCGCCGGTGATCGTGTAGAACGCCGGGATCCCGGCGCCCGCGGCGCGCAGCTTCTCCGCCAGAGTGCCCTGCGGGGTGAGTTCCACGGTGAGTTCACCGGCCAGGTGCTGCCGCGCGAACTCCTTGTTGACTCCCACATAGGAGGCGATCATCTTGCTGATCTGGTGGGTTTCGAGCAGCAGGCCCAGTCCCCGTCCGTCGACCCCTGCGTTATTGGAGACGGCGGTCAGGTCCTGCGCGCCCTGGTCCCGGATCGCGCGGATGAGGTATTCCGGGACGCCGACTACGCCGAACCCGCCGACGGCCAGGCTGGCCCCGTCGAAGACGTCCGCCACTGCTGCTGCGGGTGTTGAAACAACTTTGTCCATGTTCGCCATTCTGTCATGCGGCGTCGACCGCACATGTCGGTCAGTGTGCCGTGCGTGCCGAACCCAGGCCGATCACTCCGGTCCCCAGCCGGCCGAGCAGGGCGAGCAGTTCGGCGTCGGTGCCGGGAACGTCGAGGACATCACCGGTGTCAGCCTCCGGGTCCAACGGTGCGGTCCGGGCGCCGGTCAGGGTGAGCTCGTGGACGGTGCCGCCGACGGGCGCCCAGGACAGGGTGCGCAGCGGCGGCAGGACGGCCGTATCGGGGTGGGCGCGCATGGCGCTGACCGCGTCGGTGAAACCATCGGGGACCTCGACGTCGAGGGCCAGGGGCGCTGTGGGGTAGACGAGCACCTCGTCTGCTGCGGCGGTTGCCGGTGTGTCCGCGCAGGCCTCCTCGGCCAGTGCCAGGTGGGCCGGATAACCGTCCAGGGCGGCGGGCTGCGCGAGCGGGCCGGTGAAGATCACCGGCGCGCCGATCGCCCAGGCGGCCAGTGAGAAGCTCAGGGAGCGCCAGTGCCAGGTACCGTCCGTGACAACGAGGAGTGGCACCCGGGGCCCACAGCCGAAGTCGCGGAGTAGGCCGGTGGCCTTGTACACCCAGTTGGCGATCACCGCTCCGGTGGGTTCCAGCATGGCGCCGTCGGCTCCGTGCCAGGACACTGCGGGTCCGCTGTGGCCCGCGATGCGGCCGATCAGCTGTGCAAAGTCGGTTGGGACCGTCATGCTCGCTCCTATTCGCTTGAATGTCACTGCATTCCTAAAATGGTCTGGGAACTCCCAGCAAATGGCATATATAGTGCTGACTCATTCGTTGAACACAATATGTTGTGGTCACACCGAGTTTTGAATCAAAGGTGTGTTCTATTACCCCACGTGTCGGTGAATAAAATAGCAAAGTGCAGCTTGACTCATGGGTAATGACACACGTGTAATTCTAGGCAGGGGAATACATGAGTGCCCGCAACGAGCCACCTGGGGAAAGGGGAAGCACGTGAGCACGGAGGACAATGTGCAGCGCAATCACGAGCTCGACTACGACCTGCTCGGATCGATCACCGGGCCCACCGTCGAGGACAGGATCGCAGGCGACTGGTCTGCGGATCCGGTCACCGAGCCTGCGCGCCGGTCCGACCCGCTGCAGATCGACCCGGTCGAACTGGTGCCGCTGCAGGCTGGTCCCGATGCGTCCGTGGTCAGTGTGCCCAACCCTCTGCAAAGGCTGCTGAGTGAAGAGCTGCGCGGGCCGGGGTGGCAGGAGCTGGCGCTGTGCGCCCAGACCGACCCCGAGGCGTTCTTTCCGGAAAAGGGCGGTTCGACGCGCGAGGCCAAGAAGGTCTGCGGTTCCTGCGAGGTCCGCATGGAGTGCCTCGAGTTCGCGTTGGAGAACGACGAGCGCTTCGGAATCTGGGGCGGTCTATCGGAGCGCGAACGTCGGGCGCTGAAGAAACAGGGCGGGATCGACAGCCTGCGCTGACGGGCTTCAGCGGCCGCGGGTCTCAACGGCCCAGGAGTTCCTCGGCTGAGAAGGAGCACAGCCCGGCCGCCTCCTGCGCCAGGGCGAACAACAGTGCCTCCCTGAGTTCGAGCGGGTCCGCGGCGGCCAGCGCCGGGGCACGATAGATGACGATCGTGTGTCCGCCCTCGGCCCGGGCGTTGAAGGTCGCGGCCAGCCGTGGTTCGGCGGCGGTGGGGTCGGGTAGGAAATCGACGGCCAGCACCACGCGGTCGAGCTGCCCGGCTGCGCGTGCGCGCAGTTCGTCGAACAGACTGCCGGCCATCCGTGCGAAATGCGCGGCGCGGCTGCGTTTGGCGGGCACGGGGGCCGCGAAGAGCTCGGTGCGCAGGCCGCGGCCGTGCCTGTCGCGCGGATGGGATCGGGACACAGGCCGATTGTAGGCGATGTACTAGACTTCCGGTGTGCCCGGAGTAAGAACCTGTTCGAAGACCAATTGTTCCCGCGCGGCCTCGCGCACGCTGACCTATGTCCACGCGGACGCCTGTGTGGTGATAGGCCCGCTATCGGTCAGAGCGGAACCGGGCGCCCATGATCTGTGCCAGTACCACGCCGATCGGCTCACCGCCCCTCGCGGCTGGGAGCTGATCCGGCTCGACGGCGGGGCCGAGGTCCCCGAGCGCAGCCGTGATGATCTGCTGGCCATCGCCGATGCCGTGCGCGAGGCGGCGGCACCCAGGCCCCAACCACCGGTCCCGCCGCGTACTGGTAGGCCCCGCCTGCGTCTGATCGGAGGGGACGAATGAGCATTCGGAGCGATCGCGCTGCGCGTCTGGAGCGCAGTCTGAAGGCCAATGACATCCGCGGCCGGGTCGGCCTCGACCTCGACGCGGATCTCCTGGTGGCCCTGGGCATGGCCACGGCGCAGGTGATGCGCGAACTGCACGGGGCGGGCTCCGTGGTCATCGGCAGCGATATGCGAGTCGACTCCCCGAACTACGCCGGTCTGCTGGCTGCCGGTGTCGTGGCCGCCGGCAGCCGGCCGGTATACGTCGGGATGTGTTCGACCGACCAGCTGTACTACGCGTCCGGGGCCTGGGAAGTACCCGGACTGATGGTGACGGCCAGCCACAATCCGCAGGACTACAACGGGGTGAAGTTCTGTGGACCCGGCGCCGCCGGAATGTCGGCGGCCTCGGGCCTCGACCGAATCGCCGCCGCCGCATTCGCAGCAGTGGTCCCCGCGGACCCACGTCCGCTGGACCCCGATCCTTCCTCCGCCACCGCCCTTGCCACGGGTTATGCGCAGCGGATCCGGGGCCTGACGGGTCTGGGCACGGGCCGGCGGCTGCGGATCGTGGCCGACTGTGGAAACGGCATGGCCGGCAAACTTCTGCCGGAGGTCTTCGGCGCGGCAGCAGGGCTCCCCGAGCTCGAACACGAAGTGATCGGGCTGTTCACGGAACTCGACGGCACCTTCCCCAACCATCCGGCCAACCCGCTGGAACCGGAGAACCTGGCCTGGGCGCAGCGCGGTGTGGTCGAACGGCGAGCGGACATCGGCCTGGCCTTCGACGGGGACGCCGATCGGTGCTTCTTCATCGATGAGACGGGCAGGGCGACCTCGGCCTCGGCGATCGGAGCGCTGGTGGCGACCAGGGAGATCGCCCGCGTCCGCGGCCTGGGTGAGGAACACCCGGCGGTGCTGCACAATCTGCTGACCTCCCGGTCGGTGGCGCGGGCCATCGAGGCCGCCGGCGGTCGAGCGGTCCGTACCCCGGTGGGCCACTCCGGCATCAAGCAGACGATGCGCAGGGAGAACGGCATCTTCGCCTGCGAACACTCGGCCCATTTCTACTTCCGCGACTTCTTCAGTGCCGACTCCGGGATGTTGGCCGCCGCCCACATCATCGCAGCGCTCGAACGCACGGAGAAGACCCTGAGCGAACTGCTCGCCGAATTCGCCCCGGCGGAACTCTCCGGGGAGCACAATTCCCGGGTGGCACAACCCGACGCCGTTCTGGACAACTTCGCCGCGGCCGCCGCGGCCGGGGACTTCGGTCGCGGCGACCTGGACCGCATGGACGGGGTGACGCTGCAGGGCGAGGACTTCTGGATCAATGTGCGCAAATCCAACACTGAGCCGCTGGTCAGATTCAACTGCGAGACCCCCAGCGTCGAACGCACACAGGACCTCACACAGCGGGTCCTCGAGCTGATCCGGGCCTGATTGCGGCCCCGGCCCGCATGGTCCCTGGCGGGTCGGAGTGCGCGGCGGGCGCGGGATGTTGGACAATAAGGGTATGAATGACCGGATTCTCGTGATCGACGACGACACCGCCCTGGCGGAAATGATCGGCATCGTGTTGCAGAGTGAGGGTTTCGAACCCTCTTTCTGGGCCTCGGGCGATGGCGCCCTCGATGCCTTTCACAGGAACCAGCCCGACCTCATCCTGCTCGACCTGATGTTACCGGGCAAGGACGGGCTTGAGGTGTGTCGGGAGATCAGGGCGGAATCCGGTGTCCCCATCATCATGTTGACTGCCAAATCGGATACCGTCGATGTTGTCGCAGGGCTCGAATCGGGCGCCGACGACTACGTCGCGAAACCCTTCAAGCCCAAGGAACTGGTGGCCAGGGTCCGTGCCCGGCTGCGGATGAGCGAGCCGGCTGCGCCCGAGGTCCTACACGTCGCCGACGTGATGATCGACGTGCCGGGGCACAACGTCACGCGCGCGGGCAAGCCCGTTTCGCTGACCCCGCTGGAATTCGATCTGCTGGTGGCCCTGGCGCGCAAGCCCTGGCAGGTGTTCTCCCGTGAACAACTGCTCGAAGAGGTTTGGGGCTACCGCCATGCGGCGGACACCCGCCTGGTCAACGTCCACGTGCAGCGCCTGCGGGCCAAGATCGAACGTGATCCGGAGAAGCCGGATATCGTCGTCACGGTGCGCGGTGTGGGCTACAAGGCCGGTCATTCCGCGTGAGCCGGGCCCACGACGGTGGCGCCGGGCGGGGTGGTCTGCGCGAAACGCGCCAAAGGCTGGTCCGCTCCTATAAGCGCATCGCCGGGGTGTTCGCCAGATCCCTGCAGCTGCGCATCGTCGTGTTGACCAGCGTGTTGACGATCATCGCGATCTTCGGCGTTGGGACGTACATGTCCAAGCAGATCGCGCGCGGACTCTACGAGGCGAAGCTCAGCTCGGCCTCCGCGCAGACCGTCGGCTACGGTCAGGAACTGGGGGCCCTGTCGGGCATCGACGATACGGATCAGTTGCTCGACAGTCTCAACACCCAGCTGCGCTCGATGGTCTCGCGCTCGCCGATGGCACTGCGCTCGATCAATCTGGCACCCGTGGGCAGGCGCGATGACGGCGTCGAATCGATCTCCACCTCGCCCTATGGCGAGGAGCCGGTGCGCACGGCCGATCTGCCGGGGGACTTCCGCAGCAGAGTGCACGATTCGACCGACGGCCAGCAGCTCTACCAGCCGATCGCGCTGCCAGGCGCCGAACGCTCGCCCGGCCTGGTCATCGCGCAGAAGGTGATGATTCCCGCCGCCGGCCAGTTCGAACTCTACGTGGTGGCCGACCTGCAGGACGAGCAGAACACCCTGGAGTTCGTCCAGCGCGCTCTGCTGGTAGCGGCCCTGGTCCTGGTGGTCCTGGTCGGCGCCATCTCCTGGGTCGTCACCCGGATGGTCGTCACACCGGTACGGCAGGGCGCGGATGTGGCCCGCCGGATCGCCGACGGCGACCTCGACCAGCGTATGCCGGTGATCGGCCATGATGAGATCTCTACCCTGGCCCAGAGCTTCAACGATATGGCCGAATCGCTGCAGGACCAGATCCTGCGCATGGAACAATTGACGACCCTGCAACAGCAGTTCGTCTCCGACGTCTCTCATGAGCTGCGCACCCCGTTGACCACGATCCGGATCGCCGCGGACATGATCTACGACGATCGCGACACCTTCGACGAGGCGACCCGACGCTCGGCCGAGCTGCTTGAAAGCCAGGTCGCCCGCTTCGAGAACCTCCTGGCCGATCTGTTGGAGATCTCGCGCTACGATGCCGGCGCCGCCGCTCTGAACACGACTTCGGCGGATCTGACCGATGTGGTCCGCGGCGTCGTCGAATCGGTAGGGGTGCTGGCAGCGCGCAGTGGTTCGCAGCTGGGCCTGCGCGCGCCCAGCCAACCGGTGATGGCCCAGATCGACCGGATCCGTGTCACCCGGGTCGTGCGCAACCTGGTCGTCAACGCCATCGAACACGGGGAGGGCAATCCGATCGAGGTCTATGTCGGATCCAATGCGGAGGCGGTGGCCGTGAGCGTCCGCGACCACGGCGTGGGCCTCAACGACGAACAGGTCCAGCACGTGTTCGACCGGTTCTGGCGCGCCGATCCATCGCGCAAACGCACCCTGGGCGGCTCCGGGCTGGGCCTGGCGATCTCACTGGAGGACGCGCACCTGCACAACGGCTGGCTCCAGGCCTGGGGCAGAGTCGGGGAGGGGTCCTGCTTCCGGCTGACCGTGCCCCGTAGGCAGGGGGAGGACATCGTGTCCTCGCCGTTGCCGCTGCCCCCTGCCGACGCCCTCATCAGCGGTGCGGCACTCGTTGCGGGACCTGCCACCAGCGATGGGTCGGTGCGCGTGCAGACCGGCAGCATCCCCATCGTCGTCGAACTCGATCAGGCCCCGGGCACCCCGCCCGCGGCGGAAGGAGACCGGTCATGAGTGCTACCCGGGCAGGGCGCACGCGGGTAACCGCAGCGCTTGCCGGCGCTCTGTGCCTGCTCCTGCTGCTCACGGGTTGTATTTCGATTCCGCGCTCGGGTCCGATCGGGCAGATCGACGTTGATTCCAGCGAACCGGGTCAGGTCAGGATCGATCCCGACGGCCCCGTGACAGGGGCCAGCCAGGACCAGATCGTGCGTGGATTCCTGGCCGCCGGCACCGGTTCGGCCTCGAACTTCGCCGTGGCCAGGTCTTTCCTGACCGACGATCTGGCGGCTTCCTGGGAACCCCTGGAGTCCGTCTGGGTCCTCAAATCGGGCCACAGCCTCGACTCCATCAACTCCGAGGTGACCAGCGATTCGCAGACCGTCAGTCTGACCCTGCCGGTGCAGGCCCATATCGATTCGACACGGGTCTATCGGGAAGCCGCCGCCGACTCGGAGCGCACGGTGAAGTTCACCCTGCGGCAGGTCAATGGGGAATGGCGGATCTCCAAAATGCCGGCGGGTATCGTGGTGACTCCGGCGAACTTCTCCAGCATGTTCCAGGCCCATTCCCTGTACTACTACACCCCCGACTTTAAATATGCGGTACCCGACACCCGCTGGTACCTGCGCAGTGGCTCGGCCGGCCGGGAACTGGTGGCCGATCTATTGGCGGGTCCCGCCGACTATCTCAAGGGCGCCGTCGTGCCCGCCGTGGGCTCGGGGCGCGGCAAGCTGGGAGTGGGATCCCTGAGCGTCTCCGACGGAGACGCCGCGGTCGAACTGTCCGGGGACCCTCAGTTGAGCGCGCGCGATGCCGAGCGCCTGGCCAAGACCGTGGCGCTGTCATTGCAGTCGATGCCCTCGGTGCGCGATGTGACGGTGACGGGTGCGGGGATGCCCGAGGACGTGGATACCGCGAATCTGCCCAACACCGAGGTCGAGGTACCCGGCAGGCCCGTCGTCCTGCAGGACGGACGGTTGGTGGAACTGGGCGGGGACCGGACCTCGTCTCTGCCTCTGCCCGCACCGAAGAAGGGCGCTGGGAATCCGGCCAGGGACTACACCGGCCGGGTCTTCGCATACCTGGCCGCGGGAGAGCGCGAACTTCATCGGATGACCGTGGGGGGCCGGAAGGACACAGTGGTCGTCAGGGGAAGCTCACTGGCGGCCCCCAGCTTCGATCGATTCGGTTGGCTCTACACGGCCGAGTCGGACACGGGCCGGCTCAAGGTGGTCGGGCCCGACGGGGAGATGAAGACGCTCAAGGCCGGTTTCCTGTCCAAGCGGACCGTGACGGCGGTGCGGGTCTCGCGGGACGGGTCCAGGTTGGTCGTCCTATCGACCGGCTCGAAGGCGGACAGCCGCCTGGACTATATCGGCATCGTCCGTGATTCGGATCAGGCTCCGCGGGAGTTGTCCGGGGACGCGCCGTTGTCGGCGGGCGAGTCGTTCTCCGACCTGCGCGATGTGTCCTGGGCCGGTACCGACACGCTTGTGGCATTGGCCGCGCTGGAGTCCGGTGGGGATCTGCAGCCCTACACCCTGTCGTCCTCCGGAATGTTCGCCGCACGCGGCTCGGTGTCCGAGGGCACTTCGATCAGCGCGGGCACGGACCTGCGCTCGATGCGCATCGGCACCAGAGCCGGCGACGTGTACAGCTATCAGGGGGGCGCCTGGCAGAAGCTCGTCGGCATCAAGTCCTATGAGCCGGCGTTCCCCGGCTGAGCCTGCCCGCGGGACTGCTGCACAGGCGCTCCACAGCCGGGTGACCGCCGGTCACAGCCGGGCCAGGGGGCTTGTGGGTGCGTCCTGGGCCGATCATCCTGGTCGGGTGGGACTGTGGAGCGAATTGGCCGAACTCCTCCTGCCGCCGACCTGTGCGGGCTGCGGGGCGGAGACCGTGAGCCTGTGCGGGGTGTGTCTGAGCCATCTGGATAGCCCGCCCCGCTGGAGCCTGCCCCGCTATGGGACACAGCGTGTCTGTGGGGCGGGAGAATACACGGGAGTGCTGCGTGAGGTCCTGGTGTCGTACAAGGCCCGTGACAGGCGCGATGTCCTTCCCGTGCTGGGCCTCGTACTGGCGCGCACGATCGTGGCGGCGCTGGCGGAGTCAGCAGGCGTCGAGCCGGCGCGCGGCCTGGTGCTGGTGCCGGTCCCTGCAAGTGCCAGGAGCGCGCGCGAACGCGGGGGCAACCACGTTGCGGCCTTGGCCGGGGCGGCCTGCCGTCTGCTGGGTGCGGACGGGCTGGACGCCCGGGTGGGCGAGCTGCTGCGGGTCAGAGGCGCCCACCGCGATCAAGTGGGCCAGGGCAGCAGGGGCCGGCGGGCGAATGTCCGCGGCACACACGCAGTGGCCGATCCGGCCGCTGCCAGACGGCTCGTCGCGCTGCGGCCGGTCGTCGTCCTCGTCGACGATATCTGTACGACCGGAGCGACCCTGGCCGAAGCGGCCCGCGCGCTCGGGCGTGTGCAAATCCAGGTTGATTCCATTGCGGTTTTGGCAATTACCGGCGATGCCGCACACCGGGATACCGCGGCTGGTATGTAATGGAGACACCCCGAACGGAACGGATCGCGGATCATCCCGATGCCGCCCAAGGCGGGGTCGCCAATCCCTCAGGGATCAAAGGAGAAACAGCATGGACATCGTGGTCAAGGGTCGTCACCTGAACGTCTCGGACAGTTTCCGGGCTCATGTCGAGGACAAGGTATCCAAGGTAGAACAGCTCGCCCCGCGCGCTCTGCGGGTCGAAGTGGTTCTCACCCACGACGGCAATGTGAAGCATCCGGAGACCTCGGAACGTGTCGAGATCACCGTCGTTGCCAAGGGCCCGGTGCTGCGCGCCGAGGCCTGCGCCTCCGATAAGTACGCAGCCCTCGACCTGGCCTGGGCGAAACTGCTCGAGCGCCTGCGCCGGGCCCGCGACCGCCAGAAGGTCTCGCGCCAGGGCAAGCACAGGGCGGAATCCACAGCGGAGGCACTGAGCCGGCTGGAGGTCAAAGAACCCCTGCTCGACCAGAGGGACGACACCGGCCTCGACGAGGCGACCGTCGACCAGACGGGTGGCCGGGTGCCGGCAGAGGGCCAATCTCCCGTGGTGCTGCGCGAGAAGACCTTCCCCGCCGCCCCGATCGCGATCGACGAGGCCCTCAACCGAATGGAGATGGTCGGTCACGACTTCTACCTCTTCATCGACGTGCACACGCAGAAGCCATCGGTCGTCTATCGGCGGCGCGGCTGGAGTTATGGTGTGATCGCCCTCGACGAATCGCTGGTCGCAGCCGACTGATCCGGGTTCCGGAAATCGGAATCGCCACGGCGCCCCGCCTCCTGAACAGGAGGCGGGGCGCCTGCGTGTGTGCGGCCAAGCGGTGGGCGAGTGAGGCAACACTCAGGTGCGACGCGTTAGAGTAGTGCCTTGGAGAACCGGCGGAGCCGGGATGGACAGAAGACCTGAGTGATGTAACAAGGAGAACCGTGGCCAATATCCTCGAAAAGGTGCTTCGCATGGGCGAAGGACGCACGCTGAAGAAGCTGCGCAACTATGCCGATGCGATCAACGCCCTGTCAAACGAATTCGAGGGCATGACGGATGCGGAACTGCGCGAGGAGACCGATCGGTTCCGCGAGAGGATCGCGGATGGGGAGTCCCTGGACTCGTTGCTGCCGGAGGCCTTCGCCGCGGTCCGCGAGGCCTCGGCGCGCACTGTTGGAATGCGTCACTTCGACGTTCAGCTGATGGGCGGGGCCGCCCTGCACCTGGGCAATATCGCCGAGATGAAGACCGGTGAGGGCAAGACCCTGGTCGCCACTGCCCCGGCCTATCTCAACGCCCTGGCCGGCAAGGGCGTGCACATCGTCACGGTCAACGACTTCCTGGCCGGCTACCAGTCGGAGATCATGGGTCGTGTCTTCCGCTTCCTGGGCATGACCACCGGCTGCATCCTGTCCTCGATGAGCCCGGACCAGCGGCGCAAGCAGTACGCCGCGGACATCACCTACGGCACGAACAACGAATTCGGCTTCGACTACCTGCGTGACAATATGGCCTGGTCGCCCGAGGAGATGGTTCAGCGCGGGCACAATTTCGCCATCGTCGACGAGGTCGACTCGATCCTCATCGACGAGGCCAGGACCCCCTTGATCATCTCGGGTCCCGCAGACGGCGATGCCAACCGCTGGTACGGAGAGTTCGCGAATGTGGTCAAGCGGCTCAAGGACGAACGCGACTACGAAGTCGACGAGAAGAAGCGCACGGTAGGTGTGCTGGAACCGGGGATCGAACGCGTCGAGAACTACCTGGGCATCGCCAATCTATACGATCCGGAGAACACCGCGCTGATCGGCTTCCTGAACAACGCGATCCGGGCCAAGGAGCTGTTCAAGCGCGATAAGGACTATGTCGTGCTCGACGGAGAGGTGCTCATCGTCGATGAGCACACAGGCCGCATCCTCAAGGGCCGACGGTACAACGAAGGCCTGCACCAGGCGATCGAGGCCAAGGAGGGCGTCGAGGTCCAGGCGGAGAACCAGACCCTGGCGACCGTTACCCTGCAGAATTACTTCCGCCTCTACGGCAAGCTCTCCGGGATGACCGGCACGGCGGAGACCGAGGCCGCCGAGTTCATGTCCACCTACAAGCTGGGTGTGGTGCCGATCCCCACGAACAAGCCGATGCGGCGCATCGACCAGGCGGACTTCGTGTACAAGAACGAATTGGCGAAATTCGACGCGGTCGTCGAGGACATCGCCGAACGCCACGAATCCGGTCAGCCGGTTCTGGTGGGTACGACCAGCGTGGAGAAGAGCGAGTACCTATCCCAGCAGCTGGCCAAGCGGGGCATTGCGCACGAGGTTCTCAATGCGAAGAACCATGCGCGCGAGGCCGCAATCGTGGCACTCGCCGGCCGTGCGGGCGCGGTGACCGTTGCGACGAACATGGCCGGCCGTGGTACCGACATCATGCTCGGAGGCAACGCGGAATTCATCGCGGTGGCCGAAATGCAGTCGCGCGGCCTGGATCCGCAGGAGGATTCCGAGCGCTACGAGGAGGTCTGGCCGGAGGTCCTGGCCGCTGCAGAGGCAACCGTCGAGACCGAGGCCGAGGACGTCCGTGCGGCGGGCGGCCTGTACGTTCTGGGCACCGAGCGCCATGAGTCGCGTCGTATCGACAATCAGCTGCGCGGCCGCTCCGGGCGTCAGGGCGACCCCGGCGAATCCCGGTTCTACCTGTCGCTGACCGACGATCTGATGCGGCTGTTCGGTTCCGGCGCGGCCGAACGCATCCTGGCGACCGCCAATGTTCCCGATGATGTGCCCCTGGAATCGAAGATGGTCTCCCGCGCCATCCTCTCAGCGCAGTCCCAGATCGAACAGCGCAACGCCGAGCAGCGCAAGAACGTCCTGAAGTACGATGACGTGCTCAACCGCCAGCGCGAACTCATCTACGCCGAACGCCGCAAGGTGCTCGACGGTGAGGATATGAAGGACCAGGTTGCGGCCTTCCGTACGGAGGTCATCGAGTCGTACATCACCGCGGCGACCCACGGACCGGCCGAGTCCTGGCAGATCGACGAACTGTTCACCGCGCTGTCGGATCTCTACGATCCCAGTATCGATGAAAACGACCTGATCGCCGATGTCGGTTCCAAGGCGAATCTGAGCCGGGACAAGCTGGTCAAGGAGATCGGGTCGGACGCCGACCTGGCGTACGACAAACGTGAGGCTGCCCTGGGCGACGGAGCGATGCGCGAACTGGAGCGCCGTGTCATGCTGTCGGTGATCGACAAGCGCTGGCGGGACCACCTCTACGAAATGGACTACCTGAAGAATGGCATCGGTCTACGTGCCATGGCCCAGCGCGACCCCCTGGTCGAATACCAGCGCGAGGGCTTCGAGATGTTCACCGCGATGCAGGACGGCATCAAGGAGGACGTCGTGCGGATGACCAACAAGCTGGAGGTCACGGTGACCGTGGACCCGGGTGAGGATCTGGACGACCCCAGTGACGACACCTATGAGGTGGGTGCGGCCGAGCTCGAGCGCAAGCAGCAGCCGCTGCTGCTCTCGGGGCCCGATGGTGATGCGGTCGAGTCCTCCGAAGACGATGAGACGCAGCAGGCTCCGCAGAACAGGGCGGAACGCCGGGCCGCCAAGAAGCGCAAGTAGCGCAAGGAGCGCACCCGCGTCCTCACAGGCCGGAGAAGGCAGTGGCGATCCAGCGGTCGGCGATCAGCTCCAGCCGTAGGGCGAGTGCGCGATGACGGCGGGAGGTCGCGACCACCAGCGCGGCCTCGGCCACGGTCTGTGAGAGTCTACAGATCCGGGGGACTCCGGCTCCGAGGACCCGGGTGGCGGGTCCACCGGATCCCACTAGGCGTTCGCGCAGCGCCGCTTGTCGGCACAGTCGGGCGAACAGTTCGGGGTCGACCCAGCGGGCGATGGTGGCAGGCCGGCGTAGTCCACAGGAGACCTCGAGGGCGGCGATCGCCAGTGATCGGGCGGTACGGGCCACGAGTTCGGAGTCGATCGGGGCACGCGGTTCCGCCGGCTGGGCCACCGGTGGTGGAGCCGGGCGACGGCGGGACGGTGCCGGCCGGGGGCCGCGCAGGCGGGGCAGGTCCTGGACTCCGTCGAGCTGGATGGTCATGGCATCTCCAATCGAAGACCGGGCATGATGAGGTTGGGGTTGGAGCCGATAAGGCTCTTATTGTGGCTGTAGATGTGATCGACCTGCTTCGCTAGCCGAGCCGTCGTGGGGTGTTCGGTTCCTTGGGCGCTCAGCTGCGCGCGTGCTATCGACCAGAGGTTGTCCCCGCGGACGACGGTGACGATTGCATGCTGGGAGGTCCGTTCCGGGGCGGCCGGGGAGCTCTGCGGCGCGTCGGGGAGAGGGTCCTGAGCATTCTTCGGCCGGTCCCGCGGCGGAATAGGTGACTCTGCAGTCGACTCTGCGCGCGGCGGTGACGACGAGCCGGTGGCGGTGTTCTCCGGCCGTTGTGGCGCCGCCGTGGTGGGCCAGCCCGGATCGGTCCGGGAGGTGGGCCAGCCGGGCGAGCCGGCACTGGGCGCGGGCGAGTCGGGTTCCGTCTGCATCGCGGCCTGAGCCGGCAGGGCTGCCGCACCGAGTCCCGTCCCCAGCGCGCCGGCGAGGGCGACGCGGGCGATTCTGGGACTCAGGGTGCAGGCGGCCCTGCGCAGCGTCGGCGCACCGGGCAGGTGCAGGACGTCGGTCAGCCGGGCCAGGCCGGCTAGGCACAGGGCCAGCTGGATGGTGAGGACGTAGAGGCAGCCCAGGCCGGAGAGGACGAGCACGAGGCCTGCGGCGATATCGCCGGACCGCAACTCGTCTATCAGCCCGGGCACAAGGTTAAACAGAATCGCCTGTGGAACGAGCGGAAGCAGAACGATCGAGCATGTCAGCAGTCGTCGCATGGCTACTCCTAGCAAGGGGTTTTCAATTGCCATAACTATTGCAAACAGCATCAAACAGTGTCAATAGATTTTTTGGAAGTCATGTGCTTGTCATCACACGTTCGGTATAGCAAGATGAACACATGGACGAGTTGAACCGCTTCGAGCGCGTTTTCGCGGATCTCGAGGCCCGTATCGACGCTGAAGAGCGTTTCGACCGTCTGGCCCAGGTGCCGGACCTGATGCACGAGTCGTATGCGGATCATGGTCTGGTCGAGCGAGTGGCCGGACTGCTGGGCACCCGGATCGAAGTCACCGTGCAGGGCCATGTGTTCACAGGCTCACTCGTCGATCAGGGGGAGGGGTGGCTGGCGCTGGAGACGCCCGCACGCCTGCTCGTCGCGCTGCGCGCGGTGCAGCTGTTGCGGGTGCCGGTCCGGGGTCGGGTACCGGCGGATCTGTTGAGTGCGTTGTCCCTTGCCTCACCGTTGCGGGAATTGAGCCGACGCCGTGTTCCGGTGCGCATCGCCCTGGTCGGCGGACTGGTGGTCGAGGGGAGGATCGCTGCGGTGGGCGGGGACTATATGCAACTGCGGGCAGCGGATCACCATCAGGTGATCCCGCTGCCCGCAGTTGATTTCGTCCAGGAACTGCTGTGAGCCTACAGGTCCGCTGCCCCCGATTCGATTGCAGAGCGGGTCTCCCGGTACATCCGCTGGATGTAGTCCTCGAGCTCCGTCTTCTCCACCCGCCACTGTCCGCGGCCGCCGACTTTGATGGCCCGCAGTTCTCCGGATCGGACCAGTGCCCTGGCCTGGGCGGCGGAGACGTTGAGTACCTCCGCGACATCGGTCAGCGGCAGGAAGCGTGTTTCAACCACCATGGGGGACCCCTCCATTCACTAGGATACGCGCAACTCGCAATGAAAGTTCCTTTGCCGACTGACATTATCGAATAACGCTGTTTGTTACATTTAACCACTATCCACAGTAAGATGAAAGGAAAGATCGTGGCTTCCCATGGAACTCCCCGTTTTTCTCGACCCCGACTCCGCGATCCCCGTGTGCTGATTGGCGTGGTCCTGGTCCTGGCCAGCGTGCTGGGCACCTGGTTCATCGTCAGACAGGCGGCGCAGACGACGCGGGTCTGGGCTGCCGCACACGTTCTGGTCCCCGGCACTGTGCTCGCCGAAGGCGATCTGACCGCTACAGAGGTCAGCCTGCCGGGCAACGCCGGGGCCTATCTGTCGGCGCACGATGCCGCACCCATCGGCTCCACGGTCCTGAGATCGGTGGGAGCGGGCGAGCTGGTTCCCGCGGGCCAGCTCGGCTCACAGGAGCAGTTGCAGGGCCGGCTGTTGAGCCTCGACCTGTCCGAAAGTCTGCCGCAGGCGGTGACGGCCGGCAGCAGAGTGGACATCTGGGCAGCCGATTCCGATGCGGAGACGGTCGAGCCGAAGGAGATTCTCTCCGGCATCGACGTGGTCAACGCAGACCATTCGGCCGGTGGCTTCGCGCAGGCCTCCGGTGCCAGGCTGGAGGTCTTCGTGCCCACGGACAAACTCTCCCAGATCCTGGCCGCCCAGGCGTCCGGCCACCGGATCTCTGCGGTCTCGGTGCCGGCCGCCACCACAGAGGCGATGCCATGATCGGGCTCATCGTCGCCCTCGATGCCGAGTTCGAGGCGGGGGTCGTCGCACGCCTGGGCGAGGTGCCCGATCTGACCGTCATCGCTCGTCCCGCAGATGAGGCCGAGCTCCTGGCCCTGGCAGCGGCCGGCGAGGGCCAAGTCGTGCTGTTGGGACGTTATTTCCCCGGTCTCGACGCCGATGTCGTGCGCGGGCTCAAACACACGGGGGTGCACATCCTGGCCATGGGCCAGGAGGCCGATTTCCGGGGGTGGGACCTGCCGGTGGCCGGGCTCGACCTGCCCGTCGCAGACCTGGCGGCGCGGATCCGTTCGAGCGCCGCCAGCGTGGTGGCTCCGCCGCGGCCGGCGCAAAAGCCGGCCGAGGCGCGGCGCACGGGTACGATCATCGCGGTCTGGGGTACTGCCGGGGCGCCGGGGCGGTCGACCGTGGCCGCCGCTCTGGCGCAGCGCCTGTCCTTGGTCGGGGAGACGGTGCTGTGCGATGCGGACACGGTGGCGGCCAGCCAGGCGGTCCTGTTCGGGGTGCTCGACGAGGCTCCGCAGATCGCGGCACTGTGCCGGTTGATGCGCTCCGGGCGACCAGCTCCCGAGGCCGTCTCCGCCCAGCTGAGCAGTGTGGCCCCCGGGCTGCGCCTGATCACCGGGATGAGCCGGGCGGACAGATGGCAGGAGGTCGGACCGGGCGTGCTGGGAGAAGTACTCGAGGAACTGCGCGCGCACGCCGCGGTGACCGTCGTGGACGTCTCCGACCGGCTCGACGGGGAGGAGTTCGACCCGCACTCCGACCGCCACGGTGCCACCCGGGCGGTGTTGGCCGCGGCCGACCACGTCCTCGTGCTCGGCAATGCCGACCCGCTGGGGCTGCTCCGGCTGGTCAATCTCGTCACCTCCGATGACTTCGCACAGCTGACGGACAGGGCGACCATCGTGGTCAACAAGGTCAGGGAGTCCGCCGTCGGCCCCGATCCGCAGTCCGTCGTATCCGCAACCCTGAGTCGGTTCGTCGGTGTTAGACAATACTGCTTCCTCCCTGCCGCGGGGGAGGACCTGGACCGGGCGCTGCTGGCCGGGCGCAGCATCGGCGAAGCGGCGCCGCACAGCGCATTCGTCGAGGCGATCGACGCGCTGCTGACCGAAATGCCCGGCCTGCCGCGCCCGGCCACCCGGCGGCGCAGCCTGCGGGGTGTGCGAAAGGGCAGGGGCCGACGACGCCGCGTAGCACGTTTGTGACATCCCTCTGACACAATGGGGGCATGCCCGTGACCGAAGCGATTCGCTGCTATCTTCCCACCACGCTCGGCGCCCTCGCAGCCGCCTGGGAAACCCTGCCCACCACATCCGTGACGGTCTTCGCGCCGGCGGACACCGGCCTGCGCGGCGAGGCGCGGGAGGAGGCGGAATGGACCGCCTTCGAGGTCGCGGCGGCCCAGGCCGTGGATCCGGCACTGACCACCGGAGAGCCGCGGGTGATCCTCGCCCTGGACGCGGGCGTGCGGCCGGCGGACCGGCCCCTGGGTGTCTATCCCGGCGTCGTGACGTACGCCCTGCCCGGAATCGAATCCGCGCGGATCGTCTCGGCCCATATGGACGAGGCCGCGACCATCGACGCGGTGGCCGGCCAGGACGCTCAAACGGCGGCTCAGACGTTGTTGTCCGCGGATCTGCTGTGGTATGACGCCGCGGAGATCCCCCTGCTCATCGACTCATCGTCCCAGGGGCCCGCCGCGGCCTGCGCGGGGATAGAGTGAGAGGACATCAACGACGATGAACAATCCGATCCATAGAGGAGAAGAAGTGGCAGAGGTCTACCAGGCCCAGCTCGCGACCGCATGGCAGGAGATCACAGGGGAGGAACCCCCGGAGGATTTCCTGCGCGAATACTATCCCCGCATCGACAGGTACGAATTCGAGGCCCTGGGCGCCAAGGCCATGGCCGGCTGCGCCTGGGATCACCTGCGCACGGCCCGGCGTTTCACCGGCACCGCACCGGTTGTGTCACTGCACAATCCGGAACCGGGCGATGCGGACTACACGGGAAACCACACCAGGATCGCGATCGTGGTCACCGATGTGCGCTACCTCGTCTCGTCAGTCACCGCGGCGCTGAGCTCCACCGGATATGTGATCCGCCGGGTGCACCATCCCACCCTCATCACCCTGCGCGACTCCGCTTCGCCCGAGCAATTCACGGTCGCCCGCAAGGGTCTGTTGCACACCGATACGCAGGCCCTGCCGACCCTGGCCGAGGTGGACAGTCCAGAGGCCCGCATCCCGCGGCGCGAGTCATGGCTGCTGATCGACATCGACAGAATCGCACCGGAATCCTTCGACGGGCTGGCCGGCGCGCTCGAGCACATCATCGCGGTGATCCGCGCAGCGGCGGCCGATGAGGCCGCGATGGCGGAGCGCGCCCATACCCTGGCCGCTGACCTGCGCGAGCGCGCCCCGCGTCCCGAGCTGGCGGCCGAGGCCATCGAATCCGCCGACTTCCTCGACTGGATCGACGGCCGCTTCGCCTTCATGGGCTACCGCGAGTACCGCCTGGTCGAAGCCGGGGGCAGTACCCGGCTGGAGCCCGTCGAGGGCACTGCACTGGGCATCAGCGCCCTGCGCGACACCACCGTCTCGCCTCTGTCGAAGTCGGTCTCCTCCCATGCCAGGGACCCACACGTGCTGGTCCTGACGAAGGCGAATTCCCGTTCGCAGATCATTCGCCGCGGGTTCATGGACTACCTGGGCGTGAAGGTCTTCGACGAAGCAGGGGAGATCGTCGGGGAGCGTCGTTTCGTCGGCCTGTACACCGCGCCCATGTACAACGCCTCGGTGCTGGACGTACCGGTGCTGCGCGCCAAGGTCTCCTGGATCATGCAGCACTCGGGGCTGCTGCGCGATTCCCATTCCGGGACCGAACTGCTGGGCGCCCTCGAATCGTTCCCCCGTGACGATATGCTCCAAGCCGAACCGCAGGACGTGCTCGACATCGTCTTGACCGTCATCGACTTGCAGGAGAAGCGCGAGTCCTCGGTCTTCATTCGCCGCGATACCTATGAACGCTATGTCTCCGTCCTGGTCTACGTCCCCCGCGACCTCTATGACACGGCCTCGCGCCTGCGGGTCGAGGCGGTCCTGCGCGATCTGTACCGGGCGGACAGCGTCGACTTCGACGTGCTGCTGTCGGACTCGATTCTGGCGCGTCTGCACTTCGTCGCCCGGGTCGGCCGCGATGAGATGCTGCCGGACATCTCGCCGGAGGTGGTGGCCGAACGCATCAAATCGGCCGTGAGATCCTGGTCCGAGGACCTGGAGGAACTGCTGGCGCCATCGGACGAGAAGCTGTCCCAAGCGGCCTCGGAGCGTGCCCGGCTGTGGGCACACGCCTTCCCTGCGGATTACCGGGAGCACCAGACGCCGGAACAGGCCCTGGCCGACGTGGATCGGTTCGACACCCTGGTGACGGACCTGGCCCCGCGGGTGATGCTGCACCGGGAACCGGGTACCGATGAGCACCATCTGCGCCTTGCCCTGTACCGTCTGGCCCCGGCCGGCCTGTCGGCAATCGTGCCGCACCTGTCGAATCTGGGCGCGCAGATCCTCGACGAGAGGCCCTATCGGATCGATCTGGCCGACGGCACTCAGCGTTACATCTACGACTTCGGCCTGGAGTTCTCACGACCGGTCGATCGCGAGGACTTCGCTCGGATCGAGAGTGCCTTCGCCGCAGGGTGGAGGGGGCTGCGGGAGACGAGTTCACTCGACAGCCTCATCATCGCGGGCCTGAGCTGGACGGAACTGACGGTACTGCAGGCGCTGGGCGCCTATCTACGCCAGGCCGGGCTGGCCCTGCGCGAACGCACCATGGCCGGCATTTTCACCGCCCATCCGGAACTGGCCGGCCTGCTCGTCACGTTGTTCACCCGCCGGTTCGATCCCGCGATCGACTCCGCCGAGCGCGAGCGCCTGGTGGCGGAGGCCGAAGAGCGCATCGAGGCGAGCCTGGCACAGGTCGCCACACTCGACGCAGATCGCCTGGTCAGGGCCATGCGCATGCTCATCCGCGCCCTGGTCAGGACCAATGCCTTCACCGCCGGGCCCGACACCCTGCCACAGACACTGGCCTTCAAACTTCATCCGACCGAGCTGTCGTTCGCGCCGAAGCCGCGTCCGGCGATCGAGGTCTGGGTGTACTCGCCGGAGGTCGAGGGCGTGCATCTGCGCTTCGGCAAGGTAGCACGCGGCGGCCTGCGCTGGTCGGACCGGCCAGACGATTTCCGCACGGAGATCTTGGGCCTGGTCAAGGCGCAGATGGTCAAGAACGCCCTGATCGTGCCCACCGGCGCCAAGGGCGGTTTCGTGCCCAAACACCTGCCGGACCCGACGGTGGACCGCAGCGCCTGGGCGGCGGCCGGGCAGCACGCCTATGAGAAATTCATCGGGGCGCTGCTGGACCTGACTGACAACCTGGTGCAGGGGCCGACGGGGCAGACCGTGGAGTACCCGGACTCGGTTGTGCGCTATGACGGTGACGACACCTATCTGGTGGTGGCCGCTGACAAGGGCACTGCGCGCTTCAGCGATATCGCCAACGGACTGGCGATCTCCCGGGGCTTCTGGCTGGGCGACGCCTTCGCCTCGGGCGGTTCGGTCGGCTACGACCACAAGGCCATGGGAATCACCTCGCGCGGCGCGTGGAAGTCGGTGGAGCGGCACTTCCGCGAATTGGGCGTGGACACATCCCGCGAGGACTTCACCGCGGTGGGCATAGGCGATATGAGCGGCGACGTGTTCGGCAACGGCATGCTGCGCAGTCGGCACACCAGGCTGATCGCGGCCTTCGACCATCGCGATATCTTCATCGATCCGGACCCGGAGCCCCTGGCGGCCTTCGACGAGCGCAAACGGTTGTTCGAACTGCCGCGCTCCAGCTGGCAGGACTACGACAAGTCCCTGCTGTCGGCCGGTGGTGGCGTCTACTCCCGCACGGCCAAGTCGGTGCTGTTGAGTACGGAGGCGGCCGCGGCCCTGGGCCTGGCCCCCGGCCGCTATACCCCGGGGGAATTAATCTCCGGGATCCTCAAGGCGCCGGTCGATCTGCTGTACAACGGTGGCATCGGGACCTATATCAAGGCCACGGGGGAATCCGATGCTGCGGTCGGCGATAAGGCGAATGAGGACATCCGGGTCACCGGAGCGCAGCTGCGGGCCCGCGTGGTGGGCGAGGGAGGCAATCTCGGGGCGACCCAGTTGGGCCGGATCGAGGCCGCACTGCACGGCGTGCGGATCAACACCGACGCCGTGGACAACTCGGCGGGTGTCGATACCTCCGACCACGAGGTCAACATCAAGCTGCTCATCGACGGGCTGATCAGGGCCGGGAAGTACCGGCCGGAGCAGCGCGAGGCCCTGTTGCTGGACCAGACCGGAGAAGTCGCCGATCTGGTGCTGGCGAACAACTACAGTCAGAACGCGGTGTTGGGCGAAGGGCGCGACGAGGCTCGCACGATGACCGGGGCGCTGATCCGATTGCAGCGGTTCCTGGAGGAACACGCCGGCCTTGACTCGGCAGTGGAGTTCCTCCCCGACGCCAAGACGATGAGCCGGCGCAGGGAATCCGGCGGCGGTTACGTCTCGCCGGAGCTTGCGGTCCTGCTGGCATATGTGAAGATGCACGCGGCCTCCAGCCTGCTGGAATCGACGGTGCCCGATGAGTCGTTCATGGCCGGTGACCTGGCAGCGTACTTCCCCAGTGGCCTCGACGTCGACGCGGCCGATCTGGCAGGACACCCGCTGCGCCGCGAGATCGCCACGGCCCACCTGGTCAATCGGATGGTCGACCGCTCGGGCCTGACCTACATCTTCCGGATCATCGAGGAGACGGGGGCCAAGATCCCGCAGATCGCGCGGACCTTCGCAGCGGTCAGTGAGATCTTCGACCTCGACGAACACTTCGATACGATCTCGGCCCTGGACAATATCGTGCCCAGCCAGGTGCAGATCAAGCTCGTGCACGAATACGTGCGCCTGCTCGACCGGGCCTCGCGTTGGTTGCTCAACCTCTCTCCGGAGGCCATTGACGTGCCGGCCCAGATCGCGCGTCTCCAGCCGGTGGTCCGCAGCCTGCGGCCCCAGCTGCAGGGGATGCTGCGCGGTGCGGACCGGGCGGCCGTCGAAGAGCAGGCGGCGGCCTATATCGCCGCGGGTGTGCCGGCCGACCTGGCCTGGCGCACTGGCTCGCTGCTCGACGAGTTCGCCCTCCTGGATGTCGCCACCGTCGCCGAGCGCACGGGACTGGAGGCGCGGGACGTGGCCGAGGTCTACTACGGTGTGACGGACCTGTTGCGCGGGCAGGACCTGCTGGTGAGCATCGGCGCGCTGGACAGGTCCAGCCGCTGGTCGGCACTGGCCCGCGGCGCGCTGCGCGATGACTTCTACCAGGCCGTTCACTCCATCGCCCTGGTGGTGCTGGGCACCACCACATCGGCCAACCCGACCCCGGAGGAGCGGGCGGATGAGCGGATCGCCCAGTGGCAGGTGGAGAATCAGACGGCCCTGGACGCGGTGCGCTCGACCACCGATGAAGTGCTCGGCCTCGAACAGGCCGGACAGGCACCGCTGTCCGTCCTGCTGCGGATGATGCGCTCGCTGGTCCGCTCGACCCGGTTCAACAGTGGAGCCGGCGAATGAGCCTGTTGACCGATCAACTGGCAGCGGAGGGGGTGACGGACCCCGAGGACGTCGAATGGCTCCACCTCCTGGTGGGGGACTGGCAGCTGATCGCCGATCTCTCATTCGCCGATTTGGTGCTGTGGGTTCCCACCCTGTTGGAAGGCGATCGAGCCGGGGCGTTCCGGGTGGTGGCCCACTGCCGGCCGACCACCGGCTCGACGGTCTACCCGCACGACGAGGTCGGCACGCTGGCCAATGAGGAGGAACGTGGATTCCTGCAGCGGGCGGTCGACGCCAAGGCGATAGTCGCTGCGGGCGACACGGTACCGGCCCTGGCCGGTGCCGAGGCGATCCCGGTGGTGCGGGCAGGGCAGGTGATCGCCCTGCTGACCCGACATACAGAGGAGGGGCGCCGGATCGGCGCCTCACGGTTGGAACGCAACTACCGGTCCTCGGCGATGATGCTGTTGTCGATGATCGCCGAGGGCGAGTTCCCCCAGCAGAATGTGCCGTCGGGGGTGCGTCGCGGGGAGCCCCGGGTGGGCGATGGCCTGCTCGTACTCAACCGCGAGGGCAGGGTTCGCTATGCTTCGCCGAACGGGATGTCGGTGCTGCACCGGCTGGGCCACGACGGTGAAATCGAGGGTCGCTACCTCAACGAGGTCGTGGATTCGCTGATCGACCAGGTTCGCCAGGTCGATGAGGCATTGCCGATGGTGCTCACGGGCCGGGCGCCGTGGCGCGCGGAGATCGAAGAGGGCCGGATCAGTGTGTCCCTGCGGTCCATTCCACTCAAACGCGGCGGAGTGCGCACCGGGGCGATCCTGCTCGTCCGCGACGTCTCCGAAGTCAGGCGCCGGGAACGTGAACTGCTCAGTCGCGATGCGATGATCCGCGAGATGCACCATCGGGTGAAGAACAACCTGCAGACCGTCTCCGCGCTGCTCCGTCTGCAGGAACGGCGCCTGAAGTCCCCCGAGGCCAAGGCCGCGGTGGGCGAGGCGATGCGCCGGGTGCAGATGATCGCCACGGTGCACGATGTGCTGAGCAAGGGCATCGAATCATCCGTGGACTTCGACGAGATCATCGACAAGGGCATGCAGATGGCTCCCGAACTGGCTACGGCACAGGCGAGCGTGCACGTGCGCAGGGAAGGATCGTTCGGTTCGATCTCCTCGGCCGATGCCACCTCTCTGGCTCTGGCGCTCAACGAACTGGTGGCCAATGCCGTCGAACACGGCTTTCCGGTGGACGGGCTGGGACCCGATGACACGATCACCGGCGAGGTCGTGGTCAGGCCGGTGCGCCACGGTGAGCAGCTGACCGTCACGGTCTCCGACGACGGGGTGGGGCTGCCTCCCGGTGGGGGCCCCGGCAACGGCTTGGGCACGCAGATTGTCAAGACACTGATCAAGACCGATCTGTCCGGGGACATCACCTGGCGGCCGGGCCCCGGCGGGGGGACCGAGGCGGTCATCGAGGTGCCGCTGCGCGACGGCGTCTGAGCGTGCGGGCCGGCAGCGGTCCCGCCGAAGATATGACTGGGCCCCGTCCGGATGGACGGGGCCCAGTCATATATTCGGCGCTCAGACGCCGGGTAGCCAGCCGAGTGCGCTCAGCCCGCGCGGCGGGCGCGTGCAGCGCGGCGCTTGAGGGCGCGGCGCTCGTCCTCGGACAGGCCACCCCAGACGCCGGCGTCCTGGCCGGTCTCCAGAGCCCACTGCAGGCAGGTCTCGGCGACCTCGCAGCGGCGGCAGACACTCTTGGCCTCTTCGATCTGCAGAAGCGCCGGCCCCGTGTTCCCGATGGGGAAGAACAGTTCGGGGTCCTCGTTCAGGCATTCGGCACGATGACGCCAGTCCATGGTGTCCTTTCATCAAACGACTGTGTGCGCCCTAGCGCCCACAAAAACAGGAGACCTGCGGGATGATCCGCAGATCTCGTACCCCCTAAGGTTCACACATGTGCGCGGACGCACACAAGAGGTGGGCTGTGTGAACTTTCTGACAAACTCCGCATCCACTTCGAAGCTTGTGCTCCACGTCATTCCCTGCTTATGTATCCCCTATGAGCGATGGAGCGAAAAGACGGCCGGGCGACTTGGCCGATGTGACCCTGATAGCGATCGACGGCGTGGCCCCGACGATTCACCCCGAAGCCTTCGTGGCTCCCGGAGTCACCCTGATCGGAGACGTCCGGTTGGCGGCGGGAGCAGCTGTCTACTATGGGTGCGTGCTGCGGGCCGAAGGGTCGACGATCAGTATCGGCGAGGGCTCGAATGTCCAGGACAACACGGTCATGCACTCGGACCCCGGAAAGCCGGTGACGGTCGGGGCCAGGGTATCGATCGGTCACCGCGCCCTGGTCCACGGGTGCACGGTCGACGACGACGTCCTGATCGGGATGAGCGCGACGGTGCTCAATAGGGCACACATCGGTTCCCGATCCCTCATCGCAGCCGGCGCGGTGGTGCTCGAGGACGCGGTGATCCCGCCGGAGTCGCTGGTCGCAGGGGTCCCCGCCAAGGTCCGCCGTGCCATGGGGGAGAAGGACATCGCCAGGGTTCTGGGCAATGCGAAGAACTACGAGAAGATCCGCGTCCTGCATCGCGAGCACGGCGAGATTATCACCACCTGAACTGCGCCGATGCGCACGCCTGTAGGACAATGGATTCGTGAATAACGTTCTTGATCCTTCGCAGAATCGTGTTGTCATCATCGGTGGCGGGCCCGGTGGTTATGAGGCCGCGCTCGTCGCCGCTCAGCTGGGTGCCGACGTCATGCTCGTCGAACGGCGACAGACCGGCGGTGCGGCGGTGCTCACGGATGTGGTTCCCTCGAAGTCGCTTATCGCCACCGCCGAGCGCATGGTGGAGATCAGCGAATCCGCGACCCTGGGCCTGACCTCCTCCGGCCCCACCGTGGCGGACGCCCCGGTCAGTCCTAGCATGAACGTGCGCCCGGACATCGCCGTGATGAATGCCAGGATCAAACACCTGGCCGCCGCGCAGGCCGCCGACATCCAGGAGGGGCTGATCAATGCGGGCGTCAAGATCATCCACGGCACCGGTACCCTGACCGGTCGTGACGAGGTGGGCGTCGTCGAGGACACCGGCACGGAATACACCCTGCGGGCCGACACCATCCTGTTGGCGGTGGGGGCCAGCCCCCGCGAACTGGACTCTGCGAAGCCAGATGGCGAACGGATCCTGACGTGGAAGCAGCTGTACGACCTCGACGAACTGCCCGAACACCTCATCGTGGTCGGCTCCGGCGTCACGGGTGCGGAATTCGCCTCCGCCTACAACGCCCTGGGCGCCGAGGTCACACTGGTGTCCAGCCGTGACAGGGTGCTGCCCGGCACGGACGAGGACGCGGCCGAGGTCCTGGAACAGGCCTTCCGCCGGCGCGGCATGCACGTGCTGTCCCGTTCGCGGGCCCAGTCCGTCGTGCGCGACGGCGATGGGGTCCTGGTCGAATTGGCCGATGGGCGCAAGGTGCGCGGTTCTCACTGCCTGATGGCGGTCGGTTCGATCCCCAATACCGCGGACCTGTGTCTGGAGCGCGCAGGTGTGAGTGTCGAACCCTCCGGCCATGTGGTCGTCGATGGGGTTTCCCGGACCTCGCGGCAGGGGATCTACGCCGCCGGCGACTGTACGCCGGTATTCCCCCTGGCATCGGTGGCCGCGATGCAGGGGCGCATTGCGATGTGGCACGCGCTCGGTGATGCCGTGGCCCCGTTGAAACTGCGCAATGTCACCTCGAATGTGTTCACTGCCCCGGAGATCGCGACCGTCGGGTTCACCCAGGCGGATCTGCGCGACAACGGACACTCGGTCGAGGTGGTCATGCAGCCGCTTGCCACGAACGCCAGGGCGAAGATGCAGGGAATCGACGAGGGCTTCGTCAAGATCTACGCGAACCGTGGATCAGGCACGATCGTCGGCGGCGTCGTGGTGGGTCCCAAGGCCAGTGAGCTCATCATGCCCCTGACCCTGGCGGTGGAGAACCGGATCAACGTCGACCGACTGGCCTCCTCGTTCGCCGTGTACCCCTCGCTGTCGGGCTCCCTGACCGAGGCCGCGCGCAAACTGCACCACCGCGGCTGAGCAGGAGAACAGAGGCGCAGAACGCGGCCGGGGCCGGGGATGAACGATCATCCCCGGCCCCGGCAGCTTTGTGTGTTCCGCTCAGGCGAAGGTGACGATGGGGGTGCCTGCTTTCACGGTGTCTCCGGAGGAGACTCCGACGCTGGCCACAACGGCGTCGTGCGTGGCCTTCAGCGGCTGTTCCATCTTCATGGCCTCGATCACCGCCAGGGTGTCTCCCGCGGACACGGTATCGCCGTCGGTGACGTTGACGGAGACGATCGTGCCCTGCATCGGAGCGGTGAGGGCGCTCGCATCGTCGGTCCGGTTCGAGCCGCGTCGGCGCAGCCGGGAGCCACCCAGTCCGGTGGGGCGGGCGGGAACCGTAGTGCCGGACACAGATGTCAGCAGAGCACTGGGGACCTTGACGGTCAGCCGGTGCCCGTCGACCTCGACGACCACGTCGGTAGTCTCGTCGGCCGGCGCCGCGGTGCCCGGTGCGACCTCGTCGGCGGTGAAGCCGGGCATGAAGTCGGTCTCCAGCCATTTCGTGTCAACCGTGAAGTCGGTGGTGAAGGCCGGCGCCTCGAGCAGAGCCCGGTGCAGGGGCAGGAGTGTGGCCACCCCGTCGAGTGCGTACTCGGCCAGGGCCCGGCGGGCCCTGGCCAGGGCGGTCGCCCGGTCGGGCCCGGTGACGATGAGCTTGGCGAGCATGGGATCGAAGTCGGTGCCGACGACGGTGCCCTGGCGCACCCCGGAATCCATCCGTACCCCGGGCCCGGCAGGCTCGCGCAGGCGGGAGATGGTGCCGGTGGCCGGGAAGAAGTTCTGGGCGGGGTTCTCGGCGTTGATGCGGAATTGGATCGCGTGTCCGCGGGGCGTTGGGAAGGTCTCCGGCAGGGTCTGGCCGGCGGCGATTCGCAGCTGCCAGGTCACGAGGTCGACGCCGGTGACTTCCTCGGTTACGGTGTGCTCGACCTGGATCCGGGCGTTGGCCTCCATGAAGGTCAGGCGGCCGTCGGAGCCCAAGAGGAATTCGCAGGTGGCGGCGCCCGCATATCCGACCTCCGCGAGGATCCTCTGAGAGGCCCGCGTGATCGTGTCCAGCTGTTCGGAACTCAGGTGCGGGGCCGGGGCCTCCTCGAGCACTTTCTGGTTGCGTCGCTGCAGGGTGCAGTCACGGGTCGAGGCGACGAGCACCCGGCCGGTCCCATCGGCCATGCACTGGGTTTCGACGTGGCGGGGCTTGATGATTTGCTGTTCGATGAGGCATTCGGAGCGCCCGAAGGCGGATTTGGCCTCGCGGGCTGCGCTGGCCAGCGCCTCGGGCAGTTCGGCGGCCGAGGCCGCCGTGCGGAAACCTCTGCCACCTCCGCCGTAGACGGCTTTGACCGCGACCGGATAACCGATCCGCTCGGCGATGGAGAGCGCTTCGGCGGCCGATGCGACGGGACCGTCGGAGCCCCGTGTGATGGGCGCTCCCACCCGCTGGGCCACGGCCCTGGCGCCGGACTTGTCGCCGAGGCGGGCGATGGCAGCCGGCGGCGGACCGACCCACACGAGGTCGGCGTCGATGACGGCCTGGGCGAAGTCGGGGCTTTCGGAGAGATAGCCGTAGCCGGGATGGACGGCCTCTGCGCCCGCGCGCTGGGCCAGATCGACCAGGGTGGGGACGTCGAGGTAGGTTTCGGCGGCTGTGGTGCCGGGCAGCAACCAGGCATCATCGGCCAGCTCGACGTAATCGGCGGCGGCGTCGGCGGAGGTGTAGAGGGCGATCGCCTTGAGGCCCAGATCGTGGCAGGCGCGAATCACGCGCAGTGCGATCTCGCCGCGGTTGGCGATGAGCACCCTGGTGAAGGGGCGTCGGATGACGTGCGTCGAGTAGTCCTGTAAGTCGACCATCAAAACTCCTGAACCGATGAGTGGGAACGACCACAATGTAGTTCCTCGGTCCAAGGCCTTGTCGCCATCCGACAAAAGGTCGGTCGTAAAACTTTCCCGCCGAACTCAGCTCCCGGGCGTGTCCCAGAGGCTGGTCCAGGCCAGGTCGAGAGCCGCCGACATGCGTCGCAGGGTGGGCAGGCTCAAGCCGAGGACACCCAGGTGATCACCCTCGAGGGAGTCGACGAAGGCACCGCCATAGCCGTCGATCGTCAGCGCCCCTGCGACTTCCAGGGGCTCGCCGGTGGCGATATAGGCCTCCAGCTCGGCATCGGTGATCCGGCCGATGTGCACGGTGGTCGTGCTGGTCGCCCGCTGTGTGCCGATCCGCTGCAGACCCGTGGGCCCGGATTCGAGCCGGGTGAGCACATGGCCGGTGTGCAGGTGGGTGGTCCGGCCGGCCATGGCATGCCACACCTCTCTGGCACGTTGGGCGGTGTGTGGCTTGCCGATCGGCCGCCCGTCGAGTTCGAGCAGGGAGTCCGCTGCGATGACGGCCAGGACGTCACCGGGGGCGGTGGAAACGGGGCGGGGGTCCGCAATGAGCCGCTCGAGGACCGCCGCCGACTTCGCATCGGCCAGGATCTGGACTTGTTCGGCGACCGAGCCGGGGGACTCGGCCGCAGTCACCGCGTCCTCGTCCACATCCGGGACGAGGATGAGAGGGGTGATGCCGGCGGCGCGCAGAATGGCCTGCCTGGTCGGGGACGAGGATGCGAGGACGACGCGGTTCATTCTTCTCCTTCACAGGACTGTGGCGGGGTCGAGACGACGACCAGACCCCGGTCGTGGGCGATCCGGCTGAGCACGGTCGCCGCGATCTGCTGGAAGCCCAGGGTGCTGGGGGCCAAGCCGGAATGGCTGAGCAGGCCGACCCTGGTGGTGCCGGCGAGGCTTTGGTGGATGGACACCGGTAGGCCCCCGGCGGCCGCGGTGGTGACCCATTGGGAACCCGAGAGCACGCGGGAGGACCGGCGCAGCACGCCCTGCAGGGGCCGTTTGACCTGCGGTAGTCCGCCCAGATCCGGGCAGGTCAGGACGATGATGCGGTAGCCGCCCTCGCGCTGCAACCGGGAGATCGCGCTGGTGAGCACCGGCAGACTCAGTGATCCCGTTACCGGGTGGATGACATCGTTCATACCCATGGACACGACGGCGTAGCGGGGAGCCGACGGACCCGTCTTGGAGCGTCGCATACCGTGATGGCGCAGCAGATCCGCGACCTGTGCGGCCACGTCCTCGGCCCGGGCGGAGGGGGAGGCCTGATCGGACAGGCGCACAGGTGATTCGAACATCCGGCTCAGGCCACTGGCGATGAGTCGGCCGGGGCGGACCGCTTCGTTTCCGGCCAGCCAGGTGTCGCCGAGGAGTGCGAGGGCAGGTGTGTCGCCGTCGTCGTCGGTGATCGGGCGCGCGGGGCCGTGCGCGCTGTGGAGTTCATGCAGGACGGGCACCAGGCGTTCGGAATCGACGGCCAGGGCCCGGCGCAGTCGCTGGGACTGCCGGTAGAACAGTCCGCTGACGGCACCCAGGACGATGGGTCCGGCCGCGGCCACCGCCAGTGCCGTGCGCGCGCTGCGTTTCATTCGGGCTCCTCCTTACCGGGATCTCAAGTCTAGCGTGCGCGGATAGGCCGATCTCCGTATGCTGGGTCCATGAGTGAACAGCACACTGAGTTCTCCTCGGAGTCGACCTCGCCAAAGGGCGAGGGTCCCTATGTATCCTCCGGAGTCCGCCTGGCCGCTGCCTGGTCGTGGCGGGGCCTGGTCATCGTGGCGGCGGCCTTCGTCGCCCTATATCTGCTGTCCAAGGTCGACATCATCGTCATGCCGGTGCTCATCGCCCTGCTGTTGTCGGCCCTGCTCACGCCCATGGCGGCCTTCCTGGGGCGCCACGGGTGGCCGCGCGGCCTGGCCGCCGCTACTGTGTTCGTCGGCATGATCGTCGTGGTGCTGGGCCTGTTGACCCTGGTGGGCCAGCAGATCTATGCGGGGTTCTCCAGCCTGTGGGATCAGGTCAAAGAGGGCGTCGAGGCGATTTCCACCTGGCTGGGCTCGAATCCCTGGGGCTTGGATTCGGGTCGCCTGTCCGAATACGTCAACATGGGCCTGGAGAAGGTCACGAGCGTACTCGAATCACAGAGCGGGGAGATCGCCAGTGGGGCCCTGGGCGCTGCCAGCAGCGTCGGCACCTTCATGACGGGCCTGGTATTGACCCTGTTCACCACGTTCTTCTTCGTCTATGACGGACACAAGATCTTCCCCTGGCTGGTCGGCCTGCTGCCCGCACGGGCCAGGGACCGCGTGGACAAGGCCGGAGTGACCGGCTGGTGGTCGTTGGTGCAGTACGTGCGGGTGCAGATCCTGGTCGCGGCGGTGGATTCCGTGGGTATCGGGATCGGTGCGATCTGCCTGCAGATCCCATTGGTCATCCCACTCATGGTGCTGGTGTTCCTGGGATCGTTCATCCCGATCGTCGGTGCCGTGGTCACCGGCTTCGTCGCCGTCGTCGTCGCCCTGGTGTCCAAGGGGATCGTCTCGGCCGTCATCATGCTCATCGTCGTCCTGGCGGTGCAGCAGATCGAGGGCCATGTCCTGCAGCCCTTCGTGATGGGCAAGGCCGTTTCCGTGCACCCGCTGGCCGTCGTCCTGGCGGTCTCGGCCGGCGGCTTCATGTTCGGAATTCTGGGTGCCCTGTTCGCGGTGCCCCTGGTGGCGTGCGGGAACACGGTGGTGCAGTCGCTGGCCGGTCGTGATCCGATCGCGGAGAACCAGGCGAAAGCCGCTGCCGCCAAGGAGGAGAAGCGGCGGAAGAAGGAAGCCAAGCGGGCGGCGCACGGTTAGGCGGGCAGACTGCACAGAAGAGACGGGGCGGGCCGGGACTTGTGTCCCGGCCCGCCCCGTCTCTTCGGCGTTCTGTGCTCAGAAGGCCTCGGCCGACTTGATGGTGACCTCGATCGTGCGTCCATTGGGTGCCTCATAAGACACCGTAGAACCGACCTTGGCACCGTTGACGGCTGCGCCCAGCGGAGACTTCTCGGAGAAGACCTCGACGTCCTCGCCCCCGCCAGCCAGCTCACGCGAGCCCAGAACGAACCGGCGGTCCTTCTTGCCCAGGGTCACGACGACGACCTTGCCCGGGGTGACGATGCTGGTGTCCGAATCGGCCTCGCCGACTTCGGCGTTGCGCAGCAGCACCTCCAGCTGGCGGATGCGGGCCTCCAGCTGGCCCTGCTCGTCACGCGCTGCGTGATAACCGCCGTTCTCCTTCAGGTCGCCTTCGTCGCGGGCGGCCTCAATGCGTTCCGCGACAGCCTGGCGACCGGGGCCGGACAACTCTTCGAGCTCCTTGGACAGACGGTCGTATGCCGCCTGGCTCAGCCATGTGGTCTCAGCGGACTGCTCGGTCATGATCGCTCCTTGTAGATGGACAGTGTCGGGCCCGATCGAATGTGCAGGCCCCTAGCAATGGTTTATCCCGGGTGAACAGGGTCACCCGGGATAAACATTGAACTTTTATTCTACCACGTACCAGCAGCGATCCAACATGCCCTGCACGGCCTTCTGCGTCGTGCGCAGATGGGCGGTGACATGCACGGGATTCGCTTTGTCCGCCTGTGGGTCGGGCGCGATGTCAACCTCCCGGTAACCGACCACCGCTTCCTGGACGCTCTTGGCCTGTACTCCGCATCTGGTGGTCCTATGCGCATCGGGGACCAGGGCGATGGTCACCTCGGTGCGGGAGTCGTCGGGGACCGAGTACCCGACGTTCGTCGCCGTCTGGGGGCTGCCCTTGGGACGGAAGGAGAGCCAGGCGACCGCGGCGGTCAACAGCACCAGCAGCACGGCCGTGATGACGACCATGCGGCGGCGTCGGGTGGCGGTGGCCGCGGTGGGTGCCGCCTGTGCGTGCGTGGTGCGGCCGTACCTGGCCTCGAGTGAGGAATTCGTCGTATTCTCCGAATGCTGGGACCGATGTCTAGAGCTGCAAAGGGTACGCTACTGTATCCCGCGCGGCACTCGCGTACTAGTCTAGGGGAGGAACTTTTACGCCCCTGCACGGACCTGGATGTGAGTGTGAACCGATTGGACGAACGGCCGTATGAGGGACTGCGCCTGCTGGCGGCGCACGCCCATCCCGATGATGAATCCTCCAAGGGAGCCGGTACCACCGCCCTGTACTCCTCCTTGGGCGCTCAGGTGCTCATCGCCACCTTCACCGGCGGCGAGGCCGGCGACATCCTCAACCCAGCTGTAGCGCAGTCACCGGCGGCCATCCGGGACATCGCCGGACTGCGGCGCGAGGAAATGGCCAATGCGGCCGCGATCCTGGGCGCCGAGCAGCGCTGGATCGGTTTCGTCGACTCGGGGCTGCCCGAAGGCGACTTCGAAACCCAGACCCCGCATGGTTGCTTCTACAAAGTGCCCACCGATGTGGCCGCCCGACCCCTGGTCGGCCTGATCCGGCAGTTCCGGCCGCAGGTTGTGACGACCTACGACGAACAGGGCGGCTACCCGCACCCCGATCACATCAAGGCACACATTGTGACGATGGCGGCGGTCGAGGCGGCGGCACAGCCGGACTACCATCCGGAGCTCGGCGCGGCCTGGCAGGTCCAGAAGGTGTACTACAACCAGGACCTGTCACCGAAGAAGTGGCGCCTGCTGGACGAGACCGTGCGCGCTCGCGGTCTGGAATCGCCCTTCGCCGAGATCCTCGAACACTGGGCCGGCCGGCTGGAGCGGGATTCCTGGCTGTCCACGGTCATCACCTGCGGGCCCTTCGTCGACACCGCCGAACAGGCACTGCTGGCGCACCGGACCCAGATCGACCCGCAGGGCGGGTTCTTCTCCGCGACCAGACGGGCCGCCAAGCGCGTGCTGCCCACCGAGGACTTCGAACTCGTCGTGGACATGACGGGCCGCGGTCCCTTGGAACACCGGGACTATGTGGAATCGGATCTGTTCGCCGGCGTCACCGACGATGCGGGACACCGGGTCCCCGAGGACCGGCTCGATGCGATCGTCGACGCCAATGGCTGGCGTGAACCGGAGGGTCTGCAGTGAGCGATCTGTATCTGGCGCTGGCCGCCGCCACTCCGACTCCCACGACGGGCGGCGTGTCCTATCCCGATGCGGCGAAAGTCACCCCGGGGACCATCGGGTTCGTCGTGACGATCCTGATCGTCATCGCCGCGATCTTCCTGATGCGCGATGCGATGCGCCGGGTCCGCCGGGTGCGGGCACGCGACGATGCGGAGACCGAGTACTCGATCCCGTTGCGCAGCCCGCACGCCGTGCCCAACCGCAGCGATCTGCCGCCGGCCGACGAACGGACGGTCGGCGACGAGACCGAGGGTGCAGCCGGGGCCGAGGACCCGGAGGACGGGAACCGGGGCTAGAACGGCCGGCTAGAGCAGCTGGAGGTCGGCGGCCACGGCCGCGACCAGCACCGCTGCCAGATGGCAGCCATAGCCCAGCACCGTGCACGTGTGGAAGACCTCGTGGAAGCCGAAGACCGTGGGCACGGGGTCGGGGTGCTTGACCCCGTAGACCACGGCGCCTGCGATGTAGAGGGCGCCGCCTGTGACGATGAGGATGCCCACCGCGGTGTGTGCGGCCCACATGGCGGGCACATAGCCGACGCCCGCGACTCCGATGCCCACGTAGACCGGCACGAACAGCCAGCGCGGGGCCGCCGTCCAGACGAGTCGGAAGACCACCCCGGCGATCGCGCCCGCCCACATGATGGACAGCAGGATGATGCAGCTCTTCAGGGGCAACAGCAGGACGGCCAACGGGGTGTAGGTCCCGGCGATGATGAGGAAGATGTTCGCATGGTCCATCCGGCGCAGCAGCAGCCGGATGCGCATCCGCCACTTCCCTCGGTGGTAGGCCGCCGAGGTGCCGAAGAGCATCATGCCGGTCAGCGCGAACACCGCGGCGGCCAGCCGGGAGGCGATCGTGGGCGAGAGGATGACCAGGGCCAGGCCGCCGAGCACCGACACGGGAAAGGCCCCTGCATGGATCCATCCGCGCCAACTGGGCTTGGCCTGACCCATGAGCTTGCGCACCTCGTGCATGAGGGCGCGATGGCGGCGTCCGGCGGCGGGGACTGGTTCGGCGAGTCGGTCGTGCCCCGTGTGCCGATCGGGGGTGGGAGCCGGTGCCTGGGGGATTCCTGTCATGAACCAAGCGTAGGAGCGGAGTCTGGGAATACCCGATCCGAAAGCACGGTACCGTCACGGGTACCGCGGGACATTCGGTAGGCTTGTGCAGGATCGTCGGCCGTGTGGTCGGCATGGAGAGGACTCATATGTACCGGCCCGCGTGGCTGTATCGGATGTACGAACGCAAGGTGCTTCGGCAGCTGGCCCGCACCGATGCCATCCCTCACCATGTCGGGGTGATCACCGACGGCAATCGCCGCTGGGCCCGGGAATTCGGCACGACGACGGCGCACGGACATCAGGCGGGCGCCAATAAGATCATCGAGTTCCTCGGATGGTGTTCGGAACTGGGGATCTCCGTCGTCACACTCTATGTGCTCAGCAAGGAGAACCTGACCAGGGACGAGTCGGAACTGGGTCCGCTCAAGCGGATCATCTCCAATCTGGTCGATCAGATCGCCGACACGGAGTCCTATGCCGTCAAACTGGTCGGTGACCTGCGACTGCTGCCCGACGACCTGCGTCGCGAACTGGCCGCCGCCCAGCAGCGCACTCCTGCGACCGGCAGGGCCCGGCTGACCGTGAACGTGGCAGTGGGCTACGGAGGGCGTGAGGAGATCGTCGACGCGGTGAAGTCCTGGATGCGCTCATCGCAGGCGGCGGGCCTGAGCATGCAGCAGATGATCGACGATCTGACCCCCGAGAGGATTTCCGAACACCTCTACACCAAGGGCCAGCCGGATCCCGACCTCATCATCAGGACGTCGGGGGAACAGCGCCTGTCGGGATTCATGATGTGGCAGAGCGCGTATTCCGAGTTCTATTTCTGCGAGGTCTACTGGCCGGATTTCCGCCGGACCGATTTCCTGCGCGCGGTGCGCGACTTCTCCTCCCGGGGCAGGCGCTACGGGAAGTAGCCCGGCTGCCGGGAGCATACTGACGCGACACGGCCGCCGAGGTTCTAAGAACCTCGGCGGCCGTGTCGCGTCAGCGGATGAGCCGGCTGGCGATCAGCGGTTGTAGTCGCCGACCATCGTCATCACGTCCAGCGCCTGATCCAGCTGCGCCTCGGTGACGGTCCCATTGGCGACATAGCCCAGATCGATCGTCGCCTCCTTGACCGTGAGCTTGTTGGCCACGGCGTGCTTGGCGATCTTGGCCGCGGCCTCGTAGCCGATGACCTTGTTCAATGGCGTCACGATCGACGGCGAGGCCTCTGCCAGGAAGCGGGCGCGCTCCTCGTTGGCGATCAGCCCGTCGACCATCTTGTCCGCCATCACGCTCGCGGCGTTGGCCAGCAGGCGGATCGACTCGAGCAGGTTCGCTGCCATCACGGGGATGCCCACGTTGAGTTCGAAGGCGCCGTTCGTGCTCGACAATGCCACAGTGGTGTCGTTGCCGATGACCTGTGCAGCGACCTGGATCGTGGCCTCGCAGATGACCGGGTTGACCTTGCCGGGCATGATCGAGGAACCGGGCTGCAGATCGGGAATGTGCAGCTCGCCCAGGCCCGTGTTGGGGCCCGATCCCATCCAGCGGATGTCGTTGCAGATCTTCATCAGGCTGTAGGCGATGTTGCGCAGCTGGCCGGAGGCCTCGACCAGACCGTCGCGGTTGGCCTGTGCTTCGAAGTGGTTGCGGGCCTCGGTGATCGGCAGGCCGGTCTGTTCGCCCAGCAGCTCGATGACGCGGGCCGAGAAACCGGCGGGCGTGTTGATGCCGGTGCCGGTGGCGGTGCCGCCCAGGGGGACCTCGGCGACGCGCGGCAGGCTGGCATGGACGCGCTCGATGCCGTAGCGGACCTGCGCTGCATAACCGGAGAATTCCTGGCCCAGGGTGACGGGGGTGGCGTCCATCAGGTGCGTGCGGCCGGACTTGACGATGTCCTTGAACTCCACGGCCTTGGCCTCCAGCGAGGTCGCCAGGTGTTCGAAGGCGGGGACCAGGTCGCCCACCAAGGCGCCGGTGACTGCCACGTGCACGGAGGTGGGGAAGACGTCGTTGGAGGACTGGGAGGCGTTGACGTGGTCGTTCGGGTGGACCTCGACGCCGGCGGATTCCAGGGCCCGGCTGGCCAGGGTCGCGATGACCTCGTTGGTGTTCATATTCGAGCTGGTGCCGGAACCGGTCTGGAACACGTCGATGGGGAAGTCACCGTCGACATCACCTGCGATGACGACGTCGGCGGCGTCCTGGATCGCCTTGGACCGCTGTGCGTCGAGCACGCCCAGTTCTTCGTTGGCACGGGCGGCGGCCTTCTTGACCTGGCCCAGCGCCGCGATGTGCTGGCGCTCCAGGGTCTTGCCGGAGATCGGGAAGTTCTCCACCGCGCGCTGGGTCTGCGCACGGTACAGGGCATTGATCGGGACCTTCACTTCACCCATGGTGTCGTGTTCGATGCGGTACTCTTCGCTCACGTGTTACTCCTTTTGATGTGGTCGGTGGAAACTACTGATCGAGGGTGGTCTGGGTTCAGTCCGTGGGGGCCGTGGCGCCGATGCGTTCGACGATGTGCACGTGGCCGTCGTCGAGACTGTACGTCATGCCCAGGATGATGAGCTTGCCGGCGTCGACCTGGCGGGCCAGGACGGGGGACCGGCTGTAGAGCATCCGGGCGGTGTTGATCGTGTTCAACGCCACGGTCGAGTTGACGTCCTGGTGGCCGGCCTTGCGGGATTCGACGACGGTGGGCAGGAGCCGGGCGACGATGTCTGCGACGAAGCCCTCGGGCGTGGTACCCGAATCGTAAGATTCGATCGCCGCGGTCACGGCTCCACAGGAGTCATGACCGAGCACGATCAACAGCGGGGTCCCCACGCTGACCGCGCCGTATTCCAGGCTGCCCAGGGTGACCGCGTCTGTGACCTGGCCGGCGGTTCGCACAACGAACATATCGCCCAGGCCCACGTCGAAGATCATCTCCGCCGCGACCCGTGAATCGGCACAGCCGAACAGGGTCGCGAAGGGGTGCTGCCCCCCGGTCAGGGCATGCTTGCGGGCGGCGTCCTGATTGGGGTGCTCCGGGGTGTTGTTGACGAAGCGCTCATTGCCCTGGAGCAGGCGCTCCAGGACCTTGCGCGGCGTATTGTGGTCGGACTTGAGAGGGGGGATGGTCGACACGGCTGTTTCCTCAGACCAGGCCGCGGCGTGCCGCTTCCCTGGCCGCTTCGACGTAGGAATGGGTCTTGTCCAGGCGGTGTTCGGCGTAGACGCTGCGCACGGTCCCCGACTTCGAGCGCATCACCAGCGAGTGCGTGAGCACCCGGCCGTCTTCGTAGCGCAGGCCGTCGAGCAGGTCGCCGTCTGTGATGCCGGTGGCGACGAAGTAGGTGTTGTCGCCGGTCACCAGGTCGTCTGTGGTCAGGACCGCGTCGACGTCGAGTCCGGCGTCGATGGCGGCCTGGCGCTCCTCCTTGGACTGGGGGTGCAGACGTCCCTGGATCACACCGCCGAGGGCTTTGACGGCACAGGCGGTGATGATGCCCTCGGGGGTGCCGCCGGTGCCCATCAGCAGGTCGATACCGGTATTGGGGCGGCAGGCGGCGATGGCGCCGGCGACATCGCCGTCGGAGATGAGCTTGATCCGGGCCCCGGCGGCGCGGATCTTTTCGATCAGAGTGTCGTGACGCGGGCGGTCCAGCACCACGACGGTGACCGAGGACATGTCGTCGGGTGATCCCTTGGCCTTGGCGACACGCCGGATGTTCTCGGCCACCGGCAGGCGCAGGTCGACGTAGTCGCGCGCCTGGGGCCCTGCGACCAGCTTGTCCATGTAGAACACGGCGGACGGATCGTACATCGATCCGCCGTCGGAGACCGCCATAACGGACACCGCGTTGGGCATGCCCTTGGCGGTCAGGGTGGTTCCGTCGATCGGGTCGACTGCGACGTCGCAGTTGGCACCCTGTCCGTCGCCCACGGTCTCGCCGTTGAACAACATGGGGGCCTCGTCCTTTTCGCCCTCTCCGATGACCACAGTGCCATTCATGTGGACGGTGGAGATGACGTTGCGCATCGCGGCGACGGCGGCGCCATCGGCGGCCAGCTTGTTGCCACGGCCCACCCAGGGGGAAGCGGCGATGGCGGCGGCTTCGGTCACTCGGACGAGTTCGAGTGCCAGGTTGCGGTCGGGTTGGCCTTCGGACACCTGCAGGCGCTGGGTCCATTCGTCGGTCACGGCAACGGGTTCCTCCGTTGCACGACCTCCGTTGTGGTGGGCCTTCTCCGTGGGGGTGTGCTGTGCGTGAGATTCGCTCATGATTCCAATTGTGCCACCTCCATATGATTCATTTCCCGCCGGAGTGGCACATATGACCGGCCGTCGGCTGTAGGTTCCCAGCGGAACTTGGCACAATAGAGGGGTGTCGACACAGCAGCAGAAGAAGCCCAAGCCCGGTTCCAGGGCCGAAATGCGGGAGATCCGCCGGACCTACAACTGGGTGAACATGGTCATCGCCTTGGCAGCGTGCATGATCGTTGTGCTGTTCGCGGTCATGATGGCGCCCAAACCGGACACCGCCAGTGAGCGCACCGTCGACGTCGGGCAGGCGGCGCAGCAGTCCAGCGGACTGCCCTTCAAGCTGTTCGTCCCCGAACTTCCGAGTGGCTGGCATGCCAATGATGCCGGGGTCAGCCAGATGGGTTCGCCCACCCTGGATACCTGGTACGTCTCGATGCTGGGCCCCGATGACCAGTGGGTGTCGATCAGGCAGGCGAAGGGCGATGAGCGCTGGGTGAAGTCACAGGCGGAGAACATGGCACCCATCGGCGAGGACAGGATCGGCGGTGTGACCTTCACCCGGTACGAGACCCCGGATCAGAAGCAGATCCTCACGGGTACCGTCGCCAAGTCCACCCTGGTGTTCCTCGGTACCGCCGATTGGACGAGCTTCACCGATTTCGCCCAGCAGGCCGTGGAACAGACGAAGAAGTAGCCGCCGGGCCGGCTGCGGTCCCGGTGTTATTCGGGCGAATCCATGGATGAGCGGCGAGCGGCCTGGGCGCTCTCCAGCCGGTCCCTGGCGCCGTCAAGCCATGCCTGGCAGCGGTCGGCCAATGCCTCCCCCCGCTCCCACAGGGACAGTGATTCCTCCAGGGTCAGATTGCCCGCCTCCAATCGCTGAGCGGTGTTGACCAGCTGTTCGCGCGCCTGTTCGTAGCTCAACGAAGCCACGTCTTCCACGGGCGGTACGGGCTGCGGGGTGGTCTGCTGTGAGGGTTCGCTCATGATGAGTGCCTTTCGCGTTGGTTCGACGATGTCAGTGGGCGGTGGGTGGTTCGGTGGGGTCCGGCAGGCTGGTCGCCGTGACGTCCGCGGAGATCTTGCCCCTGGCCACGGTGATCGACAGGGCGTCACCCGGGGAGACGTGCGCCGCGTCGCGCACCGCGCCACCGCTGGGGTCCAGGACCACGGCATAGCCGCGTGCCAGGGTGTTGAGTGGGGAGAGGGATCGGACCTGGGTGCGCAGGCCGTCGATCGTCAGCCGGGCGCCGTCCACCAGGCCCGACATGGCGCGCGTGGACCGGTCGCGCCAGGTGAGCATGTCAGCGGCACGGTCGTCGATCAACCTGGAGGGCTGGGCGAACACTGGACGGCTCAGCACCGATGCGAGTCCCTGTGCCTCGCGGTCGAGCAGCCTGGCCAGTGCACCGTCGAGGTTCGCCCGCATCTGCAGGATGCCCAGCTGTTCCTCGTTGTAGTCCGGCACGATCCGCTTGGCGGCGTCCGTGGGCGTCGAGGCGCGCAGATCGGCGACCTCGTCGAGGATCGGGTTGTCCGCCTCGTGCCCGATAGCCGATACCACCGGCGTGGTGGCCTGGTACACCGCACGGATCATCGCCTCATTGGAGAAGGGCAGCAGGTCCTCCAAACTGCCACCGCCACGGGCGATGACGATGACGTCCACCGCCTCGTCGGCGTCGAGTTCCTGCATGGCCGCAATCACCTGGGGCACCGCGCCATTGCCCTGTACCGCCACGTTGCGGATCTCGAATTCCACGGCCGGCCAGCGCAGCGTGGCATTGCGCACGACGTCTTTCTGGGCGTCGGAATCCCGTCCGGTGATCAGTCCGATGCGGGAGGGGAGGAAGGGCAGGCGGCGCTTGTGCTCGGGCGCGAACAGGCCCTCGTTGCGCAGTTGTCCCCGTAGGCGTTCCAGGCGTGCGAGCAGGTCGCCCAATCCCACGGCGCGGATGTCATTGGCCCGCATCGACAGGCGTCCGGCACGCAGCCAGAAGTCCGCCTTGACGTTGACGATGACATGGGCGCCTTCCTGCGGCTGCGTCGGCATCCTGTCGAGGACGTTGTTGAAGACCTGGACGGGCAGAGACATCTCATCGTTCAAATCGCGCAGGGTCAGATACGAGACCTTGCCGCGCCGATTGAACTCGATGACCTGTCCCTCGATCCACACCGCTGACATCTTGTCGATGTAGCGCTTCATATTGGAGCTCAGCAGGGCCAGGGGCCAGGGATTGTCCGGCGAAGTCTGGGCTGCGGTGGGCGCCAGGGCGGGAGTCTGCGGTGCACCGACGGTCCCGGGTGTGCCCGATATCCGTTCGACCATGGTTATTCCTCCATCCCGGCCGCTGGGTGCGCGGCCCGTGCTTGTCCCAGACAACACTAACCCGAGGCACTGTCACGCCTTTTACAATGGCCGGATGAGCACTGTACTCCTGCCCACCCCGGCGGTGCCGCGACACCGGGCCCCCGCCTCGGCGATCCGCAGCCCGCAGGGCATTCGCAAGCGCGTCCTGTTGGCCGCCCCGCGCGGCTACTGCGCGGGTGTCGACCGCGCCGTGATCACCGTCGAACGCGCGCTGGAACACTACGGCGCACCCGTCTATGTGCGCAAGGAGATCGTGCACAACCGGCACGTGGTCGAGACCCTGGCGGCCCGCGGTGCGGTGTTCGTCGACGAATTGGACGAAGTGCCCACCGGGGCCAGGCTCGTCTTCTCCGCCCATGGGGTGTCGCCTGCGGTGTTGGATCAGGCCAGGGAACAGGAGCTGGACGCGATCGATGCGACGTGCCCCCTGGTCACGAAGGTGCATCGGGAGGCGGTGCGGTTCGCCAGGCAGGGCTATCACATGGTGATGATCGGCCACGCCGGGCACGAGGAGGTCGAGGGCACGATGGGAGAGGCCCCAGGGCTGATCACCCTGGTACAGAATCCGGCTGAGGCCCGCAGTGTCGAACTGCCGGCAGGGGTGCCCCTGGTGTGGATCTCACAGACGACCCTGAGCGTGGACGAGACGCTGGAGACCGTCGCCGTGCTCAGAGGTCGGTTCCCCGAGCTGGTCGATCCGCCCAGCGATGACATCTGCTATGCCACGACCAACCGCCAGGCCGCAGTCAAGTCGATCGCGCAGCGGGCGGATCTGCTCATCGTGGTCGGCAGCGCGAACTCCTCGAATTCCGTGCGCCTGGCCGAGGTCGCACGGCTCTCCGGTGCGCGGGTTGCCAAACGCGTGGACAACGCGGGCGAGATCGATGAGGGGTGGTTCAACGATGTCGCCACCGTGGGGGTGACGAGCGGGGCCAGCGTCCCCGAGGCCCTGGTGCGTGATGTGCTGGGACTGTTGGCCGAGTACGGATTCGACGAAGTCGAGGAGGTCGAGACCACCACCGAGGACCTCATGTTCGCCCTGCCCAAGGAACTGCGCCGGGATCTCAAGGCCGCGGGCATCGCGTCTTCGAACAAGCCGGGCGGGGCGGATCGGCGTCACGACCTGCGCTGATGACTCCATCACATGTAGTGATTTGAACCACTTTATATATCGGGGTAATCTGGCTCACGCTCAAGTGAGAAGGAGGTCCCCCGTGACTGATAGCACCACTGCAAGCCCCGGCCCCACGACCGGTTTCGAAGGCCAACCGTCGATGAAGAGACGCCTTGGTTTGATTTCCCTGAGTTTCATGGGCATCGGATCCATCATCGGCTCCGGCTGGCTGTTCGGCGCCTATAACGCCGCAATGATCGCGGGTCCCGCGGCCGTGTTCTCCTGGCTGATAGGCGGGGTGATGATCCTGGCGATCGCCTTCTGCTTCGCCGAAATCGGCCCGATGTTCCCCGTCTCCGGCGGTGTGGTGCGCTATCCGCACCTGGTCTGGGGGTCCCTGGGATCGTATGCCCTTGGTTTCGTCATGTGGGTCGCCGCAGCGGCCACGCCGGCGATCGAGGTCATGGCCGTCTTGACGTACGGGACCAAATTCGCGCCCTTCACCACCGCGGTCGTCGGCAGCAGCGGCACCACCTCGCATGTGCTCACTCCCATGGGGATCGTCGTGGGCATCGTGCTGATGGCGGTGTTCACCGGACTGAACTACTTCGGAATCCGGCTCTTCGCCCGGATCAACGACGTCATGGTCTGGTGGAAGCTGTTCATGATCGTCCTGGTGGTCGCGGTCTTCCTGATCTGTGGCTTCTTCACGATGAAGATGGGCGGGCCCTCGAATTTCACCTCCCACGGCTTCGCCCCGCACGGCTTCGCCGCTGTCCTGACCTCCGTGGCGACCGCGGGAATCGTGTTCTCCTATACGGGCTTCCGGCAGCCGATCGAATTGGCCGGCGAGACGAAGAACCCGAAACGGAACATTCCCCTGGCGATTCTGCTGTCGGTGGGTGTGTGCGCGATCATCTACGCGCTGCTGCAGTTGGCCTTCACCGTGGGTGTGCCCGCGGAGATCCTGGACCGCGCGGGATCGTGGACCGGCCTGAGCTTCGACGATGACTTCGGCCCGCTGGCCGCTCTGTCGACGCTGGCCGGCCTGGGTGTGCTCACGGCCCTGCTCTACATCGATGCGATCGTCTCGCCGGCCGACACCGGCCTCATCTTCGTCGGCGTGGCTGCACGGGTGTCCTATGCGATCTCCCGCAACGGGAACGCGCCTAAGTTCCTGGGGAAGATCTCCAAGCACGGTGTTCCCGCCGGCAGCCTGATCTTCACCTTCATCGTGGGCTGTGTGCTGCTCATGCCCTTCCCCTCCTGGCAGGAGATGGTCGGGTTCATCACCTCCGGTTCGGTGATCTCCTTCGCCGCCGGCCCCCTGGTCCTGTCCGCACTGCGCAAACGGCTGCCCGAGCACCCGCGGCCATTCAAACTTCCCGGTGGGCAGTTCATCGCCATGGTCGCCTTCTGGTTCGCCAACCTCATCGTCTACTGGACGGGCTGGGAGACCAACGAGAAGCTGTTCATCGCGATCATCCTGGGCCTGATCGTGCTGGCCTGCATGTACCTCTTCGGCAAGAACGCTGACCATATCGCCAAACTGCACTGGCGCAACGGCGTCTGGGCCATCGTGTGGCTGGCGGGCCTGGCCCTGATCAGCTTCCTGATGGACCCCGCGCGCAATACTCCGGAGGGTTCGGATGCGACCCCGGCGGTGTTCTGGTGGGCGATTCCCGTGCTGCTGGTCTACAGCCTCGTCATCTTCTTCTGGGCGCAGAAGTCGGTGCTGCCCCATGACGATGTCGCACAGCGGGTGGCCGAGTTCGAACACGAGGCGAATTCCTCCGTGGAGGAGTGAGCGACAGGAGCGCTCCGTTCGGCCGGGTTGCGGAAAGGCCCGCCGGGCGGAGCGCTCTATGGTGTCCGAGATCTCTTCCCTTGCGGAATAGTTAAAGGTTGAAGTAAGTTGATCTGGACATGAAGAAATTCGGATTCTTGAGCTTCGGCCATTACGGGACCGGAGGCGGGTTGGGCAACCCCGATGCCCGCCAGTCCCTGCACGAGGCCATCGGCATAGCCCAGGCGGCAGACGACCTGGGTGTCAATGGCGCGTATTTCCGCGTCCACCACTGGCAGAAGCAGTCGGCATCGCCCATGCCGCTGCTGGCGGCGATCGCCGCCACGACGAAGCGCATCGAGGTCGGCACCGGTGTGATCGACATGCGCTACGAGAACCCGCTGTACATGGCGGAGGAAGCAGCGCAGCTGGACCTGATCGCCGATAACCGAGTGGCACTCGGCGTCAGCCGGGGGTCACCAGAACCCGCCCTGCGCGGTTATGAGGCCTTCGGCTACACCGGGTCCGAGGACGTGCGGGGGACTGATATCGCCCGAGCCCACTTCGGACTGTTCATGGACGCGATCCGCGGCCGCGGGGTCGGCCCGGCCGATCCCGCACAGTTCGGACGCACCGGGCTGTTGCGGGTCGAACCGCAGTCGCCGGGCCTGGACCGCCGCATCTGGTGGGGCGCCGGCAGCTTCCAGACCGCCAAATGGGCCGCGCAGCAGGGAGTGAACCTGATGAGCTCGACCCTGGTGGAAGAGGCCACCGGTCAGTCGCTGGGCGATCTGCAGAACGACCAGATCGAGGTCTACAAGGAGGCCTGGGCACAGGCCGGACACGACTGGACTCCGCGCATCTCCGTGAGCCGTTCGGTCTTCCCCATCGTCACCGAGGAGGACCGGCTCATGTATTCGGCCATGGGCGGTGATTCCGAGGATCAGATCGGCATCATCGACGGGCTGCAGACCACCTTCGGCAAGTCCTATGTGGGCGAACCCGATCAGCTGGTCGAGCAATTGCGCCAGGACAAGGCCGTGATGAACTCCGATACGCTCATGCTGACCATTCCCAGCCAATTGGGCGTGGACTTCAACGCCCGCCTGCTGGAGTCCTTCGCCAAGTACATCGCCCCCGAGCTGGGCTGGGAGCCCGCGAACTCCTAGCCGGTCGCGGATGTGGCACCGAGCCGTCGAGGCACACTCGCCCGAGTGCGCCTCGACGGCTCCGTTGTGTCCAGGGCTGTTGCGGGCCGGATCGTGGTGGGTTCGAGCTTGCTAGGGTGAGGTGAAAAACGAAAGGCCGCCATGTCGGCCCACCGTGTCCTCCCAGCGTTGGTCGCCCTCGTGGTGATGACCACCTCGGCCTGTTCCTCCACACCGAAATCCAATGATGCCGTCCCCACCCCGACTGCGTCCTCGGCGCCGAGGACCGGTGGGCGGGAGACGGCCGTCCCGACGAAGTCCGAAGGGGCCGCGGCGATCAACGGCCACTGGTGCGATGTCTATCTGGACGATAGTGCGGACGCCTGCTTCGAAGTGAAACTGCCCAAGGTCGTATTCGACAGCGGCAGCTCCTACCGGATCGACCGATACGGTTCGCCCAAGGACCTGGGCGGGGGAGTGTTCCAGTTCGACCAGGACGGTGCCCCGTTCGGGCAGTATTATCCGGCGGGTGTGCCACTGCAGGGGTTTGATGCCGACACGTATGACTATGCAATCGGAGACCTGCGGCAGTATGACCGGATCTGGAATTCGCAGGACGGGCGATACGCCGTCAGGCAGGGGATTGAGCGAGGTGCATGTCCGGTGGGCGTGGAGCCCGCGGTGACGTGTCCCAAGCGATAGTGGGCCCCGGCGCCGTGTGGCCTGCGGCCCGGTAGACTTGGTGACCGTGGCTTTGACAATCGGAATCGTGGGACTGCCCAATGTCGGCAAGTCGACCATGTTTAATGCACTGACCAAGAACCAGGTACTCGCGGCGAACTACCCCTTCGCGACGATCGAGCCGAACGTGGGCGTCGTCGAACTCCCGGACAAGCGCCTGAACCGCCTGGCCGAGATCTTCGGTTCCGAGAAGATCCTGCCGGCCACCGTCAGCTTCGTCGACATCGCCGGCATAGTGCGCGGTGCCTCGGAGGGTGAGGGCCTGGGCAATCAGTTCCTGGCCAATATCCGCGAGGCCGACGCGATCTGCCAAGTGGTCCGCGGGTTCTCCGATCCGGACGTGGTCCACGTCGACGGCGCCGTCAGTCCTGCCTCCGACCTGGATACGATCAACACCGAGTTGATCATCGCCGATCTGCAGACCCTGGAGAAGGCGCTCCCCAGGATCGAAAAGGAAGTCAAGCGCAAGCAGGCCGAACCCGAGGTCCTGGATGCGATGAAGAAGGCCCAGGCGATCCTGGAGGACGGTCATACGCTGTACTCGCAGATGCAGCAGGGCAAGTTCGACGCCGAACCGATCCGCGAACTGCAGCTGATGACGGCCAAGCCGTTCCTCTACGTCTTCAACGTCGACGATGACATCTTGGGCGATCCTGCGAAGAAGGACGAACTGCGCGCCCTGGTGGCGCCGGTCGAGGCGATCTTCCTCGACGCCAAGTTCGAGTCCGAACTGGCGGAGCTCGACGATGACGAGGCCCTGGAGATGCTGGAGCTGTCCGAGCAGGACGAGCCCGGCCTGGACCAGCTGGCCCGGGTGGGATTTGCCACCCTGGGTCTGCAGACCTACCTGACCGCCGGTCCCAAGGAATCGCGCGCCTGGACGATCCACCAGGGCGACACCGCCCCGCAGGCCGCCGGCGTCATCCACACGGACTTCGAACGCGGCTTCATCAAGGCCGAGATCGTGTCGTTTGAGGACCTGGACGAACTGGGGTCGATGGCCGAGGCGAAGGCCCACGGCAAGGTCCGCATGGAGGGCAAGGACTACGTCATGGTCGATGGGGATGTGGTGGAGTTCCGCTTCAACGTGTGAGCTCCGTGGTTCGACGGTGACGCAGTACCGCGATCGACGAGCCCTTTCCGCGATGGATGCGTGCGCCGTCGAGCGAGGAAGATGGCGGTATGACATCGAGTGCTGACCTCGCCGCACGGATCCGCAAGCTCGGTCTCCCGGAAGCAGTTGCGCGCATTGCGACTGAGGGCGGCGAGTCTGTCAGTCCGGCACTGTTCTATCGTGCCGATGCCGTATTTCGCGAGCCTGCAGAGGAGATCCAGCGCGGAACGGCTGAGGACCTGGTTCCGTTGTGGTCGTGCGGCACGCAGCACGCGTTCGCGGGGCAAGGTCGTTATCTCATCTGGGGGCCCGAGAGCGATGAGCCGGATGCGGTCTTCGCGACGTTCGCAGAGCTTGTGCGGGAACTGCTCACCGACCTCTGGGAAGACGAAGAGGACGAGGGTGAGCGGTCTCGTGTCGCGCATCTGCTGCTTCCTCATGATGAGGCTATCGCGGCTCTCGCCCCTCGCGAGCGCTGAACCGCTGCACGGTCGTTGCCGAGCTCGGCGTGCTCGATCTCTGGGCCGCGGTAAGCGGTGCAGCTCGACTAGCCGGAGCGCTTCGCGGAACCCTGACTGCGGTCTCTGCCGATCCTGGAGCGAGCTCTTCGCTCGACCCCGTCGACTCATTGTCCGGGAATCGCCTGGGGATGGCGTCAGGGCTTCTGATCGGTGAGGCGTGTGAGCCACTCGATGAGCAGCTGCGTCTGAGTCTGCCCGAGCACCTCGGGCTGGGAGGCAGCAATCTCGATGGTGGTCGCCAGGGGAGTCGCGGCTCGCGCGTCCGTGCCGGTGATCGCCGCGATCGTGCCCTCACGGACGGCGGTTGAGAGCGTCGGGTCGGGCTGGGCAAGGATGATCTGGCGCAGCGTGACACCGATGTTGGTGACGAGCACATGCGCAGCGGCCTGATCCGGGGGCACGACAAGGCGGCCCTGGGCGGCAGCGCGGGCCGCGAGGCCGCGCAGGATCTCGCTGGGCCGAGACTGCGCAGCGGGGGAGTGGCCGGGGCGCACCTTCCCGTACATGAGCGTGTAGAAGCCCGGGTTGGCCAGGCCGAAGGAGACGTGTGCGTCCCAGCCGGCTCGGATGTCCTGGATGGGGTCGCCGGAGGACTCCATCGACGCCTTCTGTCCGAGGTACAGGTCGAAGCCGTGCTCGACGACAGCATCGATGAGGCCCTGCTTCGATCCGAAGAAGTGATACAGCGTCGGCATTTTCACGCCGACGGCGTCGCACACGGCCCGCAGGGAGAAGTCCTCCCCTGGGGCGGCGGCGATCAGGTCTGCCGCAGCGGCGATCAGCCGTCCTCGTGTATCGCTTCCGACTGCACCTGTCATGCTGATACAGTACCTGATGTAGCAGTGGCATACTGTTACATATCAATGATACGAAGGGCTGACATGACGGACCATACACTCTCCGGCAAGAACGTTCTGATCGCAGGCGGGGCGAAGAACCTCGGCGGCCTCGTCGCCCGCCAGGCTGCGCAGGTCGGCGCAAATGTCGCGATTCACTTCAACTCCGAAGCCAGTCGGGTCGATGCCGAGCAGACGCTAGCGGCTGTCGAGGCATCGGGCGTCAAGGGTGCGATCATCCAGGCTGACCTGACGGTGCCGGCTAACGTCGCCCGCCTGTTTGCGGACGCGGAGGCGGCGATCGGCACGATCGACGTGGCGGTGAACACCGCGGGCAAGGTGCTGCGAAAGCCGATCGTCGAGACCACCGAGGACGAGTACGACTCGATGTTCGACATCAACTCCAAGGCCGCCTACTTCTTCATCCAGGAGGCGGGCAAGCACCTGGCCGACGGTGGAAAGATCATCACGATCGTCACCTCGCTGCTGGCAGCGTTCACCGACGGTTACTCGACCTACGCCGGCGGCAAGTCTCCCGTCGAGCACTTCACCCGCGCCGCGGCCAAGGAGTTCGCGGGCCGCTGGATCTCTGTCACGGCCATCACGCCGGGCCCGATGGACACGCCGTTCTTCTACGGACAGGAGACCCCGGAGCGAGTCGAGTTCCATAAGTCCCAGGGGATGGGCAACCAGCTCACCAAGATCGAGGACATCGCCCCGATCGTGCGCTTTCTCGCCACCGAGGGCTGGTGGATCACCGGCCAGACCATCCTGGCCAACGGCGGATACACCACCCGCTGAGCCGACATTTCCGCACCGACAACGAGACCATGGAGAATTCCATCATGACCACGCAACAGATTCCTGAGCCGGTCGCGTCATTCCTGGAGCGCGTGAACGCCCACGACGACGAGGCATTCCTCGACGCCTTCACCTCCGCCGGGGCTGTTGACGATTGGGGGCGCACGTTCACCGGCCGGGAGCAGATCAAGGCATGGAGCGATAGAGAGTTCATCGGCTCCCGCGGCACCTTGACTGTCGAAGAGGTTGGAACCACGGGCAGCACTGTCACCGTCATCGGTGACTGGCGTTCCAACCATGCCAACGGCCGTTCGACGTTTGTCTTCGAGATCGATGGCGACAAGCTCACCAAGATGACCATCCGCGAAGGCTGAAGACCGCGACAGGCGGACGTCGATCCGGTCGACGCCCGCCTGCCGCTGTTGCCGTGCCGAGCCACGTTGTGAGGACCCACCGCATGACCATCGTTCCGCTAGCACGCCCCGGGAACCGTCGATCCGAAGTCGGGCCGGTCGAGCTCTTCTTCGACCTGGTCTACGTCTTCGCCATCATCCAGCTCTCACATCTGCTCATCGAGCACCTGTCGTGGACGGGGGCAGCGCAGACCATGGTCGTCTTCGCCGCAGTGTGGTGGGGGTGGAACTACACCGCGTGGGCGATGAACTGGCTCGACCCGTCCCGCACGGCCGTGCAACTGCTCTCCGGGGTCCTCATGCTCGCCGCACTCGGCATGGCCATCGCCATCCCCAGCGCGTTCGGCGACGGCGCATGGCTGTTCGTCGGCTGCTACCTGTTCATGGGGATCCTACGGCCGGTGTTCATGATGATCGCACACCGCGGACAGCAGCTCGCGTCGAACTACCGGATGCTGCTGCTGTGGACCCTGCTCGCAGGCATCTTCTGGGTCATGGGGGCTGCACTGCCCGCCGAATGGCGGCTGCTGGCCTGGTTGATCGCCGTCCTCATCGACTACGCCGCGCCACTGGCCGACTACAGGATCCCGGGGATCGGTGCTGCGCCCATGAGCGCGTGGGACACCGACGCTGACCACCTCGCCGAACGCAACCGCCTCGTCTTCATCATCGCCCTCGGCGAGTCTGTGCTGCTCATGGGCGGCACAATCGTCACCCACGGACAACTCACAGTCGCTCTGGCGGTGAGCGTGCTGGTGGGCTTCGCCTCCCTGTTCGTCCTCTGGTGGAACTACTTCGCCCTCGCCGGGCCGGAGACCGCGGGGGGTGACTCCTCCACAGGTGCGCTGCGGTCCGCATATGCCTACGCGCACGCACTCATGGTGCTGGGGGCGATCCTCGTCGCGGTATCCATTGAGCTGCGTCTCTCACACGAGCACCTCACGCCCGCGATCGTCCTCGTCACGGTCGCAGGACCGATCGTCTACCTCATCGGAAACGTCCTGTTCCTGCGCTCCAGGTTCGGTCGATTGGCGCGGTCCCGCTTTATCGCTGTAGGCGTACTCGCCCTCATTGGTCTGGGCGCAGTGCTTCTCGACCATCAGCTGCCGGTGATCCTGCTCAGCGTCTCGGTACTCGCCGTGACCGCCATACTTGCCGCGCGTACAGCTCATCTCAGGCAGACCAGCACACCACACAAATGATCTGCTAGAGCCCGAGATGGTTCTTAGTGCCGGAATGTGGTGGAGTTCCGCTTCAATGTGTAGGGAGCCGGCCTGACCAGGGGCTGTGTTGCTTGGGCCCTGCGGGCAAGGGGTCTGAGTGTTCCGATCCAACGTCTGGCGATAGGTCCATAGATGCCTTCTGCGGCCCGAACACATCTCTCGTTGTCGGTGGCCATAGCTAAGATTCCGATGGACCTGCTCCACTGCGAAGGGACCACGATGGGGCGGACATCGCGGTGGCCGCCGCGCGTGAGCTGTGGGACGCCGGCCTCACCACCCCCGGCGCACATGCGCGCCTCGACGCACCGCCAGCGCGTCGCCGCGCTGGGCCGCGCCGGCTACCGCCGCTACGACGAGAGCACTGCGACCCGCCTGGGCCGCATGCCCGCGCACCTGCTCGCGGACTACGGCGGTGACCTGCGTCGGCTGCGTGCAACGGGGCACGGGGAGCCCGCGGCCCTGAGCCGCCTGCTGCGCGCCTTTCCCGGCATTGGGCCCGCCGGGGCGCAGATCTTCCTGCGCGAGTTCCAGGGGAGCGGGCGCCGGGCCGCGCCCTTGCCGTGCGCGGAAAAATGAGTAAGCTCAAAAATAGGCGCGCAGGTTGCGCGGCTGCCGCCCCGGCGGCCCATCGAGGAGGAACACCATGAGCGACATCGCCCGCGTCACCGTGCTGGGTGCCGGAGTGCTCGGCGCCCAGATCGCCTACCAGACCGCCTACTCCGGCTTCGACGTCACCGTCTACGACATCGGCGACGAGGCCCTGAGCGCCGGCCGCAAGCGCCTGGACGCGCTCGTCACCGCCTACCGGGCCGAGGTCGAGGGCTCCACCGAGGCCAGCACGCAGGCAGCGCTCGAGCGCCTGGCGATGACGACGGACCTCGCGCAGGCCGCGGGGAATGCCGATCTCATCATCGAGGCCGTCCCGGAGCGCCTCGACATAAAGCGCGAGACCTACGAGAAGCTCGCGGCGCTCGCCCCCGAGCACACGATCTTCGCGACGAACTCCTCGACCCTGCTGCCCAGCGACATGAAGGACTTCACGGGGCGTCCCGACCGCTTCCTCGCCCTGCACTTCGCCAACCAGATCTGGAAGTTCAACACCGTCGAGGTCATGGGCACAGCGGAGACGAGCCCCGCGGTCTTCGACACGGTCGTGGAGTTCGCCCGCGCCATCGGCATGGTGCCCATCCCCGTGCTCAAGGAGCGCCCCGGCTACGTGCTCAACTCGCTGCTCGTGCCCTTCCTCAATGCGGCCCTCGACCTGGCGGCGGGCGGCTACGCACAGCCAGAGGACGTCGACAACGTCTGGCGGATCGCCACGGGCGCGCCCATGGGACCGTTCCAGATCTACGACGTCGTGGGCCTTGGCACCGCCTACAACATCCTGTCGAGCGGCGATGAGCACAGCCAGCGCCTCGCCGCCTGGCTCAAGGAGCACTATATCGACCGCGGACGCATGGGCGCCGGCGCGGGCGGCGGCTTCTACGACGACCCGCAGGGCTGAGTCCCGCCCGCTCTGTGGTGGAGGTGGGCCGCGCTCGGTAGGCTCGACCTGCCGCGCCACGGGTGCGGCGGGCGCGCCGCCGGGCGGCCCGGTCGCGAGGAGGTCCGTGTGGGTGCAGCGCTGAGGGACGGCGATTCCGAGGCGGGCCCGGCCCGCCGGGAGACAGCCGCCGACCGCCGCGAATGGGCCGCCATGTGCCGCCACGTCCGCGTGCCCACGATGTGGGGCATCCCCCTGCGCCTCTTCCTGCTCGCCATCGGCGCCGTGCTGCCTGCCCTCGACCGCGCGCTCGCGCCGCCGCTGCACTACCCGCAGCTCGACGCGGGGGGCCGTGGGCTCGCTGCTGGGCATCATCTCCGGGGCCATGGTCACCTTGGCCGGCCTCGTCTTCAGCGCGCTGACGCCCGCCATGAGCCTGGGCGTCACCGCCCTGTCCGTGCGCATCTCGCCGGTCTTCCAGGCCGATCGCGAGGGCCGGCGCCAGGGCCGCCAGGCGGCGGGCAGGCGGGATTCGGAGCCGAGGGGAGCGGTGGGCGACATGGGACCAGCCTAGGCGCGCCTCGGGACCGGGCCCGAGGCGCACCCGCGGTGGGCGGGGCTCAGATGAGCCCGTGCTCCTCGAGGAGCTGGCCGATCTCCCCGTGCTCGAGCCTGCCGCGCAGGTAGCCGCGCAGCGCGGCCGGGCCGGGCATCTCCACCTTCTTGCCGTCGCGCATGCGCGCCGAGGCCTCGAGCAGGTCGCGCACATCGTACGTGGAACCCCAGGTCTCCGGCACGCCGCGCTCCACGTCGAGGAGTTCGTAAACGGCCTCCATGCCGGTGCGCACCGAGTACTCGGTCGTGAAGATCGTGTCGCGGCCGGTCTCCGCGAACTGCCCGAGGAACGCGAAGTTCGCCGCCCCCTCCGGCACGACCTGCGGCCGGTCACCCGCGCGGCGGGGCATGAAGAAGCTCGTCACGTAGGGCATCATGACCGGCACGCACCGGGCGCCGGTCGCCGCGAGCTCGGGGATCTCCTCGACGGGCACGCCCAGGTGGTAGAGCCACTCCTGGGTGATCTCCTCGCCGGTGCACTGCGCCAGGGGCTTCTTCACGTAGTCGCCGTCGACGTCGACGAACAGACCGTAGACCCAGACGACGATCTGATCCTTCGGCTGCTTCTTGAAGTGCGGCTGGCGATTGACCGTCCAGCTCAGCAGCCAGGAGGAGTCCTCGGCGGTGACGATGCCGCCGGTGACCACGCGGCCGCTGAACGGATCGCGCTGGGCGATGCGCTCGATGTAGGCGGGGATGCGCTCATCAAGCGTCGTGACGGTGGCCGATTCCCACTTCGTCTCCTCGATCGAGGAGCAGAAGACCTCCGGGCGCCCGAACGCCGTGTCCTTCTTCGCGATGCGCTTCCACAGGTCCCAGGCCGGGGCCGGGCCCTCGTTGAGGGCTGCGGGCGTGTGGTGGTCGCCGTCATCGGAGTTGTCCACGAGCGAGCCGATCGTCATGAGCGCGAGGTCGTGCTCGCCGAGCTCGATGGTCTCCTCGGCGCCGTCGCGGCGGCAGTGGATCGCGGTGGCGCGGATCTCGCCGTTGCGGTGGGCGAAGTCCACATCGAGGACCTCGGTGCCGGAGCGGAAGACGACGCCGTGCTCGGTGAGGTAGTGCATGAGCGGCAGGACGAAGGACTCGTACTGGTTGTACTTCGTGAACTTCAGCGCCGTGAAGTCGGGCAGCCCGCCGATGTGGTGGATGAAGCGGTGGAGGTAGAGCTTGAACTCGAGCGCGGAGTGCCACTCCTCGAAGGCGAACATCGTCCGCCAGTACATCCAGAACGGCGAGTCGAGGAACTCGCGGCCCATCACCTCGTCGATGCGCTTGCCCTCCATCTCGGAGCGCTCGGCGAGGAAGATCTTCAACAGGTCCTTCTGCGCCCGCTTCGGCAGGTCGAAGCGGCCCTCGTGGCCGGCGTCCTCGCCCTGGCGCACGGTGGCGCGACGCAGCGAGTAGTTGGGGTCGTCCTTGTTGAGCCAGTAGAACTCGTCGAGCACGGAGGCGTCCTCGAGCTCCAGGGAGGGGATGGAGCGCATCATGTCCCACAGGCACTCCATGTGGTTCTCCAGCTCCCGGCCGCCGCGGATGACGAAGCCCTTCTCTGGGACGTCGAGGCCGTCGAGGGCACCGCCGGAGGTCTCGCCCTTCTCGAGGATCGTGACGTTGGCGCCGGGGACCCCGGCGTCGCGGATGAGGAAGACGGCCGCCGCGAGCCCGGCCAGCCCGCTGCCGACGATGTACGCCTTCGTCTCCTGGGCGTGCCGCGCGGGGCGGGGGCGCGCGAATGCCTCGTAGTTGCCTGCCGTGTGTTCCATGGTCCGTCCTTCCCGACGAGGCCGGACGGCGGTCGTCCGGCCTCGTAATTGAGTGTACTCAATAATGAGTCGACTACAATCGCGGTGTGAGGACTCAGGATTCCATGCGGCACGGGCAAGCGGCGGCGCCGGGCAGGCGCGAGCGGGCGAAGGCGGACAAGCGCGCCCGCATCCTCGCCGCGGCGCTGGCGCTGTTCGAGGAGCGCGGGTTCGAGCGCACGTCGATGAGCGAGGTCGCGCGCGTCGCGGATGTGGCGCAGGGGACCGTCTTCCAGTACGCGGCCACGAAGGCGGAGCTGCTCATGATGGTCGCTGAGCCGCTCTGGGGCGCCCACGAGCAGGCGAACACGGCCCCGCCGCGCTCCGCGCCGGCGGCGGGGGAGACCGCGGCCCAGATCGCGGAGCTGATCTCGCCGTTCGTCGCCGCGATGCGCCGCTGGCCCGAGCCCACGACGTGGGTCGCCCGCGAGATCCTCTTCGGTGCGGATATGCCGCATCGCCGGCGGGTCCTCGACCACGTCGATCGCCTCGAAGAGCAGATCGCCGCGCGCCTGCAGGACGGCCGGGCCGACGCTTCCGGTGCGATCGGAGCGGCGCGGGACGGTGCGACAGGCACTGCTGGCGACGAGCCCGGTGCGGCTGCGGCGGCCGGCGCCCGCCTCATCGTCGCCGGGGTGCTGGCCGAGCTCAACCGCTCCCGGCAGAGACGGATCGACGGCGAGGACGTCGATGTGGTGCTCCGCCGGCTCATCGACCTCGTGGTGGCGGGGGCGGGCGCCGCCCGGTGACCCGGAAGCCGTCCGGGCCGTTCGAGCCGCCGCTGGCACCGGCCGGCGCCGCCGCGATTGCCCACCGCGTGGCCGGCAGGCGCGTGCCCGCCGGGGTCGTGTGGGGCCCACCGTCAGGTCCTCGCCCAGCAGGGCGGGGGCGATGGCGGCATCGGAGAACTCCATTGCCGGAGATGTCGTTGTCCTCGTAGACCCCTGCTGGAGTCCATCCTCTAGCCTTGATGAGCGCCTCGGCGTCCTCCCTGTGGCGGTCCATGCCCAGGCGACGGTTCTCGCGATACTGAGAGATCCGCAGGTAGACGGCGACCCGCCGAGGCTCAGCACTCATGGAGTCAATCTACGTCAAAGGTTATTCGGCTACGGAACGTGGTCGAGTTCCGGTTTAACGTATAGCGTTATTGACGTGTCGCGTTAGGTGTGGCAGCATTTCGTCATGATCAGATCGTTCGCCGACCGGGATACGGAGCGCGTGTGGTTCCGTAAACCTGTCAAGCGACTTGATCCGCGAATCCACAAAGCCGAGAACAGGAAGCTGCATCTTCTGGATGCGGCAACGACGTTACAAGTTCTGCGTGTCCCGCCCGGCAACCGCCTTGAGGCGTTGAAGGGCGACCGGCGGGGACAGTACAGCGTCCGGGTCAATGACCAGTGGAGGATCTGCTTCCGTTGGACGGATGCTGGGCCAGAAGACGTGAAGATCGAGGATTACCACTGAGGAGGCATGATGTCCGAGAAGCTCTACCCACCGATCCATCCTGGTGAGGTCTTGATGGAGGACTTCATCGGAGGATTCGGGATCACACAGCACAAGCTGGCCGTGTCCATTGGAGTACCTCCCCGTCGAATCAATGAGATCGTCCACGGCAAGCGTGCAATAACCGCTGACACTGCACTTCGGCTGGGGCGCTACTTTGGTACGGACCCCCAGTTCTGGCTGAATCTGCAGACTCGTTATGATCTGGAAATTGCCGAGGACCGAGCCGCCGGCCAGATCGCAGAGATTACCCCACTGAAGGTTGCGTGAGCGTGAACGAGTTGGCGGGTCTCCTCCGGTGTGCGGACGACGCAGAGGTGGAGACCGTCTGCCGTTACCAGCCCCGACATATTGAACTCACTCGGGCAGAGGCCGGCTGTCTTCTCTTTGAGGTTGTGCAAACGGGGGATCCGCTTATTTGGTCGGTTGCCGAGAGATTAGCTGATGAGTCAGGGTTTGACGCTCATCAGGCGTGAGTGCGGACGAGCGGCTGGGGACATGCAACTGCTGGAATCAGGCGGGACTACGCCTTCGGGACGAGTGCCAAATAGCTCGACAGTGCCAGAGATTGATTTGTGTCGGAATGTGGTGGAGTTTAGGTTCAATGTGTAACTTCTCGCTGAGCGAAGTGAGATGTATGGTGTCTTCGAGTAGCCGAGGCCGCATACTTGTATGACAGCTACGCCACTGACGACCTGGGTTCGTGGGTTCGTCGCTGAGAAGCAGTGAAGAGGGACAATGGACCAAGTCAATTATGACTATTGGACTACGATCGGGACGGTTGGCGCTGTTGTCGTGGCTCTGGTCGTTGCTCTCTGCCAAGCGACGGTCGCCATTGTTATTTCTGTACGCCGGCGTATTTTTGCACGGAGGAAAGTCGCCTCCTTGGTATCTGCTTGGCTTGAACACAGCTATAGTCCAAGTGCTGATGGAGATTACTATCAGCGATCAGTCTATCTGCATCTCGCAAATGAATCTGATGAGCCAGTTTTTAAAGCTGAAGTTACTTGCGGGATCGAGACTGGTGACGGTGTGATTCGACTCGGACCACTATCCGCACCGAGAGTGATTCCGGTCCTTCCACCGAAGCGAGAATTTGTCTACGACGTGACTATGGGGATGCTGGGTTTTGGTGAATTTGCTCATGATGCTTTCCGAGGGCTCGTAGCGGAGGTGGTTTTCAGCGATCACGAAGGTGGTCGGTGGAGACGGGAATTCGATGGAAAGCTAGAAAAAGTGAAAGGGCCAATCGCAGCAGCGATGGTAGAGGCCGAGGATGAATTTTCTCTGGCTCAGGCCGGTCCTGTCGAGAATCCATATAATCCACTTGCAATTGTCTTTGCGTTTACTACAGTTGCGAACGATGAGAGTATTGCTGATCAACAATTTCACGAGTATTTGGTTGACCAAGCAGTTGGGTGGAACGAGACACCCGAAGACGAGTTGTTAGAAATTCGAAAAATACTTAGAACTGCTAACCTAGCGCTGCACGTCTGGTATCCGACGCCTCGCATAGCATACGTTCGTCTCCTCGATGATCGAGATACGCGCTGTGGGGCGCGGGGTGCGACGGTTCTGACGTTGGTGTGGCGCAATGGAGTCGGATGGACATTTTTTGGTATGGGTCCGTATTTACCTTGGAGTATTGGGTTCGAAGCGGGAGAGTTAGAAACTGATCCCCTTGATGGTAGGGAGCATTAATCGCGTTGTAGAGGTTGCTCCGTGTCGGAACTCGGTGGAGTTCCGGTTTAACGTATAGCGGAATACCCCTCTGGAGGAGGAAAGAAGTGAGTTTGCGCAGCCGTGATTCTGCAGTCTGTATTCGGCCGGTGAACGGCGCGAGGGAGTATCCCAGGCTTGTCGAGATCTGGCGGAGCGCTGTAGATGCGACGCACGACTTCTTGGCTCCGGTGCATCGTGACCAGATTCAGTCGCAACTTGAGTCGGACTACCTGCCAGAAGTCGACGTGTACGTGGCAGAGCGTGGCGGTGTGGTCTCGGGGTTCGCAGGTGTCGGAGAGCGCCGACTGGAGATGCTCTTTGTTGACGCCTGTCAGCGAGCCAGCGGGATCGGTTCTGCATTGTTGGAGGCCGTCGTCGCCAGAAACGGTGTGACAACCGTTGACGTCAACGAGCAGAACACGCAGGCCTCCGAGTTCTACCGTCGGCACGGGTTCGTGGTCGTTGGTCGAAGCGAGGCGGACCAGCAGGGTCTTCCGTATCCGTTACTGCACATGGCGTTGTCGGGAGGAGAAGTAACCGGTGATGTGGTGGGGTTCCGTTTCCACGTCTGACACTGAGTTTCGAAGCGCTCCTCGGCGGCTGACATTCGTCCTATCTGCAATGAGCCCTTATAGAATCACGGGGTCCACGTCGGCGGACTGCATCATGTCCATCAGCGACGTAGCGCGAGTGAGTTCCGGTTCTAGCGATTGGGAGTCCTCGCGGGGGACCTATATCACGCGATATCATGGACGAATGAGCACCGTGGTTCGTGAGATCAGGGAATCCGCCGGTCTGAGTCAGGCGGAGTTGGCAACGCGCTCGGGCGTCGCACAGCCGAACATTGCGGCCTATGAGTCGGGGAGCCGACGGGCATCGCCACAGATGATCGAACGGCTGCGTCGCGCAGCCAAACCGTTGCCGCATGAGGCGCTTGCCGCGCATGCCGCAGCACTTGAGAGCCTTGCCGGCAGATTCGGACTCAGCAATGTACGCGTGTTCGGATCGGCTTCCCGTGGTTCCGATCATCCGGGAAGCGACCTCGACCTATTGGTGACGCGTACCGGGGGCGTCGGCTTGCTCGGCCTTGCCTCATTCGCTGATGCGGCGAGCGAACTGCTCGGAGTCGAGGTCGATGTCGTCAGTGATGGTGGTCTTGCACCGGGCCACGAGATTCTCCGGACAGCGGTTGCCGTGTGATTGCGCGGGACGAGGCCGCTCTACGAGAGATTGTGCGTTTGTGCTCAGTCGGTGAAGCGCTGGCGGCGCGCGGCCATGATTGGTACGTCGGCGACGCGGAGAATGTCCCGGGTCTGGCCTCGGAGTCGGTGATCATCAAGATCGGTGAGAATGTGGCACGATTGAGCGCCGGGCTCGTGGAGGAGCATCCGCAGGTGCCCTGGTCGCCGATCAAGCGAATGCGAGATCGCCTCGCGCACCAATATGAGGAAACGGACTATGGGGCCGTCTGGGACACCCTCGTGGGTGATCTTCCGGTGATCAGGAACTACATCGTCACGGTGCTCGGGTCCTGACGGCAAGTGTTGCAGTGTGTCGGAACTTGGTCGAGTCCCGGTTCCCCGACGGCTCGGAACAGGGCGCTGCGGCGGGGCGATTCTGCACTGGGATCAGTGGCCGGGCCGACTGGATTCGGCCCGGCCCGCCACCCGACCGACTACGGGAACCGGCCCGCAGGCGATCGGGTGAAGGCGGACAAGAACGCTCCCCTTCCGCAAGCTCCCGGGCCGGGTGCTTTCCCGGCCCGGCTCCGGCGATATCAGGAGACCATAACAAAGCGCCCGACGACGGTGCGCTCGGCCAGGCCCTGGAGGGTGTCGTTGACGGTCTGAGCTTCCAACGGTGCCTCGGTGATCGGCAGTTTCGGCAGCTCGGTGGAGTTGGCCAGATCCACCAGGGCGCGCAACTGGGGGAGGCTGCCGACGAAGTTGCCCTCGATCTTGAGCTGGTTGAGAGCCATCACCGTGGTGGGGAACGCCAACTGACCGCCGAACAGGCCGACGCTGACGAGCTTCCCGCCGATTCCCATAGCGCCCAGCGCCAGACCGGAGGTAGCGCCGTTGTTGACGAAGTCGATCGCCCCGGCCAACTTGCCGCCCCCGGCCGTCACGAGATCGGTCACGGGGTCTGCGCCGGTGGTGAGCACCGTCGCGGTCGCGCCGGCCTTCCGTGCGTTCTCCAGTGAGGCCTCGTTGACGTCGGCGGCGACGATGTTCTTGTGTCCGCGTGCCGCCAGCAGGGCCACCGCGCTCAGTCCGACGCCGCCGGTGCCGACGACCGCGATCGGCCGGTCGACCTCCTCCGTCAGCACTTTGGAAACCGCAGCGTAGCCCGTCACACCCGAGCAGGCCAGTGTCGCGGCCCATGCCGGGTCCAGGTCACCCACCGGGATGAGGTAGCGCGAGTCCGGGACCCAGACCTCGCGGGCGAAACCGCCCTTGAGCGCGATCGAGAGGTTTCGCTTGGCCCCGATGCAGTAGTTCTCGTTGTCGTCGCGGCAGGGCTGGCACTCACCGCAGCCGATCCAGGGGTACACGATGTATTTCGTGTCTCCTGGCTCCACGCCGGCTTCGGGTCCGGCAGCTACGACCTCGCCGACGATCTCATGGCCGAGCACGAATGGATATTCGGCACCTGCGTCGGTGACGGGCATCTGGCCCGCGTCCCCTAAGTCGAAATAGCCTTCTGCGCAGTGGACGTCGGAGTGGCAGATACCCGAATGGGTTATCTTGACGAGGACCGACGCCCCCGTGAGCTCTGGCGTTGCGATTTCGATTTCCTCGGCGGGGGCGCCCGGCTCCGCGATTCCGAATACCTGCATGTGATCCTCCTTGATCGTGCACTGCATGGTTCGATGGTCCGCGCGCCGCAACCATGGTGGTATTGCGGGCTCGGCAAATTGCCGGCACGGATAAACAGCAGGCTATATCTCCTTTTAATCTGGACGCAAGCAGTGGCCCGGTATTGCCTGCAGGACTGGACGCGCATGTCGCCGGGGACATACGCGCAGACCTTATGTCATCCCGGCACCGGGTGAACATACTGGCGCTGCACTACGGCCTGGTCTACAACCCGGGGGAGGGGTGTGGACGGACCAAACACGATGAGTGGATACGCACCAGGGCCTAGCGTCGTGCCAGCCGTGCGATGACGGTGCGCGCTGCGATCATGACCACCACGGCACCGGCAACATAGGCCCACATCACCGGCGGAATCGCCGCGGAGTTGAAGAATGTCTGCAACACGGGAACATAGACGATCGCGATCATGATGAGGACGGCCAGACCAATCGCCAGCCAGAATATCCGATTGCTCAACTGGTAGCGCGTGAACACCCCGTGGGCGCTGCGCCGCTGGACGATCGCCGCCAGTTGGGCGCACAACACGGTCACATAGGTCACCGTTGCGGCCGCCTGCGCATCCTGTCCGGCCGCTGAACCTGCTGCCATGATTGGAATCCCCAGTGCGCGCCAGGCCAGCAGATATCCGCCGATCGCCAGGCATCCCATGACCAATCCGGACAGAGCCAGATCCAGCAGGGTCCAGCGGTTGAGAATGTGAGCGGACGGATCGCGGGGTTTCTCCTTGAGCGTCTCGTCTTCTTCGGGATCGGAGCCCAACGCTGCGATCGGCAGGATCTCGCCCAGCACGTCGATGGCCAGCAACAGCGTCACCGGGATGGGCAGAGGCACACCGAGGATGGCCAACAATGCCAGACCGACGCCATTGACGACGAACTCGGCCACGTTGGACGTCAGACACGACAGCACACCCTTGCGGATATTCGCGTAGATGCGCCGACCCTGCCGCACGGCGCCCACCAAGGATGAGAACGAATCGTCCAGCAGCACGATCTGGGCGGCGTCCTTGGCGACATCCGTCCCGCCCTTGCCCATCGCCACGCCGATGTCGGCTGCGCGTAGCGCTGGAGCATCGTTGATGCCGTCTCCGGTCACCGCCACGACGTGGCCCGCATTGCGCAGGAGGGTGACGATGCGCATCTTGTCTTCGGGATTCACCCTGCTGAACACGGTGCCGCCGGATTCGGCAGCCGTCAGTACCTCGGCGTCGGACATGGAGTGCAATCGATGGTCGGTGACGGTGCGCGGGACTCCGGTGCCGCTGAGGTGAGCCTGTTGGGCGATGGCAGCAGCGGTCAGCGCGGTGTCGCCGGTAATGACGTTGACCGCGATCCCCGCGCCGTGGGTGACGTCCATCGCCGCTGGGATGTCCTCGTGGAGGGGATCGATCATGGAGACCAAGCCCAACAGGGTCAGGTCACTTTCGATCGCCTCGGCGTCGCCACCGACTTCGCCCCGGTCCAGGGAACGGATCGCAAAAGCCAGATTGCGCAGGCCGCGGCCGGCCCGTTCGTCGACTTCGTGGAGGAACTGCGAGCGGTCGGCGGCGGTGATGTCGCGCACTGTGCCTGCGGGGCCGTCGACCAGAATGCGGGTACAGCGCTCCAGCACGGATGCCGGAGCGCCCTTGACATAGGCCACCGGCGAACCGTCCACGTCGCGCACGGACGTCATGCGCTTGCGCTCGGAGTCGAACGGCAGGTCCCGCAGTTGTTCGGTCGAGGCGCGCAGCTGTTGCGGATCGAGCCCGGCCTTCTCCGCCAGCGGGATCAGGCAGCCTTCGGTGGGATCGCCCAGCACATAGCGGTCCGGATGGTCATCGTCGGGTGGCAGGACCTCGGCGGTGGAGGCGAACACCCCGGTTGCGAGGAAGGCACCCAGGCCTTCGGCGAGGTCGACGGTGTGCCCGTGCTCGACGGCGGTAAGTGTGGCTCCCGTGTCGCCGCGGCGCAGAGCCCCATCCGCGCTGTATCCGGTACCGGTCACCTGGACGGTGACACCGCCGATCACAGCCTGGGTCACCGTCATCTGGTTCTTGGTCAGCGTACCGGTCTTGTCGGTGCAGATGACGCTGGTGCACCCGAGTGTCTCGACGGAGTTGAGCCGCTTGACCAGGACATTCTGCCTGGCCAGGACGGCCGAGGCCCCCGCCAGTGCCGTGCTCACCTCGGCCGGGAGCCCTTGTGGGATAAGGGCGGCGGCCAGACCAACGGCGAACAGCAGCGCATTGAGGAATGGCAGAGCCGTGGCCAGCGCTACCGCGAGGAGCACCGCGGTGATGCAGATAACGCCGATGCCCACCGTCTTCGTGATGGCCGCCATTTCCCTTTGCAGGGGACCCGGGCGTTCGCGCACGCCCGATGACAGGTCCGCGATCTTGCCCAGTTCCGTATCCGCAGCGGTTGCCGTGACGATGCCGGTGCCCTCGCCGGCCGCCACCAGTGTGCCGGCGAAGGCCATGGACTGGCGCTCGGCCAGTGGGGCCTCGGCGTGTGCGGGGTCCGTTGATTTCCTTGAGGATCCTGATTCGCCGGTGAGCGCGAATTCGCTGGTCGAAAGGCCGTCGACGCGGATGAGCCGGATGTCGGCGGGGATGGAATCGCCTTCCTGGACTTCCACGACATCGCCGACGACCAGGTCCGGTGTTGCGATCGTCTGGGTCCTGCCGTCGCGGACCACAGCGGTGCTGGGGTGGACCAGGCGCTGGAGGCTTTCCATGGTGCGTTGGGCGCGCAGCTCTTGGACGAATCCGATACCGGCGTTGGCCAGCACCAGCAGGACGAACACGATGGCCGTGGACAGCTCACCGGCGAACCCGACCACCACCGCGCTGATCAAGAGCATGATGACGACCATGTCGCGGAACTGTGCGAGCAGGATGGTGGGCCAGCCGCGCTGCTTTCCCGTCGCGATGCGATTGGGGCCGTCGGCGGTCAGGCGGCGTGCGGCCTCGTCGGAGGTGAGGCCGTTCGGGCCGGAGCCCAGATCACTCAGAACGGCTGTGGTGTCCTGTTGGTAGGCGGTAGAAGCAGTGGGGGTGCTCACGCGGCCAATCGTACTCCCGGCATCGCAAGCGCGGATTCACATCGTGTGTGGGAATATCCTCACACGTTGTGAATCCGCGCTTGCAATGGTGATGGGCCGCATGCACGAGTGCCGGCCCCGTCGACAGCAGAGGCTCAGCGGGCCCGGCTGTGGGAGCCACGGGACGAACGCTGCCCTCCGGCGCGCTGTCCGCTGCCACCTCGGCCCGAGCCGCCGCGGCTACCGGATCCCGCCGGGGCCCCGGTCTCGCTGGAGTACTTGAGTGCGCTGCCCGAACCACGGCGGGAACCGCCTCGGCTGCCGGAGGCATGACGGTTGCCAGAGCCGCTGCGGCTGCCGGAACCGCCCCGGCGGCCGGACGCATCGCCGGATCCGCCTCGGGCCGAACCCCGCCTGTCATTGCGGCCGGCGCCGCCGCGTCCGCCGCCCGCGGTACCGCCCTGCTGACGACCCGAGGGCTTCCCGGACTGCTTGCGCGGCTGCTGCTTGGGCTGTGGCTCCGCCGGTTCCACATAGGGCGCAGTCTCTCCCACCAGGTCGGCGACCTGTTTGGACTCCGCCGTGACCCTGACGGGCTTGACCTTGACCTTGGCCTTGCGCAGCAACTGCTGGGTGTCATCGCGCTGCTCGGGCAGCATGACCGTGACGACGTCGCCCGAACTGCCGGCACGCGCGGTGCGCCCCGAGCGGTGCAGGTACGCCTTGTGTTCCGCCGGCGGGTCCACATGGACGACCAGTTCGATATCGTCCACGTGCACACCGCGTGCCGCGACGTCAGTGGCGACCAGGACACGGACCGAGCCCTCGCTGAACGCGGCCAGATGCTTATCGCGCTGCGGCTGGGACAGGTCCCCGTGCAGATCCACGGCGGGCACGCCGCGCTTGGTCAGCTGCTTGGCCAGGCGCTTGGCCTGGTGCTTGGTGCGGGTGAAGAGGATCCTGCGGCCCATCCCGGAGGCCAGGGCGCGGACCAGGTCGTTCTTATCCTCACGGTCGACCTCGAACACGTGGTGGGTCATCGCCGGCACGTGGGAATCGGGGGTGTCCACCGAATGCAGGACCGGGTCGTGCAGGAACTTCTTGACCAGTTTGTCGATTCCGTTGTCCAAGGTGGCGGAGAAGAACATCCGCTGGCCCTGGGCCGGGGTCTTCTTCAAAAGCCGGGTGACGGCGGGCAGGAAGCCCAAGTCCGCCATATGGTCGGCCTCGTCCAAGACGGTGACCTCGATGTCGTCCAGGGTCAGGACGTCCTGCTGGAGCAGATCCTCCAAACGCCCCGGGCAGGCCACGATGATGTCGACACCACGGTTGAGGGCGACGATCTGGCGGTGCGGTTTGACGCCGCCGAAGATGGTGGTGGTGCGCATGCCGTAGGCCCCCGCCAGGGGGTTGATGACGGCATCGATCTGGGTGGCCAGTTCGCGGGTGGGCGCGAGGATGAGGCCGCGCGGGCGCTTGGCCAGATTGCGATTACCGTCCTCGGCGGCCAGCTCGGCGACCATGGGAATGGAGAAGGCCAGGGTCTTGCCCGACCCGGTCTTGCCCCTGCCCAGAACGTCACGGCCGGACAGGGTGTCGGGCAGGGTGTCCTGCTGGATGGGGAAGGCCTGAGTCTTCCCATTGTTCCCGAGGACCTTGACCAGGGGAGTGGGAACTCCCAGTTCGGCGAAGGTGACGGGCGCAGTGGAGTTCGGTGAGGTAGCTATGGTGGAGCCTTTCTTCACGCCAGGGAGCCACACGGACGTGTGTTGTGCAGGGTGTGCACGCTGCCTGGTAAGGGGCGGGAGCACCGCTCGGTGCTCTCGGTCGCCGCAAGGAAGGTGCTTCAGAATTGCAGTCGTACACTGTGTCATCCGCACGGTGCCGAAGGCACCGGCTCCATGACGCAGGTCGATCCGCATGATGAGGCGTTCATACGACGCAGGGAACTCGAATTCGAGTGCCCAAGATCTACCATTCTACTCTTGTTCACCCCGAGTCGCCGAATGCACGGTTTCCGAATGCGTCACTTTGTTAGAGTCGCCAGATGGATACCGACCCACAAACACGCGTGGACACGGTCCAGGCAGCCGAACCCGTGGCGCGGCCCAACGATCCCAGCCTGCGTCCGCTGCGGACCGAGGACGCCACCGACGTGGCCGCGGCTTTCGTCTCCAACCCGGATATGGCCAGGCAGGGCGAGGTGACGAACGCGGAAGAGGCGCTTCTTTACATCGAACGGTTGGTCGATCCGGCCCGGGCACATCATCCCTGGGCGATCGTGGATCAGCACGGGGTGTTGGGACTGGTCTGCGTCGACGTCGATGCGCTCAACCGCAACGGTTGGTTCTGGTACTGGATGACCGACCGGTCCCGAGGCCGGGGGTGGGCTAAGCGCGCTGCGGCCACGGTGGCCGATTGGGCACTGCAGGAGCTGGGACTTGAAAGACTGGAATTAGGCCACAGGGTCAACAATCCGGCGTCCGGAGCCGTCGCCCGGGCCGCCGGATTCGTCTATGAGGGGACCGAGCGGGGCAAGTTCCTGATAGACGGCCATCGAATCGACGTCCTCACATACGGTCGATTGCAGACGGACCCGACACCGTGCTATTCGCCGCTCCGGTTCATCGAATGAACTGGGGCCGGTTGTAGCGCGTGTGCGCCGACGAACGACGCACCGCCAACGTGTCGTCAGGCCCAGTTCTCACCGATCTCATCGTGGAGCTGCTGGGTCTTGCGTACCTGTAGGACACCGCGTTCGATCCTGGACTCGATCCCCACATCCTGGGCGATGGCGATGATGGCATCGCGCTGTTCCACATGGTCATCGGCATCGCCGCCGTCCCACAGCTCCAGCCACTGGTCAGTGGGATCGTCGCTGCCGGCGTCGGCCCAGACCGAGCAGATCAGGTCGAGTTCGTCCTGGGTCATGGGGCGGGTGGGAGTCGCGTACATGGGAATCTCCTGAGGTCGGTGTGATCGGACTGCGGCTATCCCAAGAAAGTGTATTCGCGTCCCGGCCACCACGACCTGAACGCGCGGTTCCCCGGCCTGCTCGTACGCATCGGGCACGATGATGAGGATTCCGCCCACAGTTCCGGTGTTAGTGTCCGCTGCATGTCGAGAATGCACGATGAAGTCTCCGCCCGGCGTCCCGACTGGACGCAGTACCCCGAAGACCTCTAACGGGCCCGGTCCTGGATGGACGCGGATGCGTTCTCCGCCTGGCTGGACGAACAGCTGGGCTAATCGCCATGGGGCCGGCGGCGGTTCTGCTTGACCTCGGAGCGGCGCTTCTTGGCCGCCAGCCTGCGCCGCTTCGAACCCCGGGTCGGTTTGGTCGCACGTCGCACCACCGGCGGGATGAGCGCCTGCCGGATCAGGTCGGCCAGGCGCGCGCGGGCAACCGTTCGATTCTGCCGCTGCGCCCGCTGATCCTGCACCTCGACGGTCAGAACGGTCCCGGCCAGGCGGGTCGACAGCCGCGTCATGACGCGGGCCCGCTGCTCATCGTCCAGCGCCGAGGTCGTCGCCAGGTCGAGGCTCAGCTGGACCCGTGAATCGGCGGTATTGACACCCTGTCCGCCGGGTCCGGACGAATGAGTGAAACGTTCGAGCAGCTCGGCAGCGGGCACCACCAGACCGGCGGGGGCGCCCGGCCCAGGCAGAATCCTCAGGTCCTCAGCCACAGGTGATCCGGTTCTGATCGTCTACCGTGACCTCCGGCTCCGTGCCTGCCAGACCGTCCGTGTCGCCCCGCTCCACTGGTCCTAACCGCACATCACCCATAGGCAGAATGCTAATGGCATGGAATACTTGGACTCCACTATCCACTGCACGATGCCACAGTGGCGTAGGGCCGGTGTGGCCGAGGAGGAGCCATGACACGCTCGCTTGCAACCTATATCGCATTGCCTGGGACCACAGCGCAGGCAATGGAACACTGGCACGAGGTCTTCGGCGGTGAGCTGATGATCCTGCGCTACGGTGACACCTCACTCGAGGGAATGCCCTTCGAACCCGATCCCCAGGCCGTCGCCCATGCGACCCTGGACCTGCCGGGCGGCAGCATCGCCGGCGGCGACGCAATGGACACCGAGGGGGACTACCCGGTCCGGGGCACCGCGTATTCGCTGCTGTACACGACCGACACCCCGGATGAGGCCCGGGAACTGATCGGCAAACTCGTCGCCGGGGGCGGGCAGGAGGGGATGGCATTCGAGCAGGCGCCCTGGGGCGGCTGGTACGGACAGGTGTTCGACCGCTTCGGAGTCATGTGGGCCTTCTCCTGCGAATGACGGTGCGGGCGGATGCGGCCGTCCGGCCGGTTTGGAGTCGTATCGGGCCGCCAGGCGTGTCCGACTCACGGCGTAGGGTGAATGGGGTACACCCATCAGCGAGAGCCGGGAGGCGAAGATGACAGACGAAAAGCGCGTGGTGATCCTGGGCGGACACGGCAAGGTCGCCCTACTGGCCGCACCCAGGCTGGTCTCGGCCGGGTACCGGGTCGACTCCGTGATCCGCAATCCGGCCCAGGCAACAGACGTGGAGGCAGCAGGCGGGAATCCCGTGGTGCTCGATATCGAAGACGCCTCGGTCGATCAGCTGGCCGAACTGTTCGCCGGGGCCGCGGCGATCGTGTTCTCCGCCGGTGCGGGCGGCGGTAGCCCGGCCCGCACGGAGGCCGTGGACCATGTGGCGGCCGTCCGGGCAATGGACGCGGCAGCTCAAGCGGGAGTCGAGCGATTCGTCATCGTGTCCTATGCGACGGTGGGCATCGATCTGGACCGGGTCGATCCGGCGGACTCCTTCTATCCGTACGTCGTGGCCAAGCACGCGGCGGACGCCCACCTGCGGGACACGGACCTGGACTACACGATCCTGGGGCCCGGCCTACTCACTCTGAGCCCGGCCACCGGATCGGTGACCATCGCGGACGCCAATGGCGATATCGCCGGGCGCAAGCCCACCCGTGAGGAGTCCGTGACGTCTCGCGATACCGTTGCCGCGGTTATCGCCCATGTGATCGCCACCGGCTCCGGTTCCAGGGCGACCGTCAACTTCTATGAGGGATCGACCCCGATCGCCGAGGCCATCGGCTGAGTCCTCGGCGGCCCCGTCCCCGGAGCAGGGTTCACGCCCGGTCCCGGAGCGGGTCCCCGGGGCTCCCGGTGGGGGAGCGCCGGGTCACCGCCACTGATCCATCGCGACCCAGAACTCGTCGCGCAGTTCGTACCTGGCCCAGAACGGCACATCGTAGACGCCACTGGCATTGGCCAGGTCGTTGAGCAGCAGGCGGTCGAGTTCCGGGGGCACGGTGGGCTTGTCGTGCATGAGCTGGCGCACCTCGGTCTCGGTCGCGGTGTCCAACCAGACCTTGGCGGTCAGCCGGGCGACCTCCTGGATCTGCTCGAGCGGAATGGACCCGTGACCGCCGTGCTCGATCACACCACCGTCGGAGGAATACGCCAGCACGGAGGTCGGCGCCATCTGCGCGGCCTGTGCCGCCTTCGCCTGGGCCTGTGCCTGCCGTTCGGCGATCATCGCGGGGGTGGGCCGTTTGGCCAGGTCCTTGGGACTGGGCGATGACGGAGTCGAGCTGGTGGAATCGGGATCCAGCGCCGCCTCGAGTGCTTCGCCGGGTTCCTTATCGGCCAACCTGCGTTGGGCCCCCGTGGCGATCGTCTTCGGGTCGATCGTCAGCACGCCGTCGGACACCAGCGACAGGTTGTAGGCCACGCCCAGGGCTCGTTCCACATTGTCCGGTTTGGGAATACCGATGACCTTGACCTGTAGACCCAGATCCTGAGCGTCCTCGACGGCCTCCGACAGGTCGTCGTCTCCCGATACGATATACGCGGTCTGCACCGTCCGATTGACGGCCATCGACACCAGATCAAGGCCCAGGCGCAGATCGACGCCCTTCTGCTCACCATAGGGGTTGATCCGCCCCATCCGCAGTTTCACACCAGGCAGCTGTCCGATGTGCTGCTGGTGATGGTCGGGGATCCCGTCCTTTGCACCGTCATACCATGTCACCCGCAGCAATTCGCCTCCGCAGTCGAAGTGCGCCTGCTCCACCAGCTTCTGAATCAAATACGATTCGTGGACCTTCACGGCCGCACGATTCGACGAACCGGTAATGTTCGTAGCCAAACCCGAGTAGAAATAACCTGCATCGACAAGAATCGCATATCTCATACTGTGATACTACGGGGCCAAGCTGGCAGCGGGGTGAAACGACCGGTTGCGGAACAGGGTTTCAGCCCTGCGCCGCACGGGTGTGCAGCCCGTCGAGTTCGCGCACCAGCCGGGACCTGCCCTCCTCATCGAAGAATCCGGTCCGCAGCTGTTCGTTCAACCCTCCGTGCGTTTCATGATCGCGCACGAGTTCGGCCATATCGCGGCTGGAATCCGACAGGGCCGGGGCCAATCCCGCGAAGGTAGCGCGGATGAAGGGCTCGGCCACCTGTGGGGGTACCCCCTGCTGAGCCGTCCAGACCGCCACCTGTCGGATGTACTCCAGGGCTCCGGTGACCGCCCCGGTGGCTGCGGAGAACACCGAGAGCTGGGCTTCATCGGCCACGACCAGGGCACCGCCGAGCAGGTCGAACAGACCATTGGAAACAGGATGCTCGGGCCACACCACCGTCAGCCCTGCGCGGTGGGACACCGGTGGCATCGGAATCGCCCGGACCACCTCCACACCACCGCCCGCGGCAGCCGCGACCTCGGCTGCCGAGACTCCGGCCAGCACACTGATGATGAGCGTGTCCGCACCGAAGTTCAGTTCGGCGATGGCCTCGTGTAGCTGGTCGGGCCGCACCGCCAGGACAATGGTTCCAGCGGCCTCGACGACCGCCTGGTTGTCGGCGGCCACGGACACCTGCGGATAGCGCTTGGTCAGCTCGGCCGAGGTCTCCCGCGACCTGGGGGAGAGTACGATCGCGGGCGCCCCCGGCCCTCCGGCCAGGCCCTCGACCATGGCCCGGGCGATCTCGCCCACGCCGATGAAGCCGATCGTGTCCCCGTCGCCCAGTGCCGTCTTCCGAGTCGTCATCCTGTCCTCCTGAGTCGTGTGTCCGATGTCGGGTTCCAGCCTAACGAACCGCGGGTGCCACCGGGGCGGATTCCAATCTGGGCTTGGAGTGTCCCAGCGCCTGGGCGACCAGCCGGGTCAGCGTCGTCAAGCCGTCCGTGGACAGCACGGACTCCAGATGCCCCTGGACCGAGGCGAAGCCCGGCCCGCGCAGTGCCGCCACCACCCCTGTCACCGGATCGGCCGCGACCTCGGCTCCGCCGGCGTGCAGGGTGCCGGGAGCAACCCGGGCCGCGAAGGTGTTGTAGAACCCGATTCGGGCGTCGGCGCCGAACACCGGCACACTCAGCTGTACGCCCTGATGCGGTTCGTCCAGGGCCCGCAGGTCGAGGCCGCACTCGAGCGCCAGCAGTTGATGGCTCAGGCACACCGCCAGCAGGGGCCGCCCTGCCGCCCGACGATGAACGATCAGCTGACGCATCCGCGCGATCCGCGGATCGGTCCGATCCCGCGGATCGCCAGGGCCGGGGCCTGCGACGAGCAGGTCGGCGGAGGTGATCCTGGCCTCGGTCACCGCATCCCAGGCGACGACCTCGACGTCCAACCCCAAATGGCGCAGCTGATGGGCCAACATGGTCGAGAACCGATCCTCGGCGTCGACCACCACCGCGGTGAAACCCGTGAAGGGCGCCCGCAGGGCCTTGCGCGTGCTCAGAGCTGGTTGACGTTGCAACCAGAAGGCCGCCAGTCGGGAATTCCGGGCGTGCAGCAGGGCCTCGACTTCGGTGCTGGAGAGTTCCCCGGGTGCCGTTGAGCCGGCGGGCGGAGCACTGGGTCCGGCCGAGGGAGCCGCCGTGGCTCCGATCGGCGCAGTCGCGATGTCCACGCCGATCGCGCGCAGCAGGCCGGAGACCTTCGCCGCCGTCTCCGCGGCCTCGCTCAGGGGATCGGAGTGCCGGACCAAGGTGGCCCCTGCGGAGACGCTCATCATGCCATCGCGCAGATATGCGGTGCGGATCAGGATTGGCGCATCCAGCTCATGGCCGCCGGCGGCCTCCGGGCTGAACAGGGCCGCAACCCCGGAATAGTAGCCACGGGGCGAGGTTTCGTAGCGGGCGATGACCGAGCAGGCGTTCTGCATCGGCGAGCCCGTCACCGTCGGGGCGAACATCGTCTGGCGCAGGACTCGGCGCGGATCTTCCTGCGAGGCGCCGCGCAGTACGTACTCGGTATGGGTCAGCCGGGACATCCGCTTGAGCCGGGGCCCGCTGATCCGCCCACCGGACGAACACACCTGAGACATCATCTTCATCTCCTCGTCGACGACCATGAACAGCTCCTCGGTCTCCTTCGTCGAGTTGAGGAATTCGGCGAAGGCCGCGGGGTCCGGTTGGCCGTTCACATGCCGGAACGTCCCGGAGATCGGGTTCATCGTCACCGCGCCGCCGCGGGCCACGACATGGGCCTCGGGGCTGGCGCCCACGGCCACCAGATCGCCCAGCACGATGGCGAAGGTCCAGTAGGCCCCGCGCTCGCGTTCCAACAGGGCACGGAACCAGGCGAGCGCTGTGGTCCTCGGGTCGGCGTCGACGCGCCCGGTGAAATCACGCCGGATGACGAAGTTCGCCCCTGCGCCGGTGCCGATCTCCCGGTCGATGACCTGCCGGGCGATCCGCGCGTACTCCTCATCCGAGGTGGTGAAGCCCGCGTCGTGTACGCGCGGCAGCTGTTTGGGCAGGGCGTCCAGGGTCTGTGCCAGCGGCAGGCTTGAGTGCTCGTCGACCAGCAGACAGCGCAGGGGTGCGCCGTCGTCGAGTGCGGCGTATCCGCGCTCGCGGATCCGGTTGAACGGCACCATCGCCAGGACCTCGCGGGCGCTTCCCGCGTCATCGTGCAGGGGGATGTCGGCCAACTGCTGCACATCGGCGATGGTGCCGGTCAGGAGTTCGACGCCGTTGCCGCGGGAGATGAGGGCGAAGGGAGTGGTCGCGCTGCGCAGCGCCGTGATGCGCTGGAGGGGAGTGGGAGTGTCAGCGGGTGCGGGACTGGGGTTCAAGGGTGCCTCCGGGAGGTTGGGCTCCGTGGGCGATCCCCGAACGGGAAACGAAAAAGACCGCCACGACGGGGCGGTCTGGATTCGAGTACGCGAATGGGCCGCCGGTCAGGCGGGCCACCAGTTGTTCTGCAGAGTCTGTTTCGCGTGCACGGGACCAACATAGCACGCCCGCCGGTCCGGCCGCACGCCCGGCGGGCGTGGACTCAGCTCTGTCGCAGGGACCGGGTGCCGGCGCGGTCCACGTCATCGCGCAGCACGCCGGGCCAATAGGACACTCCCTCGGGCGAGCTGACGACTTCCAAGGTGGCGTGGGGGAGGACCTCGACCAGGGTTGCGGCGGTACTGACCGGGTGGCCGGGATCGTGGGTCCAGGCCAGAATCGTCACGGGAATGCCGATCGTGGCGATGAGCAGGGGAGCGGGTAGATCGGACAGTGCGGCTCCGCGCAGTGCCGAGGGCAGCAGTGTGGCGGGGATGTCCGGCGGGCTGGGCGGCCGTCCGACGGTGGCCGGGGGCGGCACCACGTCCCGATCGGCCGCCATGAATGCCGCAAGACCGCCGGCGGTGACGAGTTCGGCTGATTCGCGGTAGCGGCGGGCCTGTGGGACGCGGGTCTCCCAGGCGGTGGGCGGGAGCATGAGGGTCAGCCCGGAGAACCTGCCGGGATCGGCCAGGGCCGCGTGCAGTAGAGTGCCGGCGCCCATCGAGGGCCCGACCCCGTGGACGCGCTCGCCGGGGAAGACGGCGTCGAGTAGGGCGAGCAGGTCCTCGGCCAGGACCGACCAGCGGTAGTCGGCGGGCTCTGTGCGCCCGGTGGAGCGGCCATGGGCCCTGGCATCGTAGCGCAATAAGCGGGTGCCGTTGAGTCCGCGCCCCAGGTCCAGTCCCATCAGCCTGTCGCGCGACCGGCTGGAGGTCAGGCCGTGCAATTGCACCACGGGGTGGCCGCCCTCATCGCTGATCTCGTAGTCGAGCTGGGCGCCGGGGACGGTGAACCTGGGCATGGGCTGCTCCTGGGGTGATGGGCTTGGGACTCGAATGCCTATATGTGATCTAGAATACATTTATGAGGCTGAGCAACATCACCTGGCTGCGTCTGCCGTTCGGCCGCGTGTTCGGCTACGACGTCAGTGTCTCCGAACCCGGCGAAGAGCTGCCGGTGTCCTTCGACCAGGCGCGCCATGTGGGCGAGGGGGATCGGCCGGGCTCGTGGATGGCCCTGAGCTTCACGCTGCCCGCACCCTGTGATCGCGCAGCGCTGGCCGCCGCCTGGCTCGAGGTCATCGCCAGGCACGGGACCCTGCGCTCGGTCTTCACCCCGGGCCCCGACGGCCCGGAATTGCACCGGGTTCAGGTGGGTCCCGGGGGCTGGGCGGAACACCCCGTGGGACCCGGGCAGGCCGTCAACGAGGCGCTGGGCCGGGTGTTCGACGACTATTGCCGGCCCTACAGCCGACCCTCCCACCGGCTGTGCGTGGTGGAGACCGCCACAGCGCCGACCGTGGTCATCGCGGCCGATCATGCGCATGTGGACATGTGGTCGATGCTCGTCATCGTCCGCGACCTGCTGACGGCGCTGTCTGCGACCGAGGCCGCGCGCGGGTTCGGGGAACCGGGGGACGCCGCACGGCCGCGGGGCGCACTGCCCGAGGAGTTCGCCGCGCACACCAGGGCGCTGGCGCAGCGCCGGCCCGCCCCGGCCGGGGTCCGCCGCCGGTGGGCGCAGATCCTGCACGCCGGCGGCGATGCGATGCCGACCTTCCCCCTGCCGTTGGGCGCGGCACAGCCGGGCCCCGAACGTGTCGAGGTGCGCGATGTGCTCGACCGGGAGCAGGCCGCCGCCCTCTCGGAGAGGGCCCGTGCCGAGGGCGTGTCCACCCTGGCCCTGGTCATCGCGGCCATGGCGCAGGTGACGCGGGAGCTGGCGGACAGGCCGTTGCGCGCGGTGTTCCCGGTGCACAGCCGCTATGAGGAGCGCTGGCACGACTCGGTGGGCTGGTTCATCACGAATTCCGTTATCGAGGTGCCGGGAACCGACCCCCTTTCGGCAGCCGCCGCGCTGAAAGAGGCGATCGGCCTGGGCTCGCATCCGCTGGCGGAGGTCCTGGCGCCGTTCGGCGGCATGCCCCGGACTCCGGAGATGTTCGCCATCAGCTGGCTCGACCTGCGCCGGTTGCCCGTGCGGATCGACTCGGTGGGACTGGACGCCCAGTATGTCAGTGCCAGGGTCTCGACCGACGGCGTCATGCTGTGGTTCATCGTCGACGACCAGGGGCTGCACCTGCGCTGCCGGTACCCGGACACACTGCGAGCCAGGCACCATGTGGGCACCTGGCTCGATCGAGTGGTTGAGGAACTGCGAACGCTCAGCGCACGCCCTGCATCAGCTTGAGGATGGGCCGGCGGAAGATGAACAGCAGGATGCCCACGATCACGGAGATACCGCCGATCACAAGGAAGTACGGGACCTCGGCGTCGGCGGAGTAGAAACCGGCCAGGGAGCCCGAAGCAGCAGAGCCCAGCGCGACCGACAGGAAGAACAGGGCGACCATCTGCGAATGGAAGGCCTGCGGGGCCAGCTTGGTGGCCAGGGACTGGCCCACTGGCGACAGGCACAGTTCGGCCATGGTGAACAGGAAGTACACGAGCACCATGACGAGCATCGGCACGGAGTTCGCGCCGCCGCCGGCCAGCGGGATGAACACGAAGAACGCGATGCCCATGACGATCGTGCCGATCGAGAACTTCACCGGGGTGCTGGGCTGCTTGTCGCCGAGCTTGGTCCACATGGCGGCGAAGGCGGCGGCGAAGACGATGATGAAGAACGGGTTGATCGACTGGACGATCGACGGCGGCAGCACGATCCCGAACAGATTCCGGTCCAGGCGCTGATCGGCGTAGATTGCCAGCACGGTGAACTGCTGCTGGAACAGCGACCAGAACACTGCCGAACCGATGAACAGCGGGATGAAACCGAACACGCGGCTGCGCTCGATCGCGGTGATCTTCTTGCTCGCCGCGATCACGCAGAACAGGACGACGGCGGCCACGATCGTCACGACCACCACCACATTGGCCAGGTTTCCCGCGTTGAGCCAGCCCAGTCCCGCGGCTACGGCGACGATGGCGATCGCGACCACGGCGATCACAATCCACTTCAGCGCCTCGGCCCGGCTCAGGGGGCTGGTGGGGTGCGAGCTGGATTCGGTCCGGGTGTGGCGGCGCATCGCGAGGTACTGGACCAGGCCGACGGCCATCAGCACGGCGGCCAGGCCGAAGCCCCAGTGGAAGCCCTTCCAGCCCCACAGGGCCGAGGTGGCCAGCGGTCCGATCAGCCCGCCGATGTTCACACCCATGTAGTAGATGGAGAAGGCCGCGTCGCGCCGGTTGTCCTTCAGGTCGTAGAGGTCGCCCAGAGTGGTCGAGGTCGATACCTTGAGGGAACCCGATCCCAGAGCGATGCACACCAGGCCGATGCCCAGGCCCAAGCCGCCGGGCAGCAGCGATAGGGACAGGTGGCCGATCATGACGATGACGGCGGCGGATACGACGGTCTTCTCAGCACCGAGCACGCGGTCGGCGATCCAGCCGCCGAGGACGGAGGAGAGGTAGACCAGGCCGCCGTAGGCGCCCACGATGGAAGTGGCGACGGCTTCGGACATGCCGAGGCCGCCGTCGGTCGTCGCATAGTAGATGTAGTAGGCGAGCAGCCCTTGCATGCCGTAGAAGCTGAAACGCTCCCACATTTCTACGCCGGCGAGGTTCGCAAGCCCCCAGGGGTGGCCGAAGAATCCCTTGCGCGACGTCCGCTCCGCGGATGCGGTCGAAGACATTATTTCTCTTTCATGTGGGTTTCATACTGTTCCGGGCACAATGCCAAGGCGAAACCCTACCACTGTCCACATGGTGGGCAATGCACCGGGGTGGATGACTATTCACGGTGGGGCGCGCTCAAGTCGTGCTCAAACTGCGAGCGCAGCCACCCCTGACATGGAAGAACCCCGCGTGACCAGTGGTCACACGGGGTTCTGTGCGAGCGGGCGACGGGAATCGAACCCGCGTATCGAGCTTGGGAAGCTAGCGCTCTACCATTGAGCTACGCCCGCAACATGTTTTACTCTACACCGGTCGGTGCCGGATTTCCCAATCGAGCCGAAACCCGGTGCGCAGTCGGCCTGGGAGCCATGTTGGGAGCCATGCCTTGGGACTATCGGTAGGTGCGGTTGACGTAGTCGACGACACTTGCACCGCCTGCTACCGCCACGATGGGCAGACCGTAGATGATCCAGGCGAAATCGGCATATCCGAAGAAGCCCAGATCGTTGGCGGTGTCGAAGATCCACGCGAGCCCGGCCGTTGCGAGGACCGCGACCAGGGACGAGCAGATCCACTGCAGCATCGGCCGGGCCCGGCACAACAGGACCGCGGTGCAGGCGGCGAGGAAGGCGGGGATGAGGACGAAATAGGCGGCCCGGCCGAAAGCGATGGGAACGGGCAGTCCGTTGCGGTGTTCGAGGACAGCCCATGACACGCCGATCACCAGGAACCAGCTCGCGCCGGAAATCGACCAGAAGACGGCATTGCGCATGCTCACCTCCCGGGTCCGAGCGGAACGTTTCTGGATACGTACTTCAGGTTACGTCACAAAACACTGGAGGGGTACTCGAATCAGCCCGGTGATTCCGAATCCGCTACGGAATCCTGTGCCGAATCATCCCAAACCCGCAGCCATTTCTCCGCCAGGGACTCCACATTCTCATGCGCATTGAGGCCACTGGGCTGCGGCACGACCCACAGCCGGACGCTTCGGGGCCAGCCGGGGACCAGCGCAGGGTCCTGGAGCCCCAGCACGGCCCGCGGCAGATCGAAGGCCTGCCGGAACGCGGTGATGCCGGCGATGGCCACGCTGCGCGGTCGCAGCTCGGGGAGCCGGTTGATCAGGCAGCGCGCCCCGGCCCGTAGCTCATCGCGGGTCAGTTCGGATGCCTTGGCGCTGGCCCGGCCGACCAGATTCGTGATCCCGACCCCGCGCGCCAGCAGATCCTCGGCGTCGGAGTCGAGGAGTCCCGCCGCGGCGTCGACCCTGCGGCGGGTCAGGCCGGCGGCGTGGAGGGAGGGCCAGAAACGATTGCCCGGGTGCGCGAAGGGGGCGTTGACCGCTGCGGTCCACAGGCCCGGATTGACTCCCACGATGAGCATCCGCAGTGGGCACCCGGGATCGGGGAGGAGGTCGTCGACCGCGGGGGAGTCGACTGTGGCGAAGGCCGCCAGCTCAGCGCGCCGGGGCCTGCGACCGCCCAGGGGAGAGGGTCTTCGCATGCGCATGGGACCAGGATAGTTCGACGCATGACAGTGCAGTAGGACTGTGTGACAATCGGAACATGAACGAGTCGAGCATTCATGACGACATCTCACAGCTGGTCGAACGTGAACACGAACTGCGCGCCGAGCTGCAACGCAAGGAGATCTCCTCGCAAGAGGAGATGCAGGAGCTCAAGGGCATCGAGATCCAGCTGGACCGGTGCTGGGACCTCCTGCGGCGGCGCCAGGCGCTGCGCGCTGCCGGTGAGAACCCGGACCTGGCCCGGGAGCGTCCCGCAGACCAGGTCGAGGGTTATCTGGACTGAGTAGACGATTGTGGGCCCGGCACCTGCAACGGTGCCGGGCCCACAATCACAACCTGTCTCAGGCCTGCTGGGGTTCGACCGGGGGCAACGCCGACCAGGGGAAGACGATCCACTCATCGGTGCGCTTCCACACATAGTCGGGCAGGACGACCGAGGCGGACTTCGCATAGATGACGGCGGACTTGACGTCGGCACCGTGGCTGCGCAGCAGGTCCAGTACCAGGGCCAGGGTGCGGCCGGAATCGGCGACGTCGTCGACGACCAGAAGTTTCTTCCCGGCGATCGATTCGGTGTCCAGCAGGGGTGCGAGCAGGACGGGATCGGGCAGGGTCTCGTGGACATCGGTGTAGAACTCGACGTTGATCGCATCGGAGAGCTTCACACCGAGGTTGTACGACAGGGCGCCCGCCGGCAACAGGCCGCCCCTGGCCACGGCGATGATGATGTCGGGGGTGTATCCGGAGTCGACGATCTGCTGTGCGAGTTCACGCGAACCCGTGCCGAACGTCTCCCACGTTAGGATTTCCTTGGTGTCGAGGTCCGATGAATCTGCGTGATAGGCCACGTGTTCCTCCCGATTGGGCTGATGAAAAGGGTATGCCCTCCAGGGTAGTGCACCGGTGCGGGCAGTGCGCGCCGGAATCTCAGCCGCGGGGGCGCCATGTGCTGACAATCACCGAGGCGGTGATCACCTCGGGTACCTGTGCGGCCGTGAGCGTGGCCGGATCCAGATGCCTGGCCGAGGGCGTCATCGCCACCAGGGCGCGGGCCTGGTCCAGATCGGGATGGATATCGAATTCCACGGTGGCGCTGTGGGTCTCCGTGAAGTCAGAGTCGAAAGCCCTGTGCAGGCGGGCCTCCTTGGCCGGATCGATGTGGACCATATCGACGACTTCGGCGCGTAACTGGCGCAGGTGCTGCGCGGTCGGCCGGGCGATGACGACCCCGCCGGTAGGCCCCAGCACACGTCGGAACTCAGCCGGATTGCGCGGGGAGAAGACATCGAGGACGACATCGGCGCAGGCCTTCGCCAGAGGGAAGGGACGGTACACGTCCCAGGAGCCGACCGCAGCCCGCGGGTGGGCGTGCGCGGCCAGGCGCCGGCCGCGCACGCCCGTATCGAATCCGAAACCGGTGGCCGGTGGGATCCGTTCGAGGGCTTTGGCCAGATAGTAGCCGGTGCCGCACCCGGCCTCGACGATGAAGGGATCGGCAGCCGGTCCGATGACGGCCGCGGCCTGGGCTGCGACCTCGGCTGCCAGCGGAGCGTAGGCTCCCGATGCCAGGAACGCATCGCGGGCGAGCGCCATCGCGGCATCGTCTCCGCTGGTGGCCTTGAAGCCGGAGAGCAGGCCGAAATACCCCTGCCGGGCGATGTTGAAACTATGGCCGGCAGGGCAGCGCAGATCGTGTTCGGCCGCTTGCAGCGGTTCCGCGCAGACCGGGCAGCGCAGCCTTGCCAGCACTCGTTCGCGGGTAGTGGGCGCCGCAGTGGAAGACGGGGCATTCGCCGGACGGGATCTCTGATCGGGGTGCACAGGTGCAGTGTAGTCGCCCCGGGCCGGGCAATGAGCGTCCGGCGGGCTAGCCTGGAGGTGTGATGAGCTTACACACTCAGACGGTCCCCGGCGGGCCGGGCCGCATGGTGTTCCTGCACGGGTTGATGGGCCGTGGCAAGAACTTCACCCGGATCGCCAAGGACCTCTCCGATGACTACACCTCGCTGTTGGTCGATCTGCCCGATCACGGCCAATCTCCGTGGAGTAAGACCTTCGACTACTTCCGCATGGCAGATACCGCAGCCGCGGCGATTCGTTCCTGGCTGGCAGCGGAACCGCAGGGTCCGGGCACGGTCGTGCTGGTGGGTCATTCGATGGGTGGCAAGGTCGCGATGGAGCTGGCCCTGCGGCACCAGGATCTGATCTCGCACCTGATAGTGGTCGACATCTCTCCGGTGCGCGCTTCGGGAAGTGAGGACTTCGACAAGTTGCTGGGTGCGCTGGAGGCCATCGACCTGGACCGGTTGGAAAGCCGGGCGCAGGCCGATGAGCAGCTGCGTGGCCCCGTCCCGCAGTTGGCCACCCGTGGTTTCCTCCTGCAGAATCTGCGGCCGAGCCGTGACGACACCGGCGCGGTCAGGTTCGCCTGGCAGCCGAACCTGGCCCTGCTGCACGCCTCCCTCGATCGTCTGGCGGACTTCCCCGATCCGCACACCGGGCCGTATCCGGGGCCGGTGCTGTGGATCAAGGGCGAGCGCAGCTCGTACGTCTTGCCCGCCTACACCGCGGAGATGAGACGGTATTTCCCGCGCTGCACCAAGATCACGATCAAGGGCGCCGGACACTGGGTGCATGCGGAGAAGCCGGCGGAGTTCGTCTCCGCCGTGCGCGCGTTCCTGGACCGCAGCGCGGATCGGTGATGCAGTCCCGTGGCACTGCCCGATGACCCGACGCGACGCCCGCCGCGCACCGGAAGGAATAGTTCATTATCGTTGAACGCTGAAGTGGAAGCCGGATACCCGGCTGACAAAGCCCTGCACTAGGAGGAAGCATCGTGGGCACCATTCCCGCAGACACCTCGGATCCCAAGTTCGCCGAATACGCCCACCCCGAACGGCTCGTGACCACCGAATGGGTGGCGGAGCACAAGGACGACCCCGGTGTCGTCCTGGTCGAAAGCGACGAGGACGTGCTGCTGTACGAGACCGGGCACATCCCCGGCGCGGTGAAGATCGACTGGCACACCGAACTCAACGACCCCGTGACCCGCGACTACGTCGACGGCACAGGGTTCGCCGCCCTGATGAGTGCCAAGGGCATCTCCCGCGATGACACGATCGTCGTCTATGGGGACAAGACGAACTGGTGGGCCGCTTACGCCCTGTGGGTCTTCACCCTGTTCGGCCACGCAGATGTCAGGCTGATGGACGGCGGCCGGAAGAAGTGGGAGGCCGAGGGCCGCGAATTGACCCGGGCCAAACCACAGATCACCGCAACGGACTATCCCGTCGTCGCCCGCGACGACGCCGCCATCCGGGCCTTCCTGCCCGAGGTCCGCGCGGCCATCGGCAATACTCCGTTGATCGATGTGCGCAGCCCAGACGAGTATTCGGGCAAGCGCACGCATATGCCGGACTATCCGGAGGAGGGCGCGCTGCGCGGTGGGCACATCCCCACCGCCAAGTCCGTGCCATGGGCCAAGGCGGTTGCCGAGGACGGAACGTATAAGTCCCGTGCAGAACTCGAAGACCTGTACCTGCGCGATCTGGGGTACACGACCGACGATGACATCATCGCCTACTGCCGGATCGGCGAGCGCTCCAGCCACACCTGGTTCGCACTGAACCATCTGCTGGGATTCGCCCATGTGAAGAACTACGACGGTTCGTGGACCGAATGGGGCAATGCGGTGGGCGTGCCCATCGTGCGCGGAGAACAGCCGGGTGAGGCGAAATGAGCGAGCAGGAGTCGCTGCCAGGCGGGCTGCAGGAGATCGCCGAGGACTTCGCCGCAACGCCGGCCGCACAGCGGTTGGAACTGCTGCTGGAGTTCTCCGATGAACTGCCGGAGCTGCCGCAGCGTTTGCAGGACGATCCCGACCTGCTCGAGCCAGTGCCCGAATGCCAGTCGCCGATCTTCGTGCTGGTCGAGGTGGAACCCGGGGCCGAGGCCGGTGGAGGCACCGTGCACCTGTTCTTCTCCGCGCCGCCTGAGGCGCCCACCACGCGCGGCTTCGCCGGCATCCTGTCCGAGGGATTGGACGGCCATTCGGTGGCCGAGGTCCTGCGGGTGCCCGCCGATATGCCGCTGCGCCTGTCGATCACCGACCTGGTCAGCCCGCTGCGGCTGAACGGCATGAGCGGGATGCTGGCGCGCATTCAACGCCAGGTGCGCGAAAAGGCCTGAGACCGGGCAGTAGTTCCCCTCCGACCGGCCCGTGGACGATGTCCGCGGGCCGGTTTTTCTATGTCTAAAAATAGAACAACCGCTCATATATTGAGATCAATATAACGGGAAGATAACGATTCAGCCCTCTTATGGTGTCGGGAAAATACTGTCCTTGGGTATATACCTACTGATCTCCAGCAGGTTCGCCTGCCGGAAAACTCGATTTGCGCAGGTCCGGTCGAGGGCTAGCGTGAAAAGGTCGGTCAACAGGCCGACTTGTGAGAATCGAGGAGGGGTACATGTCATCGGTGAAGCTGGGGAGACCCACGGCCGCCGTGAAGACGGAAACCGAATCGCGCACCATGGACAACGCGCCGTGGAGCCGCCTGCACACCCTGGCGGTGTTCTGCACACTGGGCGGAACGTTCCTGGACGGGTACATTCTGGGCATCGTCGGAGGGGCCATCCCGCCGGCCACCGAGGAACTGGGGCTGTCGCTGCTGTCGCAGGGCCTGATCGGCGCCAGCGCGTTGATCGGCATCTTCATCGGAGGCCTGTTCTTCGGCCGTCTGGCCGACCGCTTCGGTCGTAAGACGGTGTTCCAGTGGAACCTCGTCGCCTTCGTCGTCCTCTCCCTGCTCCAACTGGTGGCGGTCTCGCAATGGGACCTGGTGGGATACCGCCTGCTGCTCGGCGTCGCGATCGGCGTCGAATACGCTGTGGGTGCAGCGCTGCTGTCCGAATTCGTTCCCGCGAAGAACCGCTCCTTCATGTTGGGGGCGCTCAACGCAGTCTGGTTCGTCGGCTTCGTGCCGGCTACCCTGATCTCCCTGCACTTCTCCGGGAGCAACTGGCGGATCATCCTGGCGACCAGTGCGATCCCGGCGATCATCGTCGCCCTGCTGCGCATGGGCCTGCCCGAGTCGCCGAAGTGGCTGGTGTCCCAGGGCCGTGATGAACAGGCCAGGGAGATCCTCGACAAGCACTGGCCCGCCGGCACCGAGCTGCCTCCGACCGAACGCGTCGAACACAGCCACTTCCGCGAACTGTTCAGCCCCAAGTACCTTGCGCACACCATCTACGCCTCGCTGTTCTGGATCTGCCAGGTGGCCCCGGTATTCGCGATCCTGACGTTCATCGCCCCGGTGCTCACCCAGGTGGGCATCCCCGAGGGCGATGCCCGTGACCTCATCATGAACCTGTTCGAATTGGCCGGCGCGATCGCCTTCATCTGGATCCTGGCCGCCAGCCGACGTCGCACCCTGGTGATCTGGACCTTCGCCGTCGTTGCGGCCGGTCTGGCCGTCATCGGCCTGTTCCCGCATGCGCCGGTCGTCCTGCTGGCCGGAGTCATAGGCGTGGTGCTCTTCGTCTCAGCCGGCAGCAACAACCTCCAGTTCGTCTACCCATCGGAGATGTTCCCCACCAAGATGCGGTCGTCCGGAGTGGGCTTCGCCGCATCGATGAGTCGGCTGGGGGCGGCGACCGCAACCTACGTCATGCCGCTGTGCATGGCGGGCCTGGGAGTCAACGGAACGTTGTTGATCCTGGCGGCCTTCCCCGCGGTAGGCTTCGTGCTATCCATCTTCCTCGCGCCGGAGACCTCCGGTACCGAGATCCGCTAAGCGGACCCGGCCCGCACCAGCCGGGCAATGCCCGTCCAGCAGGCCAGTAGGAATGCGCCCCAGACGAGGCCGGTGAGCAAGGAGAAGCCCGTCTCCGTCAACCAGCCCAGGACGGGTCCCAGGAAGCCGGTGGCCTGTGCCACGAGCCCGGCGAGGTGCTCGACGCCGTGGTAGGCCACCGGCCAGCCCATGTCGGATGTCCCCTTGAGCAGGATGTGGCCTCCCACCCACAGCATGGCGAAGGTGCCCACGACCGACAGGAGCGTCAGCAGTCTGGGCATGCCCCAGAGCAGGAATCCACCGCAGGCCCGGCCCGCGGGTGTGCGACCCCTGCGATACATGAGTACGCCCACATCGTCCATTTTCACGATCACGGCCACCACCCCGTAGACCAGGGCGGTGAGGATGAGGGCGACGATGACAAGAGTGGTGAAGCGGTCCCAGAACGCTTGTCCCGCAACCTCGGAGAGGCTGATGACCATGATCTCCGTGGACAGGATGAAATCGGTGGTCACCGCCTGACGCACCATCGCCCGTTCCGCCTCGGGCCCGCGCAGGGCCGCCGGAGGTGGAACGGGCGATGCGGCTCCGGCGGCACCGTCGGAGCCCGCGCGCAGCCAGTGCCAGACCTTCTCGGCGCCCTCGAAGCACAGATAGCTCCCGCCGATCATCAGCAGCGGGGTGAGCACCCAGGGTGCGAACTGGCTGAGCAGCAGCGCCGCCGGCAGGATGATGAGGATCTTGTTGATCGCACTGCCCAGCGCGATCCGGCCGATCACGGGCAGTTCGCGCGAGGGCTTGATGCCCTCGACGAACTGCGGGGCCACAGCCGCGTCGTCGACGACGACCCCGGTCGTCTTCAGGCTGGTGGACACCGCCGCATCGGCCAGGGGGCGCACGTGTGCGGCGCTCATCTTCGTCAGGGTCGCGATATCGTCCAGCAGCGCGAACAAGCCTCCGCTCATGGCCCTCCTCCGGTTCGGCTCACGGGATACCGGCCAAGTATATGGCGTGCGCGCCACTGGAAATGCCGAGCGATCCGGGGCAGGATGGGGGTATGTCTACTACCGCATTCAATTCCGCACCCGTGAACACCACCGGCTCGCTGCCCGCAGTCGGCGCGGACCTGCCCGCCTTCGAACTGGTCGGCGGCGACTTGGCCCCCGTGACCTCGGCCGATCTGGCCGGCAAGAAGCTCGTCCTGAACATCTTCCCGTCGCTGGACACCGGTGTGTGCGCGGCCTCCGTGCACAAGTTCAACGAACTCGCCGCAGACCTCGACGCCACCGTAGTGTGCGTGTCCAACGACCTGCCGTTCGCCCAGGCCCGTTTCTGCGGGGCAGAGGGCATCGACAACGTCATCGTCGCCTCGGGCTTCCGCTCCGGCTTCGGACAGGACTACGGCGTGACCATGGAAGACGGCCCGCTGGCCGCCCTGCTGGCCCGCTCGGTCGTCGTCGCCGACGCCAATGGCAAGGTCGTCTACACCGAACTGGTCCCGGAGATCACGACCGAGCCGGACTACGATTCCGCCGTCGAAGCCGTCAAGGCCGCATGATCGACAACCCGTTGGCGGGCACCTGCCCGTGCGGCGGGAAACCAGAGGGGGCCGCGTTCGCAGACTGCTGCGGACCGGCCCTTTCCGGTGCCCGCTGGCCCGAAACGGCCGAGTCCCTGATGCGTTCGCGCTATACGGCCTTCGCGCTGGCCGATGAGGACCATCTGTTCCGCACCTGGCACCCCCGCACCCGGCCGGCGGGCCGGCTGAGCGACGCCGATACCCGCTGGACCGGCTTGGAGCTCGGCCGGGTGATCGGAGGGGGAGCCGAGGACAAGACCGGCACCGTCGAATTCACCGCGCACTACGTCGGGGCCGGGGCCGGCCCGGGTGTGATGCACTGCGTCTCCACCTTCGCTCGCCGGGCCGGACGCTGGATGTACGTCGAGGATCTCTAGGGGCGCGCAAGGCCCAGAAACTCGCGCAGCGCGGGCAGCTCCCGCCTGGCCTGCGACAGGCCCAGCCGATGGGCCGCCGCCAGGCGGGACAGGTCACGGGTGCTGTTCTTCAACGGCATCACCTCGGGTGCGAAGATATGTGCCCTGCCCTGCCGTTCGAGCTCGAAGATCCGCTCCCTGGTCGCGTTGTAGCGCTCATGGCGGGTGAACATGGCCTCCACCAGGCGGGGATAGCTCCGGAAGTGGGTGCGCAGGAAGGAACGCATGCCCACCGGCTCCTTGACGTAATCGCGCTGCTGGGTCAAGACGATGACGAAGCGCTCGAACCCCGCTTCCTGTGCCAGGGTCAGGGGGATACCGCCATCAGCGCCCATGGCCCCGTCGACGTAGAGCCTGCCGTCGATGTCCACCGGAGGCATGATGACCGGCATGGTCGACGATGCCTGTACTCTGGCCATCAGATCGTCCATCCGCGCATAGTCCGCCTTCGACCACACCACTTCCGCGCCGGTGCGCACATCGAAGCCCACGCACAGCATATCGGCGGGATTGTCCTGGAAATCCCGCCAGTGAAACGGCAGGGCCATACCCGGCTCGCAGGTCTCCCGGTAGATGTACCGGGCATTGAAATAGCCCTGGCCCCGGCTGAAACTGCGCCATCCTCCGAAGCGCTCATCGGCGGGGAAGTCGACGAAGGACCTGCGGGTGCGTTTGGCGTCGCGGGAGACGTAGTTCGCGGCATTCGAAGCACCGGCGCTGATACCCGCCACCCAATCGAAATCGATGCCCTGTTCCAACAGGGTCACCGCAAAGGCGCTGGTCAGGGCCGCGCGCATGCCGCCGCCCTCGAAGACCAGGGCCGTATCGGAGATTCTGGTTCCCATACTCCGAACTCTAACGGGGCACGGCGCCCTCGCGTGGACCGGGCACAGATCGCCGTTCGCACGTGGGACAATCGGGTCATGACCGAAAACCAGAACGACCTGCCCACTGACGAGCTGCGCTCAGTGACGATCACCCGCCTTGCAGAGGGCCGATACCTGGCCCGGAATGCATCGGGGAACACGCTCGAGTTCGGGCGCGACGAGGAACTGTTCAGCCCCGTCGAACTGCTGTTGGCCGCGATCGCCGGCTGCTCCTCGATCGACGTCGACGTGGTGACCAGCAGGCGCGGCGAACCGGACCGCTTCGATGTCACGGCTGCCGCCCGCAAGGTCACAGAGGACGGGGCCAATCGACTCGACGACGTGCATCTGTCGTTCGATTTGGCGTTCCCCGACACGGAGGCCGGGCGCAAGGCCGCCGGTACCGTGGAGCGGGCGGTGCAGCTCTCACACGAGAAGTACTGTACGGTCTCGCGCACCGTACAACACGGTGCGCGGGTGGATTTCGAGGCGCACACCGAACTGGACTGAGCACCCGGCGGGCGGGTGGAACCGGGCGGTTGCCCGCCCGCGCCCCGAGCGGTCGCCGGCTTACTTCAGAGCCTTGCCGACCTTGTGCAGGCGGTGACTCAGCTGCATGATCCGCACACTGCCCACAACGCCGGCGATGAGGATGCCGGCGATGGCGGACAGGATGATCGCAACGCCCAGGGGCAGGCTGAACTCCCAACCGAAGTAGTGGAAGACCGCGGCCTCGTTGTTCTGCACGATGAAGACCAGCAGCAGCACCAGCACGACTGCGCCCACGATGAGCGAGATCCACATGCCGATGCTCAGCCCGGAGGTTCCCGGCACCGTGACCGGGGGAACGACCTCGGCTTCGGTAGGCGCTTCGGGGCCGTCCTCGCCGGTTGGCTGAGTCGGCTCCAGGGCGTCCGGCGACCCGGTCCGGTCCGATGCCGCGATGACCTCTCGCCCGGGCAGCTGTTCCTGCGGGTCGACTGGGGAGTTCTCGTCTGCGGGTGTTGTGGATTCGTCCATGGCAGAACCCTATCAACGACACACGGGCCCGGTCCCACTCCACGCGGAGTGGGACCGGGCCCGTGTGCCGACTATCGGACGGCGTCAGCCGCCGACCGCTCAGGCGAGCGCGTCGATGATCCGGTTGAAGGTCTGCGAGGGCCGCATGGCCGCGGTGACCAGAGCATCGTCCGGGTTGTAGTAGCCGCCCAGGTCGACTGGCTGCCCCTGAGCCGCCAACAGCTCGGAGACGATGGTGTCCTCGTTCGCGCGCAGTTCGGCCGCGACCGGGGCCAGGGCCTCGGCCAGTTCGGCGTCCGTGGTCTGCTTGGCTAGTTCCTCGGCCCAGAACAGGGTCAGGTAGAAGTGGCTGCCGCGGTTGTCGATCTCGCCGACCTTGCGCGAGGGCGAACGGTTCTCACCCAGGAAGGTCTCCGTGGCCGCATCCAGGGTGTCGGCCAGCACACCGGCGCGCTCGTTGCCCTCATTGTTGAGCAGATGGCGGAAGCTCTCGGCGATGGCGAAGAACTCACCGAGGGAGTCCCAGCGCAGGTGGCCCTCTTCGACCAGCTGCTGGACGTGCTTCGGGGCGGAACCGCCGGCACCCGTTTCGAACAGGCCGCCGCCGGCGATCAGCGGAACGACGGAGAGCATCTTGGCCGAGGTGCCCAGTTCCAGGATCGGGAACAGGTCGGTGTTGTAGTCGCGCAGCACATTGCCGGTCACGGAAATCGTGTCCTCGCCGCGGCGGATCCGCTCGACGGAGAACTTCGTGGCCTCGACCGGGTTCATGATCCGGATGTCCAGGCCGTCGGTGTCGTGCTCGGCCAGGTATTCGTTGACCCGGGCGATGAGGTTGCGGTCGTGGGCGCGGGTCTCATCGAGCCAGAACACCGCGGGGGTCCCGGACAGGCGGGCGCGGGTGACGGCCAGCTTGACCCAGTCGCGCACCGGCACGTCCTTGGTCTGGCAGGCGCGCCAGATGTCCCCGGCGGACACCTCGTGGCTCAGCAGCACCTCGCCGGCGGCGTTGACGACCTCGACGGTGCCAGCGGTCGGGATTTCGAAGGTCTTGTCGTGGCTGCCGTACTCCTCGGCCTTCTGCGCCATCAGACCGACATTGGGCACATCGCCCATGGTCGACGGGTCATAGGCGCCATTGGCGCGGCAATCCTCGATGACGGCCTGGTAGACGCCGGCGTAGCTGGAGTCGGGGATGACGGCCAGGGTGTCCTGCGTCTGGTCGTCCTTGTTCCACATCTTGCCGCCCACGCGGATCATCGCCGGCATCGAGGCGTCGACGATCACATCGGAGGGCACATGGAGGTTCGTGATCCCCTTGGCGGAGTTCACCATGGCCAGTGCGGGGCCGTCGGCGAAGGCCTTGTCGACCTCGGCGCGGATGGCCGCGGCGGTGTCGGCGTCGAGCTCGTCGAGGCCGGCCAGGATCGCGCCCAGGCCGTCGTTGGCCGACAGCCCGGCTTCGGCCAGCTGTGCGCCGTACTGGGCGAACACGGTCGGGAAGAACGCCTTGATGACGTGGCCGAACAGAATCGGGTCGGAGACCTTCATCATGGTGGCCTTCAGATGCACGGAGAACAACACGCCGGCTTCCTTGGCCGCCGCGATCTGCTCGGTGAGGAATTCATCGAGCTTGGCGACGTTCATGAACGTGCCGTCGATGATTTCGTCCTTGAGCACTTTCAGGCCGTCCTTGAGCACCGTCACGTCGCCCTTGGCGTCGGTCAGGCGGATGGTCAGCACATCGTCGGCGGGCAGGATGACGGACTTCTCATTGGACCGGAAGTCGTCGTGGCCCATGGTGACGACGTTGGTCTTGGAGTCCTTGGACCATTCGCCCATCGAGTGCGGGTGCTTCTTCGCGAAGTTCTTCACGGCCTTGGGGGCGCGGCGGTCCGAGTTGCCCTCGCGCAGAACCGGGTTGACGGCCGAACCCTTGACCGAGTCGTAGCGGGCGCGGATGTCGCGTTCCTCGTCGGTCGAGGGCTCCTCCGGGTAGTCCGGGATGTCGAAGCCCTGGGACTGCAGCTCCTTCACCGCGGCCTTGAGCTGGGGGACGGATGCCGAGATGTTCGGCAGCTTGATGATGTTGGCCTCGGGGGTCTTGGCCAGTGCACCGAGTTCGGCCAGCGCGTCGGGGCGCTGCTGCTCGGCGGGCAGACGGTCGGCGAACAGTGCGAGGATGCGTCCGGCCAGCGAGATATCGCGCATCTCGACCCCGACACCGGCCTTGTGGGCGAATGCGTCGATGATCGGCTTGAGCGAATAGGTCGCCAACAGCGGCGCCTCATCCGTCCGGGTGTACATGATCTTTGCCATAGTGAAGAACCACTCCAGATCGTTCTTAAGGGTTTAAGCACGGTCAGTCTATCGGGTGGGTTACTCTGGGAGGCGCGCCGTCCGGCGCTCGATACGACCCGCGCGCCTGCGGCCGGGGTCCCGCGTACGACCCAGAGGAGTCCGACAGCCCGTGGCCAAGCTCTACTTCCGTTATGGCGCGATGAATTCGGGGAAGTCCACGGCGCTGCTGCAGGCCGCCTTCAACTACGAGGAACGCGGCCAGCGGGTGCTGGTGGCCAAACCCTCAGTCGACGTCAAGGGCGCGGGCCAGGTGATGTCGCGGCTGGGCGTGACCCGCGCCGTCGACTTCCTCATCGGGGCCGAGGACGACGTCGAAGCGCTGTTCAACGACGAGGCCGGGATGATCGCCCACGACGCACTGCTGGAATCGGTCGGCGGTGTCCCACCGGTGGCCTGCCTGCTGATCGACGAGGCGCAGTTCCTGACGCCCGAGCAGATCGATGGACTCATGCGCATCGCGACGCTGCGCAGGGTCCCCGTGATGTGTTACGGCATCCGCACTGACTTTCGGACCCGGGCGTTCCCCGGGTCGGCCCGGCTGCTGGAGATCGCGCACACCCTCGAAGAACTCAAGACGATCTGCCGCTGTGGGCGCAAGGCGATGTTCAACGGCCGCCGCATCGACGGCCGGTTCGTCTTCGCCGGCGACCAGGTCGCCATCGACGGGGTCGAAGCGACGTACGAATCCCTGTGCTCTGCCTGCTACCTCGAGGAGTCGGGCGGACGCCTGGGCTGAGGGCCTGCGGTAGCGTGGAGCCATGCTGAAACTGACGTACTCGGTGCTCAACCCCGAATACACCCACGCTCCCACCGTCATCCTGGGTCCGCCCCTGGGTGCGCACGCCGCCGTCTGGGCCGGTGTGGCCTACCGACTGGCCGAGGAGTTCCGCGTCGTGACCTACGATCTGCCCGGCCACGGTCTGGACGTGGAGAACCGGGCGGCGGCCCGGGCGGGAGAGCTGGACTATACGGTCGCCGACCTCGCCACCGGTGTGGTGGTGATCGCCGATGAGCTCGAACTCGACACCTTCCACTTCGCCGGCTGTTCGATCTCCGGCGGGGTGGCCCAGCACCTGGCCCTGGACCATGCTGAGCGCTTGGCCTCGGTCGCCGTCCTGTGCTCCCAGGAGCGCTTCGGCGATCCGCAGACCTACCTCGACCGGGCGGCCGAGGTGTTGCGCGACGGGACGCGTTCGCTGGTGGCCGATACAGCGGACCGGTGGTTCGCCGCCGGATTCCTCGACGAGGACAATCCGACCGCCGGGATCGTGCTCGAAATGCTCGCCGGCACCGATGATGCTGCCTACGCGGCGGCGTGCCGGGCCCTGGCGGGCTACGACCTGACCGGTCGCACCCAGGCCATCACCGTGCCGGCACTCTACATCGCGGGGGTTCAGGACCCCGGGGCTACCCCGGAGCTGATGGAATCCCTGGCAGACCGGATTGCCGGCGCGAAGTTCGTCACCATCCCGGATTCGGCCCATCTGTGCCTGGCCGAACACCCCGAACTCGTCGCCGACCACTTGGAGGAGTTCTTCCTTGCCCACTGACTCAGCGAATCCGACCCATCTGTTCGAACCCATCACGCTGCGCGGCCTGACGGTGCGCAACCGCATCTGGTTGCCGGCCATGTGCCAGTACTCATCGCCCACCGGTACGGGGATGCCGGGCCACTGGCACCTGGTGCACCTGGGCGCCAGGGCGACAGGGGGCTTCGGCCTCCTCATCACCGAAGCCGCCGCCATCGTGCCCGAGGGCCGTATTTCCCCGCAGGATGCGGGCCTGTGGAACGACGCCCAGCGCGATGCCTGGCGGCCGATCGTCGACTTCGTCCACGGGCAGGGTGCCGCCATCGCCGTACAGCTGGCCCACGCCGGCCGCAAGGCGGGCACCTACCGGGGATTCGTGGGGGAGCCCACGGGGGTGGCACCGGCATCCGCCGGTGGATGGGAGCCGGTCGGGCCATCGGTCCTGCCCTATCCGGGCCTGGCCACACCGCGGGAACTGACGACAGGGGAAGTCGCCGAGGTCTCCCGCGCCTTCGCCGCCGCCGCGCGCCGGGCCGTGGACGCCGGGTTCGACACCGTGCAGCTGCACGCGGCCCACGGCTATCTGCTCCACGAGTTCCTCTCGCCGATCTCGAACCGGCGCACCGACGCCTACGGCGGTGATCTGGCCGGCCGTGCCAAGCTCCTGCTGGACACCGTCGACCTGGTGCGCGCGGAACTGGGAGAGGACCGTCCGCTCCTGGTCCGGATATCCGCGACCGAATGGCTCGACGAAGCGGACGACTCGGCCGATCCCACCGCCCGTGGGCTGACGCTTAACGATGCGGTGACGGTCGCCGGCTGGCTGGCCGAGCGCGGGGTGGACATGATCGACGTGTCGAGCTCCGGCAACACCCCGGCGCGGATTCCGGTGGGTCCTGGCTATCAGGTACCCCTGGCCGCGCGGATCAAAGCGGAACTGGCCGCCCGCGCGCAGTCGGCAGGAGCCTCGGCCGCAGGGGCCGTGCCGGCCATCGGCACGGTCGGGCTCATCACGGAACCCGCCCAGGCGGAATCCCTGCTGGTCACCGGTCAGGCGGATATCGCACTAATCGGCCGGGCCGCACTGCGCGAACCCGCCTGGCCGCAGCGCGCCGCACACGAACTGGGCCTTGACTGGCACGCAGCACCCTACCCGCCGCAATACACCCGTGGTCGCTGGTAGGTCACCGGTCGTCTTCGGCGGGGGTTGTGAGTTCGAGGCCGACCACGCCGATGAGGACGAGGGCCAGGAAGAGGATCTTCGCGATGCTGAAGGGCTCACCGGCCACGGCGGCCCAGACCGCGGTCGCGGCGGTGCCGACACCGGCCCATACGGCATAGGCGGTGCCCAGGGGAATCCTGCGCATCGCCACCTGTAGGCCGCCCACGGACAGGGCCATGCCGATGACGAAGCCAGCCAGATTCCACGGGTGGAAGAGCCCGGCGTCTAGGGCGTGTGCCCAGACCGCTTCGAACATCCCGGCGACGATGAGGATCGGCCACGCCCAGGCCTTGGTGGGGGAGTAAGCTCGTAGGCTTTGCATGGTGCTCATCAGCCCACCGCCTTCAGTCCGACCGCCCCGCCCAGCAGGCAGGCGATGAACAGGCAGCGCAGAACGCTCAGGCGTTCGCGGCCACGGACCACCGAATAGACAATCGCGGTCAATGCGCCCACTCCCACCCAGACGGCGTACGCGGTTGTCACGTCGATGGCAGTCAGCGCCCAGGCGAGGCCGCCGAGGGACAACAGGGATCCCAGGAAGTAGAAGACGATGCGCCAGATCAAGCGCGTATTGCGGGCTGCCAGGGCGGCCGCCCAGAAGATTTCGCACATTCCGGCGGCGATGAGTACCAGCCAGGCCGCACCGGAGGATAAATCGGTCATGGGAATTCGGGGGAACGTCTTTGCGCGTGGGCCGGTACGTTGCCATTCGTCGGCTGGCGCGGTCGGCGCCCGAATCGAAACTAGCACACCGGGCCGTGCCCCACCGTGGTCGCATCCACTAGGCTGCCGATATGCAGACAATCACACTGGGCGACGTCACGGTCCGCTGGATCAGCGTCTCCGATATGGAAAACAACGTCTATCTTTTGACCTCGGCGGCCACCGGTGCACAGGTGCTCATCGATGCGGCGGCGGACGCTCCGGCGATCCGCGAGCTCATCGCTGCCGGCTCGGGTACCGCACCGGTGGCGATCCTGACAACCCACCGGCACTGGGACCATGTCAGGGCCCTGGCCGAAATCGCGGGCAACGGGGCCGAGGGCAATACGATTCCCGTCTATGCGGGAGCCGACGACGCGCAGGCGGTGGCCGAGGAATCCGGTGCGCAGGTGGACAGGCAGATCAACCACCTGGAGGACCTGGTCTTCCCCGGCTTCACCCTGCACGCGGTGAAACTGCGCGGGCACACCCCCGGGTCGATCGCCTATGTGTTGGCCGACGGTGCACAGACGATCATCTTCTCCGGTGATTCGCTGTTCCCCGGCGGGCCGGGCAAGACCTGGAACGAAGCCGATTTCGACTCCCTGATGGCGGACCTGCAGGAGCGGATCTTCGCGGTGTACCCCGATGACGCGCTGGTGTTGCCGGGCCATGGCGATACCACCACCCTGGGGGCGGAGCGCCCGCACGTGCCCGAATGGCTGGCCCGCCGCTGGTGAGGACCCGTGGCAGGTGAGGACCGGCGACCGGTGAACCATCGTCGGTGTAAACACTCGACCGGATAACAGGGCAGGGGCCCCGGGAATCGTTCCCGGGGCCCCTGCCCTGTTACCTGTGACTGCCGGTCCCAGCCGGCGCGGATCACTTGGCCGCGACATCCTCGCTGGTTGCCGAGATCAGCAGATCGCGTGCCGCACGGCGCTGTCGCTGCTCCTCCGGGTTGGGCACCGGAACGGCTGCGATGAGGCGCTGCGTGTACGGGTGCACGGGGTTCGCGACGACATCCTCACTGGGCCCGACTTCCACCAGGTATCCGTGACGCATCACGGCGATCCGGTCGGAGAGCATCTCGACCACGGCCAGGTCGTGGGTGATGAACAGCGACGCGAAGCCGTATTCCTGCTGTAGCCCCTTGAACAGCTCCAGCACCTTCGCCTGTACCGAGACGTCCAGGGCGGACGTCGGTTCGTCGGCGATGAGCAGCTTGGGCTTGAGCGAGAGCGCACGGGCGATGCCGATGCGCTGGCGCTGACCGCCCGAGAGCTCGTGCGGATAGCGGTTACGCATCGAGCGGGGCAGCTCGACGGAGTCCAGCAGGGCCTCGACCCGCTTGCTCAGTTCCGCTCCCTTGATGCCGTCGTGGAGCATCATCGGCTCGCCGATGCTCTCACCGACGGGCAGACGCGGATTGAGCGAGGAACCCGGATCCTGGAAGACGATGCCGACTTCCTTGCGGTAGGGCCGCAGCTGCTTATCGCCCAGTCCCGTGATGTCGTGGCCGTTGACCTCGATGGAACCCTCGACTACGGGCAGCAGGCCCAGGGCCGCGCGCCCGATCGTCGTCTTGCCCGAGCCGGACTCACCGACCAGGCCCACGACCTCGCCGGGGGCGATGGTCAGGTCGATGTGGTGGGCGGCCCGGAACGCAGGCGTCCGGCCGACCTTGGGGTATTCGATCGCGGCGTCGGTGAAGCGCAGCGCGACATCGGCGGTCGACGGCTGCGACCCGGGATGGTAGATCGTCTCCTTGGAATCCAGGGATACGTTCGCCGGGATCCAGGAGGCGTCCTGGTGTTCGGCCTCGCGGACATCGGCCGCGCCCTCCGAGCCGAAAGCCGCCGGGGCATCCGACTCCTTGCCCAGGTGGGGCACCGCAGCCAGCAGCTGCTTGGTGTACGGATGCTGCGGATCGTGGAAGATCTGCTCGGCCGGACCGTTCTCCACCACACGGCCCGCGCGCATCACCAGGATGTGGTCGGCCATGTCCGCCACCACGCCCATATCGTGGGTGATGAGGATGATGCCCGAATCCAGCTTGTCCTTCAGCTCACGCATGAGCTTGAGGATCTCGGCCTGGACCGTCACGTCCAGGGCCGTGGTCGGCTCGTCGGCGATCAGCAGGCCGGGCGAGCAGGCCAGGGCCTGGGCGATCATGATGCGCTGGCGCTGACCGCCGGAGAGCTGATGCGGATAATGGTCGAAACGGCGTTCGTACTCCGGGATCTCGACCATGCGCATCAGATTCAGCGCCTTCTCCTTGGCCTCCTTGGGCCCCATGGCGAAGTGGGTGCGCAGCACCTCCATGATCTGGAAGCCCACGGTGTAGACCGGGTTGAGCGCGGTCATCGGCTCCTGGAAGATCACGGAGATCTCCTTGCCGCGGATCTTCTGCAACTCCTCATCGGGCATGCCGATGAGCTCCTTATCGCCCAGTCGGGCCGAACCGGTGGCGCGTCCGTTCTTGGGCAGCAGACCGATGAGCGACATCGAGGACTGGGACTTGCCAGAGCCGGACTCGCCCACGATGGCCAAGACCTCGCCGGCGTGCAGGGTGTAGTGCAGATCGTCCGCGGCTGTGAACCATTCGTCGCCGACCCAGAACCTCACTCCCAGGCCGTCGACCGTCAGGATCGTCTGTCCGCGCTTGCCCGTTGACTTTGTATTCGTATCGGCCATGTCAGTTCCGTCCCTTCTGCCCGTCCTCGGTGTCCCCGCCGGATCCGCCCGGATCCGGTTCGCCCTGTGTGGCGGCCAGCGGCTTGCCGATCTTGAAGGGCTCCGCCAGGTTCGAGGCGGCCCGCAGGGCGCGCTCGGCCTTGCGCATCTGGCGCGAGGACGGGATCTTGCGCTGGCGCGGATCGAAGGCGTCGCGCAGGCCGTCACCGATGAAGTTCACACACAGCGCGATGATGATGATGAACAGGCCCGGCCACCAGAACAGCCAGGGACGGGTTGCGAACGAACCCTGGTACTGGTTGATCAGCTGGCCCAGGGAGACCTGGGGGGAGTGCACGCCGAAGCCCAGGAAGCTCAGCGCGGTCTCCAGGACGATCGCCTGGCTCATCAGCAGCGTGGTGTTGACGATGATGACGCCCATGGAGTTCGGCAGCATGTGCTTGAACATGATGCGGAAGTCGCTGGCACCGGCCACCCGGGCCGAATCGACGAACTCGCGTTCGCGCAGGCTCAAGAACTCGCCGCGCACCAGACGCGCCAGGCCGGGCCACATGATGGCGCCCAGGGTGACCGCCAAGAGGGCGGGGGAGTCCATATGGCCGGCCAACACACCCAGGATCGCGCCGACGACGATGGTCGGCAGCATGACGAAGCCGTCGGTGATGCGCATCAGCAGATTGTCTACCCAGCCGCGGTAGTAGCCGGCGAGTGCCCCCACGATGACGCCGATGATGAGCGCGACCGCGCCCATGATGACCATCATCATCAGGGAGGTCTGGACGCCCTTCATGACCTGGGCGAAGTTGTCGCGGCCGATGTCGTCCTGGCCGAACGGATGGTCGCCCAGGTTGAAGAAGTGCGACAGGCTCCAGCTGGGGGCGCCGCCGTCGACTACGTCCGAGGTGTTGTAGTGGTTGTACTTCCACCAGCCGGGAATGGCTCCCACGCCCTGGGCTGAGAAGGAGAACAGCAGCACGACGATGAGCACGACCAGGCTGATCATGGCGCCCTTGTGGCGCAGGAACTTGCCCAGGACGATCTGGCCCTGGGACTTGCCCGCGGTCTCCTGCGCTTCGATCGCGCCTTCGCCTTCGAGGATGGTGTCGCCTTCGTGCTTCGAAGGATCTTGCATTGGAGTACTCATGCTGTCACCCGGATTCTGGGATCGAGGATGCCGTAGACGAGGTCCGCCACGAGGTTCGCGGCGATCGCCAACAGGCCGGTGATCAGGATATAGGCCATCAGCGGGTTGATGTCCGCATTCTCCAGGGAATCGGAGAACATCTTGCCCATGCCGGCCCAGCCGAACACGGTCTCCGTCATCACGGCACCGCCGATGATGGACATGACGTCGACCGGGACGATCGAGGCCAATGGCAGCAGGGCATTGCGCATGGCATGGCGCATGATGACGGTGCGCTCGTTGAGGCCCTTGGCCCTGGCCGTGCGGATGTAGTCCTGGTTCATGACCTCCAGCATCGATCCGCGGGTGTAGCGGGTGTAGGTGGCGAAGGAGATGAGGATCAGGGCGATCGAGGGCAGCAGCAGGTGGGTGTACGTGTCCAGGGTGTGGATCCAGAAGTTGCCCTGCAGGCCCGGTTCGCTGGCGCCGATCGTGCGGATCGGGCGGCCGGAGATCTGCGAGAGCTTGGAGTACTGCCCCCAGTACTGCATGGCCTGGTCGATGAAGATGATGACGCCGGAGATCAGGCCGACGATACCGGTGGTCCTGGCCGACTGCCATTTATCGGGCCCGCCGAAGGCCAGGCCGATCGCCATTCCGGCCAGCACGGCCAGCACGGTCAAGGCGATGATGAGCCAGACGGTCGGATTGAAGAAATGGTAGTACCACTGCATCGCATAGTAGATGACCCCGCCCATCACCACTGCCGTGGTCAGTGAGGCGTAGAGGGCCCTGCGGTTCTCCAGCCCGGTCGACAGCAGCGTGGTGACCACGGCGCCTGCCAGGGACAGCACCAGGGAGCCGACGATGCCGATGCCCGGGTTGTTCAGCCAGCCGGTGGTGAAGATGAAGATGAGGACCGCCAGCGTGATGACGAGGGCCGCTGCGAAGTTGATGAGCCTTCTGCGCATCGAACCGCCCATCGCGCCCATCCAGAACAAGCCCAGCACCACGGCCGCGATGATGATCAGCGGCCAATTGGTCTGCGGGTTCTGCAGGTAGTTGTTGAACCCGATGGAACCGTACTGCTTGAGCAGCACGGCGACCCAGAAGACCGGCAGGGAGTACATGAGGAACGTGATGAAGGTGATCACGTAGTCGAAACTCGTGTACTGGCGCAGAGCCGAGACCAGGCCGACGAACACGCCCAGGATGATGGCGATGATCGTGGCGGCGAACACCAGCTTCAGCGAAGTGCCGACGGCCGCCGGCAGCATGTCGGTGACCTGCTGGTTGGTCTTCCACGCGAGCCCCAGATCGCATCTGCCGATCACACAGGACCCGACCCCGCCCAGCCACCAGAGGTAGCGCACGGGTGAGGGCACGTCCAGGTTCAGCAGTGCGATGCGGTTCGCGATGTCTTGTTCTTTGCTGGGCGAGGTCGACTCCCTCAGATCCGCTAGTGGATCGATCGCCAGATCGGTCAACACGTAGAGGATGAACGTCACGATGATCATGACGACCAAGGAGGATGCCAACCGTCGCAGAAGGTATTTGATCATGATATTTCCTTCGCTGACGGTCCGTCGGCGGTGGGCCCGGACCCCGTAGTGGGTCGGGTCCACCGCCGCCGGTTCATCTTCGATATGCGATTATGTGTCCGCCTCCCGGCGGTCTACTGGACCTTCCAGTCGAAGTAGTTCCAGAACAGCGTAGGCGCCACGGAGGTCGAGTTCACGCCTTCGATGGTGTTCTTGACGCCGATGACCTCGGGGAACTGGAAGATCGTGGTGCCGAAGCCGTCGTCGACCAGGTGCTTTTCGATCTTGCCGCTGATATCGGCCTGCTTGGCCGGATCGAGTTCGCCCTGCAGCTGATCGAACAGCTTGTCGACCTCCGGGTTGTTGTACTTCCCGTAGTTGTTCTGGCCGGTGGAGCGGAAGTTCGCGTCCGCGGCGGAGACACCGGTGTTCTCGGATTGCCAGCCGAACAGCGAGGCGTCGTAACGGCTGGTGTCGGGCAGGTGCTCGCTCCACTGGGCATCGGCGCCGTCGACGACCTGGAAGCCCGCCTGTTCTGCGGATTCCTTGATCAGCTGGAACTCCTGCTCACGGCGGGCGTTGCCCTTCGCGTAGATCAGGCGGACCTTGGGCTTGGAGACCCCCGCCTCGCTCAGCAGCTTCTTGGCCCCGTCCACGTCGACCTTGCCATAGGCGGCATCCCAGCCGCCGTCCTTGACCATCTGGTCGTAGGTGGGGGACCCGGGCACCTGGATGAAGGAATCGCGGACCTGCGCGTCCTCCTTCAGCGGCTTGATGATGTCATTGACGATCTTCTCGCGCGGGATGGTCTGCAGGAAGGCCTTGCGGACCTTCTTGGCCTTCTCTTTATCCCCGCCGTAGGTCTTGGGGTCGAAGGGGCCGCCGTTGGCGAAGACCAGGTCCACGTGTTCATAGGTGGCGCCGTCGGCGTTGAGGACGTTGACCCCGTCGATTGCCTTGACGGACTTGAGGATGTCCGCGGTGGCCTGCGGGTTGATCATGTCGACCTCGCCGTTCTGCAGGGCCTGGACCGCGGCGGTCGGATCCTCGTTGAAGCGGAAGGTGATCTTCTTGAAGTCGGGCTTGCGCTCGCCCGCATAATCATCGCGGCGCTCCAGGGTCAGGAACTGGCCCTCCTGGAATTCCGTCATCTTGAACGGACCGGTGCCCACCAGCAGATCCGGATCGCTGGGCAGCTTGGTGAAGTCGAAGCCGGTGTTCCACACATTGGCCAGCTTGGTCAGGGATGCCTTGTCGTCGTCCTTGAAGGCCTTGAGGACGGCATCGTTGGCCTTGGTGGCATCGTCGAGGCCCAGGGCCTTCTTCGCCACGATGTGGGCGGGCAGGCCGGAGTCCTGCTGGCTCAGGGTGATCTCCCAGTCCGCGAAGGGCTTGGAGTATTCGAAGGTCACGGACTTGCCGTCATCGCTGATCTCGGGGAACTTCTTGATCAGGGCGATGCCGGGGTCGGCGGAGTTGAAGACGACGTTCTCGCCGCTCTGCTTCTTGACGTTGCCTGAATCATCGGCGACCTTGGCGGCGTCCTTCGTATTGAAGTTCGTGCTCTGGGCGCCCCAGGCCAGGACCAAGTCGGCAGCCGAATAGGGAGTGCCGTCGGACCACTTGGCCGTGTCGGCAATCGTGAACTTGACCTTCATGGGGCTGTCGGAGACCTTCTCGACCTTGCCGAAGGAGGTGTTCGGCTGGACCTTGAGGTCATGGTCGTAATAGCTGAAGGCGTCGTCGGTGAAGTACTTGATGTTCGAGTTCGCGACGGCGTTGGCCGTGGAGGAATTGATATTCGAGGAGTAGAACGACTGGTTCCACATCACCTTGAGTTCGGCATCGCCGTTGCCGCCGCCATCAGCGGAGGCATCGCCACCGCCGTTGTTCGGGGTGCAGGCGGACAGCAGCAGGGCGGTGGCGGCGGCTGCCGCACCGAGAGACAAGAAGCGCTTCTTCACTTCTTCTCCTTTCGTAGGTACGGGTCGTTTCGACCCAGTAGATGACCGGAGGATCCGGGTCCCCGTGCCCGAAGCCCTCACTTGTGAAAGGAGTGGGAGCCCGATGCACGGTGCATGAGTAACGCCACTCTATTCCACAATGTGGTCGTTCGCACAATCTGTGACGTGGAGATCCTATGGCGTTACATGACCGTCATATTCATGTGGTCTGTGACCGGGCTGAACTGGGCAAACGCATGCTCCGTCCGAGGGGTGAATGCACGGCGGCCCGCATCCGGGGATCGGATGCGGGCCGCCAACTCCTGTATCCGCGGGGTGCGGATGCAGGGTGTTTCGTGTGTGCCTGCTGTTACTGCATCTTCCAGTCGTAGAAGTTCCAGAACATCGTGGGTGCCACGGTGATATTGGAGACGCCCTGCAGGGTGTTCTTATACGAGGTGATCGAGGGGAACTGGTAGAGCGTGATGCCGAAGCCGTCGTCGACCAGGTGCTTTTCGACCTGACCCTCGATCTGCGCCTGCTTGGCGGGATCGAGTTCCGTCTGCAGCTGGTCGTAAAGCTTGTCCACGGCCTTATTGGAGTACTTGCCGTAGTTGTTCTGAGCGCCGGTGCGGAAGTTCGCATCGGATTCGGTGACCGCGGTCGAGGTGGACTGCCAACCGAACAGCGAGGCATCGTACTTGTCGATCTGCTGCAGGTGCTGGCCCCACTGGGCGTCCGCGCCGTCGACGATCTGGAATCCGGCCTGTTCGGCGGATTCCTTGATCAGCTGGAATTCCTGCTCGCGGCGGACGTTGCCCTTGCCGTACATGATGCGGACCTTGGGCTTGGAGGCGCCGGCTTCGGCCAGCAGTTTCTTGGCACCGTCGATGTCCTGCTTGCCGAAGGCGTTCTCGATCCCGCTGTCCTTGACGATCTGGTCGTAGTCGGGCGATCCGGGCACCTGGGTGAAGGAGTTGCGCACGGCGGCGTCGTCCTTCAGCGGCTTGATGATGTCGGTGACGATCTTCTCGCGCGGAATCGCCTTGAGGAAGGCCTGACGGACCTTGAGTGCCTTGTCCTTGTCCCCGCCGTAGGTCTTGGGGTCGAAGGGGCCGTCATTGTCGAAAACCAAATCGACGTGTTCGTAGGTGGCGTCGTCGCCGGTGTCGGTCTGCACCCCGTCCAGGCCCTGGACGGACTTGAGGATGTCCGCGGTGGCCTGGGGCTGGATGATGTCGACCTCGCCGTTCTGCAGGGCCTGGACCGCGGCGGTCGGATCCTCGTTGTAGCGGATCGTGATCTTCTGCACGTTGGGCTTGCGGGCGCCCTCGTAGTCGTCGCGGCGCTCCAGCGTGAGGTATTGGTTCTCCTGGAAGTCTGCGATCTTGAACGGCCCGGTGCCCACCAACAGGTCCGGATCACTGGGCATCTTGGTGAAGTCGAAGCCGTTGTTCCAGGTGTTCGCGATCTTCGCCAGGGGCTTGTCGTCCTTGTCCTTGAAGGCCTTGAGGACGGCCTCATTGGCCTTGGTGGCATCGTCGATGCCCAGGGCCTTCTTCGCCACGATATGGGCGGGCAGGCCGGAATCGGTGGTGGTCAGATTGTTCACCCAGTCGGCGAAGGGCTTGGAGTACTCGAAGGTCACCGACTTGTTGTCGGCGCCGATCTCCGGGAACTTCTTGATCAGTGCGACGCCGGGGTCTGCGGCGTTGAAGACGACCGTTTCGCCCTTCTGCTTCTTGACATTGCCCTCTTCGTCCTGGACCTTCGTCAGATCCTTGGTGTTGAAGTTAGTGCTCAAGGCGCCCCAGGCCAGGACGAGGTCCGCGGCGGAATAGGGCGTGCCATCGGACCACTTGGCCGTGTCGGCGATCGTGTACTTGATCTTCAGAGGATTGTCCGAGACCTTCTCGACCTTGCCGAAGCTCTCATTGTCCTGGAGCTTGAGGTCCTTGTCGTAGTACTTGAAGGCATCGTCCATCATGTACATGATGTTCGAGTTCGCGGTGGCGTTGCCGGTGGTCGTGTTGTTGTTCACCGAGCGCAGGGGCTCGTTCCACATGACCTTGACCTCGGCATTGTCTTTGCCGCCTTCGGCCGACGCGCCCGACCCTCCGTTATTGGGCGTGCACCCGGCCAGCAGCAGGGCGGCCGTCGCCGTGAGCGCGGCCGCGCTGAGGAAACGCTTTTTCACGTTGTCGTCCTTTCATGGGATGGGGATCTTCCCCAAGCGCTCCCGGAGTGTTCTCTGGGAGTTTCTTCCGATTATGCCCGTGATGGAATGCACAGTAGACACAATCCCGCAAGTCTATGTCGGAATGTGGGAAACAGCACATTTCGAGTGTGGGAGCCACGGGCCGGGAAACCGGATTGGATAGAGTGCAGGACATGCCTGAAGACACCGGACCAGAACCCGCCCAGACCCTGCCGGGCAGTGATATCGCTCTTTTGCAGACGCTGCGCTCCGGGGGCTCGGCGCCGTTGTGCTGGATCACCGCGGTGATCGTCGTGGTCGCGGTGGTGTCCCTGTTCGTCCAGGCCGGGCCCGCCGACGCCATCGCCCTGTCGGGCATCCCGCTGGCCTTCGGCGCCGCGGTTTGGTTGGCCTTCTACTTCCCCCGGGTCGAACTGAGCCCCGCCGGGTTGCGAATAGTCAACGTCTTCAGTGTCACCACGCTGCCCTGGCCGGCAGTGGAATCCTTCGACCTGCGTTTCGGGCTGACTGTGCACACTCGGTGGGAACGCAAGTACTCCGCCTGGGCCCTGCCCGGCTCCAAGCGACGCCCCCGGCAGCAGGAGGGGCAGAAGAAGAAGGCGGTGAGCGCGGTACCGGACCCCAAAGCGCAGGCGGTGGTGGACTATTTCTCCGCATTGCGCACCTTGGGCGCGCTGGACGACCCGCGCATCGACCCGACCCCTCCGGTGCGCCAATGGATCCCGTGGGCGGTTGCTGTGGCGGGAATCGCACTGGTCTGGGCGGTGCTGGGCATTCTGTCCCTTTGACCGGATGCGTACAATTGACTATGGCGCGCCCGTGCCCTGGGTTCGGGCGCGATGAACCGTGAGCGCGGCGGCAGTCACCGGTGCGCTTGTCAATCTGTCTTAAGTAAGGGACTCCATGACTGAACACACCTCGCGCCGGGCTGACCGACGCAACGTCGCCATCGTTGCCCACGTCGACCACGGCAAGACCACCCTGGTGGACGCCATGCTGCGCCAGACCGGCGTTTTCGGCGAACACGGCGAGGTTGCCGAACGCGTCATGGACTCCGGTGACCTGGAACGCGAAAAGGGCATCACCATTCTGGCCAAGAACACTTCGGTGCTCTACAACGGCAAGAGTGCAACCGACGGCCCCGTCGTCATCAACGTCATCGACACCCCGGGGCACGCCGATTTCTCCGGCGAGGTCGAGCGCGGCCTGTCCATGGTCGACGGCGTCGTGCTGTTGGTCGACGCCTCGGAGGGCCCGCTGCCGCAGACCCGTTTCGTGCTGCGCAAGGCGCTGGCCGCGAACCTGCCCGTCATCCTGGTCGTGAACAAGACCGACCGTCCCGACGCCCGGATCGACGGTGTGCTCGAAGAGACCCAGGACCTGCTGCTGGGCCTGGCCGCCGACCTGTCCGAGGAACACCCGGACCTGGATGTCGACGCCGTCCTCGACGTGCCCACCGTCTACGCCTCCGGCAAGGCCGGCGCGGCCAGCACCACCCAGCCCGCCGACGGCGAACTGCCCGACAACGATGATCTCGAACCCCTGTTCGCCACGATCCTCGAGCACATCCCGGCCCCGGCGTACAACGACGACGGTGTGCTGCAGGCCCACGTGACCAACCTCGACGCCAGCCCGTTCCTGGGCCGTCTGGCCCTGCTGCGCATCTACGGCGGCACCCTGAAGAAGGGCGAGCAGGTCGCCTGGGCACACGGTGATGGCACCATCACCCAGTCCAAGGTCACCGAACTGCTGGAGACCCAGGGGCTGAAGCGGGTTCCCGCCGAAACCGCCGGTCCCGGCGACATCGTCGCGATCGCTGGTATTCCGGAGATCATGATCGGCGATACCATTACCGACCTGGAGGATCCGCGGCCCATGCCGCCGATCACGATCGACGATCCGGCGATCTCGATGACCGTCGGCATCAACACCTCGCCGCTGGCCGGCCGCGAGAAGAACACGAAGGTCACCGCACGGATGGTCAAGGACCGTCTGGATCAGGAACTCGTGGGCAATGTGTCCCTGAAGGTTCTGCCGACCGAACGCCCCGACGCCTGGGAGGTCCAGGGCCGTGGTGAACTGGCCCTGTCCATCCTGGTCGAGCAGATGCGCCGTGAGGGCTTCGAGCTGACCGTCGGCAAGCCCCAGGTCGTCACCAAGACCATCGACGGCAAGCTCAACGAGCCGATGGAGATCATGACGATCGACGTGCCGGAGGAGTTCCTGGGCAATGTCACGCAGCTGATGGCCGCCCGCAAGGGCACCATGCTGGCGATGTCGAACCACGGCACCGGCTGGGTCCGGATGGAGTTCCGGGTCCCCGCGCGCGGCCTGATCGGCTTCCGCACCCGCTTCCTGACCGACACCAAGGGCACCGGCATCGCCAACTCGATCGCCGACGGCTACGCCCCTTGGGCCGGTGCGATCGAATTCCGCACCAACGGCTCGATGGTCGCCGACCGGGCCGGTGTCGTCACCCCCTACGCGATGATCAACCTGCAGGAGCGCGGTTCCTTCTTCGTCGAACCGACCTCCGAGGTCTACGAGGGCCAGGTCGTCGGCGAGAACTCGCGCGCAGACGATATGGACGTCAACATCACGAAGGAGAAGAAGCTGACGAACATGCGTTCGGCGACGGCTGACTCCTTCGAGGCCCTGACGCCCCCGCGCAAGCTGACGTTGGAGGAATCCCTCGAGTTCGCCAATGAGGACGAGTGCGTGGAGGTCACCCCGGCCTTCGTGCGCATCCGCAAGGTGATCCTCGACGGCAAGGAACGCCACAAGGCCGCCGGCGCCCGTCGCCGTCAGAACGCCTGAGAGGTTCTGAGCCGCAGTGCCCGAATCCGTTCAGGACGCCCCGTTGAACGCCCAGGTCACCGGTGAGCAGGCCGCCCGTGTGCTGTTCGTGCACGCTCATCCCGACGATGAGTCGATCACCACCGGTGGCACCATGGCCCGCTTGATCGCCGCGGGCGCCCAGGTCACGCTGCTGACCTGCACCCGCGGCGAGGGCGGCGAGGTGATCGGCGAGGACTCCCTTCACCTGGAGGGTCGCCGGGCCGCACTCGCGGCCCATCGCGAAGGTGAACTGGCCGCGGCGATGCGGGCACTGCGGGTCACCGACCACCGCTTCCTCGGCGCCGGCGAACCCGGGGGAGCAGGCCCCGGCCGGCCCGTGCGCAGGTTCGAGGATTCGGGCATGGTGTGGGGCGCCGACGGGCACGCCGCACCCGACCCCGCGATGGTCGGGGAAGCGCTGTGCGCGGCACCCGTAGCCCAGGTCGCTGCCTACATCGGTGCCGTTATCGCGCAGCTGCGCCCACACCTGGTCGTCACCTATGGGCCCGGCGGGGGCTATGGCCATCCCGATCACCGCCGGGCCCATGATGCCACCGTCGCCGCGGTCTCCGCCCTGCCAACGGACGCGGCCCCCGTCCTGCTGTACACCGAGGTCCCCGCCGAGCAGGCGGAAGCGGCTTTCGACCCGCGCCAGCCGGGCTTCGCCGAGACCGGTTTCGCCGCCGGTTCGGCTCCCACAATCGCGGCCGAGGGCACCCCTCTTGTGGCCGAGGACGTGCAGGGGGTATTCGCGCAGAAGGCAGCCGCGATGGCCGCCCACGCCACCCAGATAACGGTGCGCGGAGAGTTCTTCGCCCTGTCCAACGGCATCGGCCAGAGAATCGGCGCGGTTGAGTACTTCACGGCCTCGGGCGTGGGCGCGGTACCCCGCGCGGTCGACCACGCCATGAGCGTGCTCGACGTCATCGGGCTCGATTCCGCTCCCGCCCTGTCCGGCATGTCGCCAGGTCAGGCCCGAGCGGCCGCTCGGGAGGCGAAAGCCGGACGCCCCGGGATCGCCGGCTATCTGTACACACTGCTGCTGGCGGTAATCGTCGCGGTCCTGGGTACCCTGCAACACCTTAACGCGACCGCAGTGGACCTGGCCGGTCAGGCGGTGATCCTGCCCTGGGGCGTCGTCCTGTCCCTGGCGATGGCCGGTGTGGCCATGTGGCATCTGGCCAACACCTACCGCTCCACCCTCGTCGTGCTGCTCTTCGCCATCGTGGTCTCCGGGGTGACATTCCTGTTCAGCCAGCAGTCACTGTGGCCCGGCCACGACCTGCTGGTCACCGGCACCCTGCGCAGCCTGGCCTGGTTGTTCGGTCCGATGATCATCGCCGTGGTGGAGGCCTTCACCCTCAAGTCCCTGAAACTGCCGGCGGCGCGGCGCTGAACCTGCGCGCCGGACGGGACCCCGGCTAGTTCGCCGAGGCCATCCTGGCGTACCAGTACCGGTGGTGCTCGGTGAACCCCAGGGACGCGAACAGGCCCAGCGAAGCCGCATTGCCGGCTGCGACCTCGGCCATCACCGAGCGGACTCCGCGCCGGGCCGCCAGGTGGGCGGCCGTGCGTACCAGTGACCGGGCGGCACCCCTGCGGCGCAGGCCGGGCGCCACCACCAGATTCGACACGACCGCCCACTTCATCGCGATCGCCAGGCGCGCGGTGCCCACCAGGGACTTCGACCCGTCCGGATGGGTCGCCACAGCGGACAGGATCGTGAAGTCCTGTGGTGATGTCACCAACTGCGCGAATTGCGCGCGGCGCTCATCCTCGGCCCCATATCCCCAGGCGGAGAAGTGGACCTGGTGCGGGGCATCGGCCAATACGATCTGCAGGCCCGCCGGCGTCGGCACGGCCTGGGCTGCGTCCACGCCGGCAGCGGCGGCGGTATCCGCTGTCAGCGTCAGCGTGGGTTCGCTGGGCGAGAAGCCCCCTGCCTTGAACAGGGGAGCCAGGGGAGCACAGGCCTCGTCGAGGGCATGCGTGCCGCGACCGGAGTAGATGTGAACGGTCTCCGGCAGGCCCCTGTCCTGGTACCACTGCTGGACCAGGTCCAGTGCCTGGCCCGCCTCCAGACCCGAACCGGGCAGGGGCAGGGCCGAATTGCCGCGGGAGGATACCCCGCCGGCGGCGCGCAACAGCCAGCCGGTCTGGACGGTCGCGGCATCCGCGACGCCCGCTTCGCCGGCGGCACCCGCTGCCTCGGCGCGCAGATTGTCGGCGTTGAGCCAGGCCACATCGTTCGGCAGCCAGACCGCGGCCGAGACCTTGCGCAGATCGGCCGCCGAAACGATCCGGTGCAGGGGGCCCGCAGCCTGCGGGGCCGGCGGAAGTTCGTGGATGAGCTCCACCTCCGCCCGGTGCACCGTCTGCGGGCCCGTCATCGTGGCCAGTGAGATCGCCTCGTCGGTGACGGCGGCGACCTCTCCGAGCACATCCGTGGAACCGTCCGGTATGCGCCTGCGGACGACGATGCGCATACCGATCCGGGGTTCGAGCATGGAGACCTTCTTCGGTGTCGGGGGAGGGTCGGCGGCCGGTGGACGACCGGCTGCGCACTAGGCCCTACTTACTTATGTCCAAGCCTACCGGGGAGTACGCTGGTGGCGTTGTGTTATCCGCTCATCCGAGGAGACTCACGTGACTTATGTCATTGCACAGCCCTGTGTCGACATCAAGGACAAGGCGTGCATCGACGAATGCCCGGTCGACTGCATCTACGAGGGTGCACGGACCCTGTACATCCATCCGGACGAATGCGTCGACTGCGGCGCCTGCGAACCGGTCTGCCCCACCGAGGCCATCTATTACGAGGACGATGTGCCCGAGGAATGGGAGGACTACACCCGGGCGAACGCCGACTTCTTCGATGAGATCGGTTCGCCCGGCGGCGCCGCCAAACTCGGTAACATCGGTTCCGACGATCCGATGATCGCCGACCTCCCCCCGCAGAACCAGGACTGAAGGACTATGAACATGCACAGGACCTCCGCGGACTTCGGGCTGCACTTGGCCGAATACCCCTGGGACAAGCTGGGCCCCTACCGGGACTGTGCCGCGGCGCACCCGGACGGTGTATGCGATCTGTCGATCGGCACCCCGGTGGATGCGACACCGCAGGTGATCCAGGAGGCCCTGGCCGCCGGCGCTGACTCGCACGGCTACCCGACCACGGCCGGTACGCTTCAGCTGCGCGCGGCGATCGCCGGTTGGTACGCGCAGTGGCACGGGATCGAACTCGATCCCGCAACCCAGGTCCTGCCCACCGTCGGCTCGAAGGAACTCGTGGCCTGGCTGCCCACCCTGCTGGGCCTGCGCCAGATGGGGTTGAAGGTCGCGGCACCGACAGCGGCCTACCCCAGCTATGAGATGGGCGCGGTGATCGCCGGGGTCGAATGCGTCCGCCTGGACGTCCGCGACATCGCCGCCGGCGCCTCCCTGGAGGGCATCGGACTGTTGTGGATCAACAGCCCGGGCAATCCCACCGGCGAGGTCCTGCCCGCCGAGCTGCTGGCCCGGGTGGTCCAGCGGGCCCGCCGGGCTGGGGTCGTCGTCGCCAGCGACGAATGCTATGGCCTGCTCAACTGGGAGTCCGAGGAACCGGCACCCAGCGTGCTCTCGGCATTGAACGGCGACTACACCGGTGTGCTCAGCGTCTACTCCATGTCCAAGCAGTCGAACCTGGCAGGCTACCGCGCGGCCTTCGCGGCCGGCGATGCCGAGCTCATCGCGGAGCTGACGAATTCGCGCAAGCACGCGGGGATGATCGTGCCCGGCCCCATCCAGACCGCGATGGTCGCAGGCCTGCAGGACACCTCTCACGTGTTGGCCCAGAAAGAGGTCTACCGCGCCCGTCGGAACACCCTGTATCCGGCAGTCGAGGCCTTCGGCCTGCGAATCGATCATTCGAGCGCAGGCCTCTACCTGTGGGCCACTGCGGGCGAGGACTGCTGGATCACGATGGGCCGGTTGTCAGAACTGGGCATCATCGCCGGTCCCGGTGAGTTCTACGGGGCAGGCGGCTCCCAACACGTGCGGATCGCCCTGACGGCAACCGATGAGCGCATTCTGGCCGCGGCGACGCGGCTACGCGATGCCGCCAGGTCCTGAGCGGGCCAATCTGATCCGCCCGGCCGCGTCCGCAGGGCGAACCTCATACTCCCCACGATTCGAGGGTTGTCTAGAATCGGAGAAGTTTGAGTACAGATTTAGAGTTTGTGCTGAATAACGGTAGTCTTCCATGAGGCCCCAAGAGGGTTCCATGCAGTCAACGCAGAGGAGAGAATATGTCGGCGGATTCCGTATTGCGGGTGGGTGATTCCGAACTCGAGCTCGTTCAAGTCGATGCTGTCGAAGGAAACGATGGCTTGCGGATCGGCTCCCTGCTGAAGGAAACCGGCAAGGTAACCTATGACCCCGGATTCGCGAACACCGCTTCGCTGTCCTCGGCCATCACCTACATCGACGGCGATGAGGGCATTCTGCGCTACCGTGGATACCCCATCGAACAGCTGGCCGAGAAATCCTCGTTCGTCGAGGTGAGCTACCTGCTCATGTACGGCGAACTGCCCACCGCCGAACAGTTGGCGGCCTTCGACCAGAGGGTGCGCAAGCACACGATCGTCCACGAGGACCTGCGTCGCTTCTTCCAGGCGTTCCCCTATGACGCGCACCCGATGCCGATGCTGGCGTCCGCGGTCAACGCACTGTCGACCTTCTACCAAGATTCGCTCGATGTCTTCGACGAACAGGCCATCGACATCTCCAGCGTCCGTCTGTTGGCGAAGATGCCGACCCTGTCGGCTCTGGCGCATCGGCGCAGCCAGGGCCTGCCCGTGGTCTACCCCGACAACAATCTGAACCTGGTCGAGAACTTCCTGCGCGTGAACTTCGGCTTCCCGTCCGAGGACTACGAGGTCGACCCGGTGATCGCCAAGGCGATGGACCAGCTGCTCATCCTGCACGCCGACCACGAACAGAACTGCTCCACCTCCACCGTGCGTCTGGTCGGGTCCGCCCAGGCCAACCTGTTCCAGTCCGTGGCCGCCGGCATCAATGCCCTGTCGGGCCCGCTGCACGGCGGAGCCAACTCCGCGGTCCTCGAAATGCTCGAGGAGATCGCACAGAGCGACGACGGCGCAGAGAAGTACATGGAGCGGGTGAAGAAGAAGGAGAAGGGCGTACGTCTGATGGGCTTCGGCCACCGGGTGTACAAGCACTACGATCCGCGCGCCGCCATCGTGAAGAAGACCGCGCACGAGGTGCTGGAGAAGCTCGGCGGGAACGACGAGATGTTCGACCTGGCCATGAAGCTCGAGGAGATCGCGCTGGCCGACGACTACTTCGTCTCCCGCAGCCTGTATCCGAACGTGGACTTCTACACGGGCCTGATCTACAAGGCGATGGGCTTCCCGACGAACATGTTCACCGTGCTCTTCGCCCTGGGCCGCCTGCCCGGGTGGATCGCGCAGTGGCGTGAGGGCATCAACGACCCCGAGGGCAAGATCGGCCGTCCGCGCCAGATCTACACTGGCTCTGCAGCGCGCGATTACACCCCGATCGCGGAGCGCTGAGCTCCCGGACCCCGAGCTCTGGACGGTTCTCGCAGCGCTTGCCGCATGCTGAAGGCCCCCGGCCGATGACGATGGTTCGTCATCGGCCGGGGGCCTTCAGCGGTAACGGTCGGTTCAGTGCAGGTCCGGATTGAGGCTGATACCCGCGGTCCTGGGCAGCGCCTCGACGCCACCGGTGATCGAATTGCGCCGCAGCAGCATATTGTCCGTCCCGGACAGCTCCAAGGCCTTGACGACCTTGTCGCCGTCGGCGGGCAGCAGCACCCGGGTGCCGGCCGTGACGTAGAGCCCGGCCTCGACCACGCAATCGTCGCCCAGGGAGATCCCGACGCCGGCGTTTGCACCCAACAGGGTGTGCTCGCCCAGCGTGATGCGCTGGGTCCCGCCACCGGAGAGGGTCCCCATGATGGAGGCGCCACCGCCCACATCGGTGCCGTCGCCGACCACGACGCCCTGGGAGATCCGGCCCTCGACCATCGCCGTGCCCAGCGTGCCGGCGTTGAAATTCACGAAGCCCTCGTGCATCACCACAGTGCCGGGCGACAGGTGGGCGCCCAGGCGGACCCGATCGGTGTCGCCGATGCGGACCCCGTCGGGGATGACGAAGTCGGTCATCCGCGGGAACTTGTCGACCCCGTACACGTTGACCTGCCCGTGTACCGACAGGCGGGCGCGGGTCGCCTCGAAGTCCTCCGGGGCACAGGCGCCGTGGTTCGTCCACACCACGTTCTCCAGACGGCCGAACAGTCCGTCGAGGTTGAGTTCATTGGGACGGACCAGACGGTGGGACAGTGCGTGCAGGCGCAGATAGGCGTCAGCGGCATCGGCAGGTGCCGCGTCCAAGTCCACCGTCACCGTGACGACCGACTTCTCGACGCCACGGTCGGAGTCGGTGCCGGTCAGCGGCACGAAGTCGAGTTCGGACACCGCCTGCTCGGCCAGGGTCAGGGCGACCTCGGCGTCCTCGGCGAAACGGGGTGCGGGATACCAGACGGAGAGCGTGCGGCCGGAGTGCACGGTGGCAAGGCCGACGCCGGATACGAAACGTGAAGTCATAGGACAAGCCTAGCGGTTTCCGGGTCCACGGCGAGCACCCTGGCTAGGATGGACGGTATGACTGCTTTGACGCCGAACAACCCCGATACCCTGGCCCTGGCAGGGCTCCTGGACGACCCGACCGCACTGACCCTGGCACTGTGCGACATCCCCTCCGTCTCCGGCGACGAGGGCCGGATCACCGATGCGGTGGCCGGACTGCTTGAGCTGATTTCGGCCCAGGGCACGCCCCTGGAGATCCGCCGCGACGGCGACGCCCTGGTTGCTGCGACCCGGACGGGTGCGGCCGAACGGATCATCGTGGCGGGCCACCTGGACACGGTGCCGATCGAGGACAATGTGCCAGCGGAGATGCGCGAGCTCGACGGACAACGTGTGGTGTGGGGCAGAGGGGCCTGCGATATGAAATCCGGGGTGGCCATGCAGCTGTCCGCGGCCGCGGCCCTACGGGATCCGGTGCGGGACGTGACCTGGGTGTTCTACGACCATGAAGAGGTCGCAGCGTCCCTCAACGGGCTGGGCCGGGTGGCGCGCAACCACCCCGACTGGTTGGCCGGTGACTTCGCCATCCTGGGCGAGCCCAGCAATGCCGGGATCGAGGGTGGGTGCAATGGCACCATCCGGGTGGAGGTGACGACCAGGGGCGTGCGCGCACATTCGGCCCGTGCCTTCAAGGGCGTCAATGCGATTCACCTGGCCGCCCCGATCCTCGCCCGCCTGGCCGGGCACACCGCACAGACCGTGCGCGTGGATGGCCTTGACTACCGCGAGTCCCTGTCTGCCGTGGGGATATCCGGTGGCGTGGCCGGCAATGTGGTTCCCGACCTGTGCACGGTCACCGTGAACTACCGCTTCGCCCCCGATAAGTCGCCGGAAGAGGCAGAGGCCTGGCTGCGGGAGTTCTTCGCCGGCTATGAGCTGCGCGTGACAGACGTTTCAGCCGGCGCGCGGCCGGGCCTGGACCAGCCGGCGGCCCAGGCGTTCATCGCCGCATTGGACGGCCTGCCGGGGATCGGTTCGACGCCGGCGGCCAAGCTGGGGTGGACGGACGTGGCCCGGTTCTCCGAACTCGGCATCCCCGCAGTCAACTTCGGTCCCGGCGACGCCCTGTTCGCCCACAAAGCCGATGAGCACGCCCCGGCGGGACAGATCACCGCGGCCGCCTCGGCCCTGCTGAGCTTCCTCGAGCCCGCGGCCGTGGCGCCGTGGGCATGAGTGCGCCGGACGCGGGGACTGCGGGCCGGCACCGGGTAACCGGGTCCGCGGCTCGCCTGGACCTGCCCGGCTGTCAGGCGGGGCCGGGGAATCCGGCGATCATGGCGGTCGTCAACCGGTCCACCGACTCCTTCTACGTGTCATCGGCATCCACCGCCGCGGCGGTCGCCGCGGCCCGTGCCGCCTGGGAGGCCGGCGCTACGATCGTCGACATCGGGGGAGTGCGCGCCGGACGCGGCCCCGCGGTCAGCGCCTCCCAGGAGATCGACTTGGTGGCGCCCATCGTGGCGGCGGTCGGCGCAGAACTGCCCGAACTCGTCATCAGCGTCGACACCTGGCGCGCCGAGGTCGGTGCCGCGGTGATCGACGCCGGCGCCCTGATCATCAACGACACCTGGGCGGGCTACGATCCCGAGCTGACCCGAGTGGCCGCAGCCGGCGGCTGTGCCCTGGTCTGCTCGCACACGGGCGGCCTCGATCCGCGCACCGATGCCCACCGCAACCGGTACGGCCTGGCGAGTCCGGACTTCGCACGGGCTCTGGACACCGGCCTGGCAGCGCTGGTGGAGCGGGCTCGGGCGGCCGGCATGCCCGATGAGCGCATCATCGTCGACCCCACCCCGGACTTCGGGAAGAACACATACCAGTCCCTGCAGGTGATGCGCGAACTGCCGCGCCTGAGCGCGGGTGCCCATGCCGTCCTCCTGGCGATCTCCCGGAAGGACTTCGTCGGCGAATCCGTGGGCGTGGACACCCCCGCCCAACGGTTGCCTGCGACACTGGCGGCCACGGCCCTGGCCATCGAAGCGGGCGTGGGGCTGATCCGCACCCACGATGTGGCCGCAACACGGCAGGTCATCGACATGGTTCTGGCGATCACCGGGGCCCGGCCACCGCGCCGGGCGCTGCGCGGGCTGGTGTGAGCCGGCGGATGTGAAAGAATGAGCGCATGTCCATTTGGCTAGTCATCGGAGTCGCAGCGGCACTCTTCGTCCTGGTCGTGGCCCTGGCGGGGTCGCTGGGCGTGTTCAATCAACCCATGTCCCAGGAGACCACCTCGGTACCGGTGGCCGCGCTGCCGGAGGGCTTCGCACCCGAGGAACTGTCGACCCTGCGCTTCACCCCGGCGCTGCGCGGCTACCGGCCCGACGAGGTCGATGCGGTCCTGGACGGGTGCCGGCTGCGGATCGCGGAGCTCGAGGCCCAGCTGGAGACCGGTGCACAGGCGGCGCCCGCGCAGCTCGCCCCAGTCCCCAAGGAGCCGTCCGATTCCTGAGAGGGTTCCCCTGCGGTGGGAGGCGGCCGCAGCCCGGAAGCGCAGCCGTGAGCGGGGGCAACGGACTCGTTATGCGGCCGATGAGGGTGTGGGGCTCTTCCCGCGGACGCTCAGCCGGTCCGGTCTGGACCGGCTGGGGACATGGCTTCTGGCACTGCCCGTCTGGCTCCAGGCGCTGGCCGTCTACGCTGCGTCGCGGGTGGTATCGCTGTTCATCATGGCCGCCGCGGCACGGCGCCAGGGACCGTCCTGGTGGACCGAGGGCGAGAGCGCCCCACTGCGCGTCTTTCTGAACTTCTGGGATGCCGGCTGGTATGAGAGGATCGCCACCGAGGGCTATCCGAGCGTCCTGCCGCTGCGCGAGGACGGTTCCGTGGGGCAGAGCTCCTGGGCCTTCTATCCTCTGCATCCCTGGCTGGCCGGATGGACCGCTCAGGTCACCGGCCTTGACTACCAACTGGTGTCACCGCTGCTGTCCACTCTGTACGCCGCCGGGGCGGCCGTGTTGGTGCTCCATCTGTTCCGGCTGCACGCGAGCGCCGAGCAGGCCCTGACCGGGCTGGCCGTCACCTTCTTCTTTCCCGCAGCAGTCGTATTCAACACCGGCTATGCCGAGGCGCTGACGTTCCTGCTACTGGCCGGGGCCCTCCTGCTGGTCGCCCGGCGGCACTACCTGTGGGCGATCCCGGTGGTGTTCCTCATGGACCTGTCCCGGCCGATCGGGGTGGCGTTCTCCTTCTTCATGCTGGTCCACCTGGTATCGCGCAGCATCCGGCGCCGCGACGAGGCATATCCGGTTCCCCAGATCGTGTGCTCGTGGGCACTGGGCGTGCTCTCCTGCTGTGCGGCACTGGTCCATCCTGTGGCGGCCTGGATCGTCACCGGGCAACCGCGGGCCTACTTCGATACCGAATCCGCGTGGACCGGGCATTCACAGGTCTTCGTCCAATGGGTGAGGATGTCGGAGGAGCTGGCCGGATCCTGGGGGCCGGTCCTCCTGGCCGTGCTTCTCGTGGGCCTGGCCGGAATGATCTTCGGCCCGGCAGGTCGGTTGATGGGACTCACCGGCCAGCTGTTCGTCTCCTGTTATGTGGTCTACCTATTGCTGTTCTTCACTCCGCAGACCTCGACACTGCGGCTGATGCTGCCGATGTTCCCCCTGTCGCTGGTCCTGGCGAAGTCCCGGTCCTGGACCAATAGAATCGTGGTCCTCGTCCTGGCGACGGTGTTGCAGATCGTCTTCGTGCAGTATCTCTGGGCCTTCAGCCCTGGCTCTATCCAGCCGCCGTGATCCCGGGGTCGGGGGAGTGCCCGGGTGGGAAATCAGGCGGTCGCATCGGTGTGTGGGTAGCAGTTACCCTGCCGATAGTGGATAATAAGAGGGGTACGCGTTCACGGTACTCATATCAATTGAAAGGGAAAGTGCTCTTATGGCAGCTCAGAAGCCCCGTACGGGTGACGGCCCGCTCGAAGTCACCAAAGAAGGTCGCGGGCTGGTTCTCCGCCTGCCGGTGGAAGGCGGGGGCCGCCTGGTCATCGAGATCACCCCTGAGGAGGCGCAGTCGCTGCATTCGGTACTCGCCGAGGTGATCTGAGAACCTGTTGACGAAGGTCGGGGCGGTACGGGGACAACCCGTACCGCCCCTGACTTTTCCCGAGGAACTCCTCACCCCTGCTGCGGATGCCGTTGCAGAACGAGTAGGCCCGCATCGACGGGCAGAATGAGCCTCTCCAGATCGGCGCGGGTGGAAACGAGCGCCAGCACTGTGCGCATCACGGCTGCCCGCGGACTGCGGTCACGTGGGTCGGCGACGGCCCCCGACAGCAGGGCGTCGTTGATGATCAACAGCCCGCCCGGGGCCAGTCGATCCACCGCCACCGGGATCAACTTGTCGTAGCACAGCGGATCGGCATCGATGAACACGCACTCGTAGGCTGTCCGTGCCAGCCGGGCGAGGACGTCCTCCCCACGACCGGTGATCAGCCGCAGGCGGTGCGCCCGGATACCCGCCAGGTCGGCCAGTTCCCTGGTCACCGCCTGGCGGGGAGCGCTGACATCGATACTGGTCAGTATTCCGCCGGCGGGCATGGCGCGCAGAAGGCTCAACGCGGACACCCCCGTGCCGGTGCCGACTTCGATTGCGGCGGCCGGCGCGGCCAGGCGCGTCAGGAACTCCAGAATCTTCGAACTCGTCGGTGACAGCGGCTCACACGCATAATCGTCTGCGACTTGGCGAGCGGCTTCGACCACCGGGTCGGCGGCGTTGAAACGGTCGGCGTAACGAGCTTGGCCCGCCCAGTCTCTTGACACGCGCACTCCTTCAACTGCCACATGCGGACCCACCGCGGGTCCGACACTCAAGTGTAATGCCGTCGATCACCTTGCGGGCAGATCGGCGAGAGCAGTCACACAGGCCGCGGCCCATGTCGCCTCGTCGACCCGGTGCTCCGGTAGGCGGGCTCTGGTCCCCACATGGGCGACCTCTTCATCCTCCCAGTGGGGCCGCGCCCTGACCGCCAGGGCCGCCGGCAGCTCCCCACGGGCATTGACGATGCGCCACCAGCTCACGTTCGCCCCGTAGACGGACATGATCCGGCCGACCAGCCGCGGCGAGGTCCCGGCCAGTCTGGCCACCATCCCGTAGGTGGCCAGGCGGCCCGCTGGCACGCACTCACAACAGCGCAGCACTCTTTCCACCACAAGATCATCCATGACCGTCCAAGTCTTGCACACGCACGGACTAGAATGGAGCCATGATTGGCATCAACGGCACCGAGTTCGTCATCATCGTCGTCGTTGCCCTCATCGTGATCGGCCCCAAGCGGATCCCGGAGTACGCTCAGCAGCTGCGCGACCTGGTCCGGGGGCTGAAATCCCAGGCGCAGGGCCTCCGCGATGACCTGCGCAAGGACATGGGCGATGAGTTCGACGAGGTGGACTGGGCGAAGCTCGACCCCCGGCAGTACGATCCCCGGCGCATCGTCAAGGAAGCCCTGGCCGAGGACGATGCGCCCAGTGCGGCGGCCGCCCGGGCCTCGGAGTCCGCTCAACAGCAGGCCACCCTGGTCGAGGAGTCGCCGATCCAGCGCTATGCGAAACAGGCCAGGCTGCGCGACACCAGCCAGGCGGCACCCTTCGACCCGGACGCCACCTAGCCGCCGGCTCAGCCCAGATTCAGCGGCAGCGACCTGCCCGCCAGTCCGCGGGCGCGGTGGCTCAGGCCGCGGGCGATACGGGAGATTTCCAGTGCCGCCGGCGTCTGCCGGGCGGCGGCATCGAGCACAGCGGGAAGGCCCGCATCTGCGGCCTCGCGCAGCTTCGGCTCCAGCGGGACGCTGCCCAGCAGGGGCACGTCCTGGTCGGTGATCCGGGCCAGTCCGGCGACGACCTGCGCACCGCCACCGGTTCCGAAGACCTCCATCCGGGTGCCGTCCGGCAGCTGTAGATACGACATGTTCTCCACCACTCCGGCAACGCGCTGCTTGGTCTGCCTGGCGATCGCGCCGGCGCGTTCGGCGACGGTCGCCGCGGCCTGCTGCGGGGTCGTGACGACGATCAGTTCCGCATTCGGCAGTAACTGCGCCACACTGATCGCAACGTCCCCGGTGCCCGGGGGCAGGTCCAGCAGGAGAACGTCGAGGTCGCCCCAGAACACATCGGTGAGGAACTGTTCGAGTGCACGGTGGAGCATCGGACCGCGCCATACGACAGCCTGACCGGGGTCGACGAACATGCCGATGCTCATGACCTTCACTCCGTGGGCGACCTGCGGCAGGATCATATCGTCGAGCTTGGTGGGTTTGCCGCGCAGTCCGAACATCCCGGGAATCGAGAACCCGTGGATGTCGGCGTCGACCACGCCCACCCGCAATCCGTCGGCAGCCATGGCAGCGGCCAGGTTCGCAGTCAGGGATGACTTGCCGACCCCGCCCTTGCCCGAGGCGATCGCGTAGACGCGGGTCAGGGAGTCCGGCTGGGTGAAGGGAACGAGGCGTTTACCACCGGGGGCGCGCAGTTTCTCGCGCAGCCCCTTGCGCTGTTCGGCGCTCATCACCCCCAGCTTCAGGTCCACCTCGGCCAGGCCGGGCAGCTCTGCCAATTCGGTGTGGACGTCCCGGCTGATCGTGTCCTTCAGCGGGCACCCGGGGACGGTGAGCAGGACCTCGACGTGCGCGGTACCCGCCTCGTCGACCTCGGCGGAGGCGACCATGCCCAGGCTGACGATGTCACGACGCAGCTCGGGGTCGATGACGCGGGACAGGGCCGCGTGCAGATCCTCTGCGCTGGGCGCCTCGCTGTGGGGAACAGGTCCCCGGGCCGGTTCAGGAGTCACCGTGGTCCTCCAGTTCGGCCGCTGCGGCGGCCGCATCTACGTCGGCGATGACCCGGTCCGGGTCCCCGCCGGAAGCCGTCAGGGCATCGGCCAGTCCGGTGCGCTGATCGACCAGACGGGTGATGCGCTCCTCGTATTCGCGCGTCAGGGTGGTCACGGTCTCCTGGTGGGTCGTCTCGATCTCCTCGAGCAGATCGCGCAGCTCGGAGCGGATGAAATCACGGCCGGCCATGTCCCGCATGGCGATGCGCAGGGACGACATCTCGCGCATCAGGTACTCGGTATCGGCCAGGTGGCGCTCGTCGCGGCGCCGGTCGTTTTCGAATTCGATCCGGTCCCGGTCGGCCGAGCGGTTGTCGGCCAGCAGCAGCAGAGGGGCCGCATAGGACGCCTGGAGGGACAGGATGAGGGTCAGCAGGGTGAAGTTCATGGCCCGCGGATCGAACTGCCATTCCTCGGGCGCCAGCGAATTCCAGCCCAGCCACACCGCGCAGATCACCGTCATCCAGAACAGGAAGGCGGGTGTGCCCATGAAACGGGCGATCGCCTCGGCGATGCGGCCGAACATATCGGGGTTGACCGACAGTCGGGGCAGCCCCCGGCCCTTGGAACGCGGGGTGTCCAGGGAGTTGGGCTGCGCGGCCTTCCGCTCATCCTCGGCCATGTGGCACCTCCTGTCGCGTCACCGGGTCCTCCGGATCGTCGTGATCGTCGTGGCGGTGGGCCCGCCAGTCCTCCGGCAGCAGTTCGTCAAGCACATCGTCGACGGTGATGACCCCGACCAAATGGTCCGTGTCGTCGACCACCGGGATCGAAACCAGGTCGTAGGCGGCCAGGGTATGGCTGACCTCCGCGATCGAGGCCTCGGTCCGCAGGGGGTCGATCTCATCGTCGATGATCTCTCCGATCGCCTCCTGTGGTGGCACCCGCAGCAGCTTCTGGATGTGCACCATGCCCAGGTACTTGCCCGTGGGCGGTTCCAGGGGCTGCCTACACACGAACACGGCGCCGGCCAGGGCCGCAGGCAGTTCCTCACGGCGGACGTGGGCCAGAGCCTCGGCCACCGTGGTCTCGGGGGCCAGGATCACCGGCTCGGTGGTCATCAGGCCGCCGGCGGTGTCCTCGTCGTAGGACAGCAGGGTGCGCACGTCCTTGGCGTCCTCCGGCTCCATCGCCGAGAGCAGCTCCTCGGCGCGCTCATCGGAGAGCTCACCCAGCAGGTCTGCGGCGTCGTCGGGATCCATCGCCTCGAGCACGTCGGCAGCGCGCTCCATGTCCAGAGCGCCCACGATCTCGATACTGGTGGTCTCCGGGAGTTCCTCGAGCACGTCTGCAAGGCGTTCGTCGCCCAGTTCCCTGGCGATCTCCAGCCTGCGCTTGACCGGCATCTCCGTGAGGATATCGGCCAGGTCGGCCGGCTTCGCGTCCTCATAGGCCTGGATGAACTGCGTGGCCTCCTGTTTCAAGTCCTCTTTGGGGTGGTCGACATCGGACCAGTCGACCTGCAGGGTCTCGCCGCGGTGCCGGAAGCCGAAGGTCCGTTTGACCGACGGGCGCCGCACGAACAGGCGCGAGACCTCCCATTCGCGATTGCGCTGCAATTCGATCGCGACGTCCTCGACCTGCACCCAGGTGCCGTCCTCGCGCAGTTTGAGCCTGCGGTCGAGCAGATCGCCGAGCACCAGGGTCTCCGAATTGCGCTGCTGGAACCTGCGCATGTTGACCAGACCGGTGATCTGCACGCCGCCGGGGTCGATATTGGTCACCCGTCCGATCGGCACGAAGACCCGCCTGCGCCCCGGGACCTCGACGACGATGCCGATGGCCTTGGGCGGCTGTCTGATGGAGGCGCGGAAGACCACCACGACATCGCGCACCCGGCCCACCTGGTCGCCTACGGGGTCGAATACGCCGGTGCCCGCCAGGCGGGCTACGAAGACTCGATTTCCGGTTCCACTCACGTCCCTAGCCTACCGAACGGGCGAGTCGGCGGAACGTGATCAATTCCGCAATCCGGCCCAGGCTGCGGCAAGGTCCGGGGCGAACGAGGCCAGCGGTCGGGGCGCGGTGGGATCCGTCACAGCGCCGGCGGCGGGCACCCTGAGCACCGCGTCGACGATCGCAGTGGACAGCGCATCGGCTCCCGCCGCCCCCAGCGCAGTCAGTGCCAGGTCCCGTGGGGAATCCTCGGGCAGCTCCTGCGTCCCGCAGGCCAGGGCGAAGACGGTATCCCCGTCGAACAGGGTGTGCGAGGGCCGGACCGCCCTGGCCAGCCCGGCGTGAGCCGTAGCGGCCAGGCGGGTCGCCTCGGCGGTGTCCAGGCGCGCATTCGTCACAATGCAGGCGATCGTCGTATTGCGTGGGGAATCGGCAGGTGCACTCCGCTGCCGCCGCTCCCGTTCGGCGGCGAGCGCCGCGCGTTCGGTGCCGGTCAGGCGGGGCAGGCCGATTCCGAAATCGGCCAGCACACCCGCGGCGTTGAGCTCGCCACGGGCATCGAGCAGTCCACCGGACGGATTGGCCACGACCAGTGCCGCCACCTGGACCTCGCCCAGGGTGATGAGCGCATGCCCCAGACCGCCACGGTACAGACCACGGTCACACCAGGCCCCGAGGCCGGCGCCCACCGATCCCGCCTCACCCAACACAGTGGTATCGCCGGCTGTGGTGCGACGGGCCGTCAGGGCGGCGCGGGCGGCCGCGGCGCCCGCTGCCAGACCCGGCGGTTCGGTGGGTGTGGCGGCGCGTCCCAGGTCGAAGATCGCAGCGGCCGGCACGATCGGCACCGTGATGCCGCCGGGCACGGGAGAGCCGACCCCGGATTCGGCCAGCACGTCCTGGACTCCGCGGGCCGCGGCCAGGCCGAAGGCCGAACCGCCGGTGAGCAGGATCGCATCGGCTCCATAGGACAGGGTGCCGGGTGCCAGGATCGCGGACTCGTGGACGGCCGGACCCCCACCGCGCACATCGACGCCGGCCGTGGTGCCGGGTGCGGGCAGGATGACGGTCGAGCCTGTCGATCCGGACGCGGCGGCCCAGTGGCCCAGGGAGACATCGGTCAGTGAGGCGACCGAACGGCCGGGGAACAGAAGTGGGGTGTCCATGGGTACAGTATGTACCGAAGCGAAGGGGAAGGAGGCCGCGTGGACAAGCCCATCGCGCTTCGCGCGCTCTCCCTTGCCCGTTGTTGGTCGTTCCTCGTACCGGGGATCCTCGTCTGGCTCGCGTATATACAGCCGGGCACCGATGTCCACCAGCCTGCGCGATACGCCGTCTTCTACACTGCGGTGAGCTTCGTCCCGGCCATCGTCGCATCGGTGATCGTGACGTTCCTGCGCCGCGCCGGCGAGGTGGCCTTCCTCGTCCTGGCGGTCATCCTCCACCTGGCGCTGGCCTTTCTCTGCGGATCCCTCTCGTTTCGGAACTCGGCGGAGGGCTTCGTCGCACAAGGGGTGGAGGCGCTGGTGTTCTTCGGACTTCCCCTGTGCGCCTACAGCCTGATCCTGTACGCCGTTCTGTGGCTGCTCGAGCTGCTCTGGGCGCGTCACATCGCGCGCCGGGCACGGAGATGACAAGCGGCCCGGAACCGATTCGGTTCCGGGCCGCCGTGCTGTGTGCCAGGCTGTGGCCTACTTGCCCTGGACCCAGGCCTCGACCTCGGCGCGGGTCTTCGGGAAGCCGGCGGACAGGGATTCGACGCCGTCCGCGGTCACCAGCACATCGTCCTCGATGCGCACCCCGATGCCCTTGAACTCATCGGGCACCAGTTCGTCCTCGGCCTTGAAGTACAGGCCGGGCTCGATCGTGAAGACCATGCCGGGCTCCAGCACGCCGTCGGTGTACATCTCGGCCCTGGCCTGCGCGCAGTCGTGGACGTCCAGGCCCAGGTGGTGGCTGGTGCCGTGGACCATCCAGCGGCGGTGCTGCTGACCGGTCGCAGACAGCGATTCCTCGGCGCTGACCGGCAGCATTCCGAATTCCTCGAGCTTGTGTGCGATGACGTTCATCGCCGCGTCGTGGATCTCGCCGAAGCGCACCGGGTGGTCGACGTGTTCTGCGGCCTTCGCGAAGGCCGCCCGGGATGCCTCGAGCACGGCGTCGTAGACCTTCGCCTGTGCCTCGGTGAAGTGCCCGTCGACCGGCAGGGTGCGGGTGATGTCGGCGGTGTAGAGGGAATCGGCTTCGGCACCGGCGTCGATGAGCACCAGATCGCCTGGCGTGACCTTGCCGGTGTTCTTCACCCAGTGCAGGGTGCAGGCGTGGTTGCCCGAGGCCGCGATCGTGTCGTAGCCGACGCCGTTGCCCTCAACCTTGCTGGCCAGGTCGAAGGCCGCCTCGATGACGCGCTCGCCGCGCCGATGGCCGATCGCCTGGGGGAGGCGCTCGATCACATTGTCGAAACCGGCGCGCGTGATGTCGATGGCCTGGCGGATCTGGGCGATTTCGTGTTCGTCCTTGAGCAGGCGCAGCTCGGACAGGCCCTGGGCCAGTTCGTCGTCGCCTGCTGCGGCCGCGACCAGATCGGCCTGCACCTGGGTGCGCGCCACATCGATCGATTCCGTGATCTGCGCATCGGCCTCGCGAACCACGCGCACGGAGATCGCGCCCAGGTCCTTGGTCATCGCATCGGGGGCCTCTGCGATATTGCGGCAGGGGATTCCGGTCAGGCGCTGCATGGACTCCAGGTCCTCCCGCGGTCCCACCCAGTATTCGCCATAGCGCGAATCGGAGAAGAACTCCTCGGTGTCCGCGCCGGCGCGTGGGGCGAAGAACAAAGTGGCGTCGTGGCCGTGATCATTCGGCTCCATGACGAGCACCGCGTCGGGCTCCGCATCCATCTCCAGGCCCGTCAAGTGGATGAAGGCCGAATGGGCGCGGAACTTGTAGTCGCAGTCGTTGTTGCGGACCCGGTAGCCGCCGGCCGGCACGACGATGCGCTCGCCTGGGAAGGCTGCGGATACCGCGGCGCGCCGGGCCGGGGTGTAGGACGCCGCACCCAAGGGCTCCGGATCGTTCTCCGGGCGTGACCAGCCGGTGGCGATGAAGTCGCGGAACGCTTGGGACTGCGGGCGGCGCGACCGGTTGTTCACGCGGTCTGCGATGTCCTGGACTGATTCGGGATTCGACTCTTGGGATACTGACTCACTCATATATCCCAGTCTAGGGCCCGCGACCGCCGGGCGACCCCGGGTTCGGGGGTTCGACGCGCCACAGCCGCCGGCCCGGCTCCGCCGCAGCTGCCGCCCGGAGGCGGCTGGGCGCCATACAATGTCAGCATGATCGTCGATACCCACACGCACTCCCGCTTCTCCGACGGCACCCAATCCCCAACAGAACTCATGGAAGATGCCGTGGACTCCGGCGTCGATGTCATCGGGCTGAGCGACCACGACACCACGGCCGGCTGGGGTGAGGCCCTGGCCGCCGCCGGGGACCTCGGCGTTGGCCTGCTGCGCGGCGTCGAGGTCTCCACCCGATACCAGGGGGTGACGGTGCACATGCTGTGCTATCTGCACGAACCCGCCGGAGCCGAACTGACCGCGGTGATCGGGCACGCCCGCAGGGCCAGGGAGGAACGCACCCGCATCATGGTCGAGAGGATCGCCGAGGACTATCCGATCACCTGGGACGGCCTGTTGGAGTTGGCCGGTGAACATGCGACCCTGGGACGGCCGCACATTGCGGACGCGCTGGTGCGCATCGGCGCCGTGGCCACCCGGTCAGAGGCCTTCGCCGGGCTGTTGGGCGGCGGTTCGAAATACCACGTCCCCCTCGAGGCGATCGATCCGCTCGAGGCCATCGGCCTGATCCACGATGCCGGGGGAGTCGCCGTCTTCGCCCACCCCCTGGCAGCCGCACGTGGCCGGGTGGTGCCCGATCGTGCCTTCGGCGAGCTGATCGCCGCGGGCCTTGACGGGATCGAGGTCGACCACCGGGACAATCCGCCGGCCGCCCGCCAGCGGCTGCGCCGGTTGGCGGGGGAGCACGGCCTGATCATCACGGGCTCCTCGGACTACCACGGGGCGGGCAAGCCGAACCGGCTGGCCGAACACACCACGGCCCGTGACATGCTCATGCGCATCGCCGAGGCCGGCAGGGGCACTGACCTGGTCCTGCCCCGCTGAGCCGGGACCCCGGGCCACAACGCGAGAATGCCGCCGTGCACACGAGGACGACCTCGTGTGCACGGCGGCATTCTCAAGACTTCGGACGGTCAGTTGGCTGCGGCCTGCTCACCGGACTTGCCACCGTGGGTGCGACGACGCCTGCGCTTCTTCGGCGCGGCCGACTGTTCCCCGTCGGCGGCCGGGGCGTCCCCTGCGGTCTTCGCATCCCCTGCGGGGCGCCTGCGCCGGGAGTCCGATCCGCGCGAGCGCCGGGAGCCGTGCGAACCGCCCTCGCGCCTGCGGGAGTGGCCGGCACCGGATTCGGCGTCCTGCCCGGCCGTCGGGCGCTGCCGCTTGAGCCGGCCCTTCGTGCCCTCCGGGATGTTCAGATCCGCATACAGGTGCGGCGAGGTGGAGTAGGTCTCCACCGGTTCCTCGAGGTCGAGCCCCAACTCGCGGTTGATGAGCTTCCAACGGGGCACATCGTCCCAGTCGACCAGCGTCACCGCGACGCCTGAGTGTCCGGCCCGGCCCGTCCGTCCGATCCGGTGGACATAGGTCTTGTCGTCATCGGGGCACTGGTAGTTGATGACGTGGGTCACGTCGTCGACGTCGATGCCGCGTGCGGCGACATCGGTGGCCACCAGCACATCGACCTGGCCCTCGCGGAACTGCTTGAGTGCTTTCTCACGCATCTGCTGGTTCAGATCCCCGTGCAGGGGGCGGGCGTTGAAACCGCGATCGCGCAGTTCCTCTCCCAGCCGGTCGGCGGTGCGCTTGGTGCGGGCGAAGATGATGGTCCGGCCACGGCCGGTGGCCTGCAGAATGCGCGCGACCATTTCCGATTTGTCCATCGCATGGGCCCGGTAGACCAGCTGCTTGGTGTTCTTGCCCGTCTGCGTCGTATCGCCGGCATCGTGGGCGCGGATATGGGTCGGGTGGCTCATATAGCGCCGGGCCAGGGCGATGACCTGGCCGGGCATCGTGGCCGAGAACAACATGGTCTGGCGGTTCGTGGGAAGCGCTGCGACGATTCGTTCGACATCGGGCAGGAAGCCCAGGTCGAGCATCTCGTCGGCTTCGTCGAAGACCGCGGTGGCCACTCCGTCCAGGCGCAGGATCCGCCTGCCGTAGAGGTCCAACAGCCGGCCGGGGGTGCCGACGACCACGTCGGCGCCGGCCTTGATGGCCTCGATCTGCGGTTCGAAGTCCTTGCCGCCGTAGATCGTCACAACGTGCAGATCGCGCTTCGTCGAGGCCTCGACGAGGTCCTCGGCGACCTGCTTGGCCAGCTCGCGGGTCGGCACGACCACGAGCGCCTGCGGAATCCGCTGCGCACCGGTGGGCGCATCGGGCTCGCCCTGGGCGATGACCCGCTGCAGCAGGGGGATGCCGAAGCCCAGGGTCTTGCCCGTGCCGGTCTTGGCCTGGCCGATGATGTCGGCTCCGGTCAGGGCCACCGGCAGGGTCAGGGACTGGATGGGGAACGGGTGTTCCTTGCCGGCCTCAGCCAGGGCCGCGACGATGGGCCCTGCGACTCCGAGGTCGGCGAATGTCGGTTCGGCCGGGGTGGCCTGTGCGGACTGCTCGTCAAGCTGCGCGGTGTCCGCGGCGAAGACGTCCTCCGTGCCGATGGGCGCGGATGCGTCGTTGTCGATATCTGTCACGTTCACTCCTCAAGGTGCGTACCCGTGGGAGCACGCACGTAGTCATCCGGCGGATAGGCTAGGGGGCATGTCTGATCAACAGCCGCCCCGGCAGGGTATCGAGACGCTCGCGACCCTGGCCTATAGCGAATTGGCCGCCTTCGAACGTCTGGCCACCGACGCCCAGTTCGCCCCCGACGTCCGTGACACCGTGGATCTGGCCCGCATGGCCGGGTGGTGCCTTGCACATTTCGAGGATCTTGACGCCCGCATCACCGAGCTCGGAGGAGACTCCGTCACACTGATGGAGGCGGCCCGGCCGTCCTTCGCCGCATTCATGGAGCGGACGAAGCCCACCGACTGGTACGAGAGCCTGATGAAGGGCTATGTCTACGATGAGATTCTCAAAGACTTCGCCCGGGCCGCTCTGGACCAGTTGGATGCCGACAGCCGTGCAGTCGCCACCGCCGTCTTAGATGATACACGTCCGGTAGAATATCTGGCCTCCCGCCTGGGCGCCGCAGTCGCGGCCGATCAGGTCCTTTCCAGCAGGCTGGCCCTGTGGGGCCGCAAGCTGGTGGCCGAATCCCTGCGCCGCGTGCGCGAATTGCCCGGCGTCTTCCCGACGGAATCGGCAGCGGCCACGGAACTCAGCCAGCACATCATGAGCAATCACTCACGGCGCATGTCGGTCCTGGGGCTGACCGCCTGAGCCGGAAATGCGGAGGCGGTGGGTACGGCGGCCGATCGGCCATCGTACCCACCGCCTCCGCGTCGGACGGAACGCCTCAGATGCCGAAGCCCACCCGGCCGGGGGTCTCCGCGCCGACCTCGACATAGGCCAGGGCGGCCGCCGGCACGATGACCTTGCGGCCCTTGGCATCCTCGAGCACCAGGGTGGTGCCGTCCTTGAGCGCCCCATCGACCTTGGTCGCGAGCTCGTCGGCCGTCAGCTGCGAGTCGAGCGCCAGCTCACGGTTGCTCTGGCGTACGCCGATCTTGATCTCCATGTTCCTCATACCTCCACCGGTGTAGAAAACGGTCGCTGTTGTCTCCAAGCCTAAGCGCCGGGCCGGCCTTGGCATTCCCCGCCGTGCTCGGCTACGCAGGGTTTTCGCCGCCAGCGCAACCGGTGGCCCGGGATCCCGATGGTCGAAAACCGGCGTGCGGCAGGGCAGCCGGAGTCAGCCGATCGGGCCGTGTCAGCCCTCGGTGATTGAATGGGCGCATGGACCCATTACCCTTCAGCCCGGCCCAGCCGAGTCCCCAGGACCCCCCGGTGGAACCCAGTGCGGGACCCACCGGTCTGGATGCGGTGGCACAGGCCTGCCTGGCCGACCTGCTCGCCGGGCGGCACGCCTGCGTGATCGGAGCCCCCGGCACGGGCAAGAGCACGGTCGTCGGATCCCTGTTCGCGGGACTGCTGGCCGCGGCCCACAATCCGGACGAGGTACTGGTGCTCACGCCCAACCGCGATGCCGCCGCGGCCCTGCGCGACACCTTGGGACCGGCTCCGGTGGCTGCCCCGGGTGCCTGTGCACCAGCGCCCCGGACCGGTCCGGCCGCGCGCAGTGTCCACTCCTTCGCCTTCGGCCTGGTCAGTGCCCAGGCGGCAGTGCGCGACGGTTCGGCGATGAAGTTCATCAGCGGACCGGACCAGGACAATCTGCTCGCGGGTCTATTGGCGGGTTACGATTCGGGATTGTCCCGGCCGCCGGCCTGGCCGGAGCGTTTCACCCCGGAAGTGCGGGGGACCACTGCGTTCCGCAACCAATTGCGCGAAGTGCTCAACGAACTCATGGGCAGGGGCTTCACCCCGGACGCGGTGGAGCAGGCGGCCCTCACCCACGGCCGACCCGAATGGGACTGTGTGGCCCGAATCATGCAGGACTACGAGGACCTGCTGGCGGTGCCCGGATTCGGCGGAGTGGACACTGCAGAAGTGTTCGAACAGGCCCGCTGGGTCCTCCAGGACCAGGCAGAGGCGGGCGTGCGGGCCGGTTCGGCTCCCACCTTCTCCGCGGAGATCCTGCCGCGCACGATCGTCATCGACGGGGGGCAGGACGTGCCGGATGCTGCGCTGCGGATGTTGACGACACTGGCGGCCCTGGGCGTGCGCCTGTGTCTGCTGGCCTCGCCCGACTCCGCCTCGCAGGGGTTCCGCGGTGCGGGTGGGGACCTGCTCGACGCCTTCACCCGGCCGGGGAACCCCTTTCACACGGTTCCGCACGTGCTCGACGAGGCCGCCGCCGGGGTACGTGGGGCCGGCGGTGTGCGAACGGTCGGCGACGACCTGGCCCGCCGCGTGTCGACCCGCCTGGAACTCGGTCACATTCCGCGCAGTGCCGGCATGCTGCCGGGCGGGGACTCCCGGGTGTACACGGCCACGGCGGAGTCGTCAGCGGAACTCGGCCGGATCGTGGCGGCCCGGTTGCGCTCCTGGCAGCGCGACGAGGGCGTGGAATGGACGGAGATGGCCGTGCTGACCCGGACCTCGGGGACGGCACGGGCACTCGAAGCGGAACTGGGATACTTGGGGATCCCCGTGGCGGGCGCTGACCTGGCCCTGGGCGTCGACCCCGCCACAGCACCCCTGCTGCGCATCCTGCGGGCGGATCGATCCGATCCTGGGGCCCTGGACGCGGTCATCACGGAACTGCTCACCGGCGTCTACGCCGGCCTCGATGCGATCGCCCTGCGCGGTCTCAACCGGGAGTTGTTGGCGGCCCTGGCGCGGCTGGGAAATCAGCCGCTTGTGGAATCGGAGCTCCCGGACGGCGGCGCAGCGGAGGCGGGTCCGGCGCCGGTCGAAGATCCCCTCCGGCCCGGGGCCCCGACTGCCCCCATCCGAGCCGAGCCGCTGCTGGTCCGCGCCCTGCGCGAACTCCCCGAGGCCGAACTACCCGCTCCGCTGCGCCAGGTCGATCGCATGCTGCGGGCAGCGGCCAAGCACCGCGGCCACGATCCGCACACCGCGCTGTGGGCGATATGGCGCGCGGCCCGGGTGGACAGGGCCTGGCGCGCCGCCGCCCTGCGCGATCCAGCGGACGCCTCCCACGACAGGCTCGATGCGGTCCTGCGGTTGATGACACTGGCCGAGAAGTTCAGCGAGCGCGGGGCGCTGGACGCCCGCGGGTTCGCCGATGATGTACTCGAACAGCGCTTCGCCCAGGACTCCCTGGCCAAACGCGCGGAAGCGGACCATGTCGCGGTGGCAGCGGCAGCGCAGGTCGCCCATACCGATTTCTCCCGGGTCGTCGTAGTCGACCTGGAGGACGGGGTTTGGCCCAACCCGCGGGTCCGAGGCTCCATCTTCTCCGCCGAGGACCTCCTCGATGTGCTCCGCGGGATCGCCCCGGAACAAGCGGCGGAACAGGCCTACCGGGCGCGGCGCCGCGCCACGATCGCCGATGAGGCCCGCCTGGCCCTGTGTGCCTTCTCCCGGGCCCGCGACGAACTGGTCCTGCTGGCCGTCGACGACGGGGATGCCCAACCGGGTGTGTTCTTCCGCACGGCACAGGCCGCCCTGGCCCGCCACAGGGAGGCCGGCGGGGACCTGCCGCGCGGTCCCCGCGACAGCGGGACCGACGCAGCCGAAAACGACGCAGCCGAAAACGACCCGGCCGGACAGAGCACCGCCGGGGCGGAACCGGACGGCGTGACGGAGGAGCCCCAGGTGGGCGCGCCCGCTGCCACCGGGGACCCGGAGTGGGCTACGGCCCAACCCATCGCCTGGGACCCGGCGTGGAGTGAACCGCTGACGCTGATGGAAACCGCGGCCCTGGCCCGTTACGCCTTCGAAGCCGCAGCGACCGGTCAAGAGGAGGGCCGCTGGGCAGTTCTGTTGAAGTCGCTGGCGGCGGCGGGTGTGGCGGACGCCGATCCGGCCGGCTGGTTGGACTGGCAGGAGCTCAGCCGTCGTGACCCATTGCTGGAGCCCGGCCAGATAGCCCGGATCAGTCCATCGACGGTCGAACTGTTCCACACCTGCGGACTGCGCTGGTTGCTCACCCGCCACGGTGGGCAGAGCAGCGACACCAGGGCTCAGCACCTCGGGACCATCATCCACGCTATCGCGGAGGAATTTCCGCGCGGTGGCCTGCTGCACATGCGCGAATCCTTCGACCGGCGCTTCGCCGAACTGGACTACCCCTCCGAATGGGAGCGCGACCGCGAATACGCCACGGGCCTGGAGATGCTCGACCATCTGCAGGACTACATCTCAGGGCGCGCGCCGGACGGGTACACCCTGGTGGGCGTGGAGGGCGCGGTCAGCGCCGAGGACACCCGCGATTCCGAAGACGGGCCATGGGTCATCCGCGGAAGGATCGACCGCTTGGAGAAGGACTCGGCCGGTCGGCTCTACGTGGTCGACTTCAAGACCGGCAAGCGCAAGCCCACAGTCGCCGAGGCCAGGGTGAATCCGCAGCTGGCCACCTATCAAGCGGCCCTGGACACCCCCGGCCACCGTGTGACATTCACCGACGAGGGGGCCCAGGCCGATCTGGACAGTGCTGTGCCCGGGGGCGGTGAACTCGTGTTCCTGCGCTATTCGGACACGCTCAGTCGCGGGGTGCCCGCGAACGTCAGACCACAGCCGGCGCTGGCCGATACGGACGATCCGGGCTGGGCCGGGGCGCTGGTCGCCGCCACTGCGCGCGGGATGCGCTCGCCGGTGTTCACCGCGAGCCCCTCGCGCCAGACCTGCGCGGGTTGCCCCGTGCGCTCATCGTGCCCGGCCTATGCGGGAGGAGAAGACGAATGAACAGCGGACACGGGGGCTACGACCACCCGGCGCACGGGAGGATCCGTTATTCGGCCCTGGACCTGGTGGAGATTCTCAACTCCCGACGGGATCCGGCCGACGCGATCGACCCGCCCACCGCAGAACAGATCGCCATCATCGAATCCCCGCTGGAGCCGAGCGTGGTCATCGCTGGTGCCGGCTCCGGCAAGACCACGGTGATCAGCCAGCGCGTGCTGTTCCTCGTCGCCAACGGCCTGGTCCCGGCAGATGCGATTCTGGGCCTGACCTTCACTCGGAAGGCGGTGGCGGAACTGGCCGCCAAGATCCGCGACAACCTGTGGGAATTCCGCCTGGCGGTGGGGGAGTCGGGTCGTGATGACGAACTCGTCGGCCTCGATGTGCCCACAGTGCAGACCTACAATTCCTATGCCGCCGCGCTGGTGGGCGAATACGGTATGGCACTGGGCATCGAGGAGGACACCCGGGTCCTCGACGACGCCTCCGCGATCCAACTGGCAGGGCGCGTGATCGATCGGGCGAGTACCGCGGAGGTTCCGGCGGGAGCGGCCAGGGCCGGCCTGATCGCCAAAGTGCGTGCCCTGTCCGCCCAGATGTCGGAACACCTGGTGGACGCTGCGGAACTCGAGGACTACATCTATGCCTGCTATCGGCGTTATTTCGCCGACGTGGACGTGGCCAGGGCAGTCGCCCGCAAACGGATTCCGGCAGAGGCCAAGGAAGCATATGCCATCCGGTTGGACGAACTCATGGGCGCGGGCCTGGGCCCCGACCCTGAGCGCTCGCGGCTCGACGCCTTGGTCGACCTGCTGTGCGACTACGGCGCGGCGGACATCCTGGAGAAGCTCCGGGAGAAACTCCTGCTGGCCCGCCTGGTCGAACGCTTCCGCCTGGCCAAGCGGGCGGCAGCGGGCATGGAGTTCTCCGATCAGGTGGCGTTCGCCTGCCGGATCATGGATGCGGACCCGCAGGCCCACGCCGCCGAACGCGCTCGCTGGCAGGTGGTGCTGCTCGACGAATACCAGGACACCTCGGATACGCAGGTGCGGCTGTTGAAGCAACTCTTCGGCGGTCTGCCGGTGACGGCCGTGGGCGATCCCCGGCAGGCCATTTACGGCTGGCGCGGGGCCTCGGCGTCGAACATCGACGAATTCCCCGTCGAATTCGGCCTGCCCGGCACCCGCGCCAGGGTGCGGAGTCTGAGCATCAGCTGGCGCAATCCGAGCAGTGTGCTCGCGGTGGCCAATGAGATCTCATCGCGGATCCCCAACCGGGGCTCCGGCGGCGAACTGCGCGCCCCCGACCAGCCGGATGCGCAGGGCCTGCCCGGCCCACTGGCCACTTGGAAGACGGGAACCGTCGAGCAGGCCCTGACCACCGGGGCGGCCGTGCCGGGAGTGGGCAGCGATCAGATGGCCCAGCTGCTGGACTGGCTCATAGGGCGGAGCGGCTCACGGGCCGTTTTGTGTCGCAAGAGCGCCCACATGTTCGAAGTCGCGGCGGCTGCCACGGCCCGCGGTGTTCCCACCCACATCGTGGGCAGGGCAGGCGCCCTGGAGGACCCGTTCGTCCGCGACGTCTTCGCCGCGTTGACGGTGATCGCCGACCCGACAGCCGGCGGTGAGGCGATGCGCCTGCTGACCGGGACGGTGTGTCGTCTGGGCCCTGCCGATATCGCCGCCCTCGAACGGCTGCGGCGGGCCAGAGCCGACCGCCTGGCACAGGCGTATCCCGATGATGAGGCGGCGGCCGCGCTCGGCGTGGTCGAGGTGATCGACGAACTGGCCGATCCCGCAGGGCGCGGTACCCTGCGCTCCGACATCGAACGCTCGGGTCTGTCGGACGCGGCGGCCTCCCGTATCGGACGGTTGGCGGTGTCCCTGCGCCGGTTGCGCGCCAGGCGGGTCCCGGTACCGGCCCTGATCCGGGAGATCGTCCACGGACTGGGCATCGAAGCGGAGGCCAGGGCACTGGGCCCCGAGCGTGCTGCACCACATCTGGTGGCACTCGATGTGTTCACGGCATCCGCGGCGAATCTGCTGGCCGACCAGCCGGGGACCGATCTGGCCGGCTATCTGTCCTGGCTCGAACTGGCGGCGCAGACGGGTGGCCTGGACGAACCGGACGAGGTGCTCGACAAGGAATCGGGGGCGGTGATCATCATGACGATCCACAAGTCCAAGGGTCTGGAATTCGACCATGTCGCGATTCCCCATATGGTGGTGGGCGACCTACCGACCACACTGCGGACCAAAACGGGCTGGCTGCAGGCCGAGGCCCTGCCCTACCCGCTGCGCGGGGACGCCGCCTCATTTCCCGCCATGGACCTAAGCGCCGGTGCGAGCAAGGACCTCAAGGCCCTCAGAGAACGGTTCGCCGACGCCCTGGAGGACCATCATGAAACCGAGGAACGCAGGCTGGCCTATGTGGCTGTCACCCGGGCCCAGCGCTCACTGTGGCTGGGCGCCGCGACGTTCTCCGGGCGGACCAGGGCCAATGAACTCTCGCCCTACGTCTACGATGCCGCCACGGCGCTGGGCTGGGACGATCCCGTTCTGCCGGGCAATGACGAAGAGGCGCCCGAACGCGCAGAGTCCTATGAGTGGCCGACCCCGCAGGACCGCGCACTCCTGCGGATCCGGTCACACAAGGCGCGGGTCTACCGCAGCGCCGGGGAACTGGAGCTGGGCGAACTGGTTCGCAGCGCCCCGCACGGCGGCGGGGGCCCCGATGCCCCTGGACATCTGGCCTATATTGCAGCCGACCTGCTGGCGCAGCGGGCGAACGCGCTCGACCCCACCCGATTGCCCGGTCGGCTCTCGGCCACCGCGGCAGTGCGCTATGCGCAGGACCCTGAGGCCTTCGCCGCCGAACTGATCCGCCCCATGCCAACCGGCCCCGTGCCGCAGGCGGCGCTGGGAACCGCGTTCCACGCCTGGGTGGAGAACTACTTCGGACAGGCCACGCTGCAGGACTTCGAGGACCCGCAGTCCCGCAAATCCCTGCCCGCTGCGCTGCAGGATCGTTTCACCCGGCTGCAGCGGACATTCCTGGCCAGCGAATTCGCCTCCAGGGTCCCCGTCGCAGTGGAACTGCCGTTCGAGCTCATCCTGGGCGAAGCCGGAGCACAGATGCGCATTCCCGGCAAGATCGACGCGGTCTTCCCCACGGAGACCGGTTTCGAGGTCGTGGACTGGAAGACGGGCAGCTCGGTCACGGGAGCAGAACTCCAGGCCAGAGCCGTGCAGCTGGCCGTCTACGCCCGGGCGGTGGAGGCGATGCCGAGGTTCGCCGGCCGGCCGGTCACCGCGACGTTCTTCTATCTGGGCGACAACCGGATCGTCAGGCCTGCGGACCTGCCGGATCCCGATCTGTTGCTCGAACGGATGACGGCCGGTCGATGACACCGGTCTCGGACTCCTCCGCGGCCTCGGCCGCGGAGGAGTCGGCGGTGACGCCCGGGCCCGGCTCGGGCGCGTCCTCCGGCAGTTCGGCCAGCGAGCGCAGCAGTTCGACGGCCTCGTCAACTCCTTCGGCGTCATCGGCGTCGGCACAGGCCAGCAACAGGCCCAACACTCCCATTTCGGAGACCAAGCCGACCCGTTCCACCAGGTACGGGTCATCCATCCGGCGTTCGGCCAGATACACGTCGAGCAGTCGGATGAAGTCCTCGGTCGACATCAGGTCCGCCACGCCGGCCAGATCATGGGCCGGATCGCCCACCCGGACCCGGGCCAAATCGGTCACCGCCACCAGGTCATCACCCGTGGTCCGCAGAGCGTCGATGCCCAAATCGCCGTGGAGTACCGCCGGTAGGAAGTGCCAGACGGCCGCGGTCTCCAAAGTCTCCTCCCAGCGCTGCAGCAAGGCACCGGGGACCTTCCCGGTCTGGGCACCACGGTCCAGCTCGGCCAACAGCGAATCGCGGACCTCCAGGGGTTCCCGGGTCGGTAGGCCGGCATCGGCGACGGCGGCGACATCCGCGGTATGCAGGCGGGCCAGGAATCGCGCCAGTGAGTCGACCAGGCCCGGGTGCTCGGTGAATGCCGCAGTCGACAGTGGAGTCCCCGGCAGCGGGCGGGTGATGCGCAACTCGTATTCCCGGTCGAGCGACCAGATGCCGGGCTTAAGATCCTGTGCCGCCAGAGTCTCCGGGAAGGCCGGGGAGTCGGACGGCAGGATCGTGCGCAGTACCGCGGCCGCGACCTGTTCGGTCTGGGCTTCGAGGGCGTCCGTCGGATCGAGTAGGGAGGCGAGCACGAAGCGGTCCCCGTCGCCCACGAGCACGCGCAGACGATCGGTTCCGTCCAGCACGCTGAACTGGGTCGGAGAGAGTCCGTCGACCAGATGCGAGGCGGCGGCGGCCATATGCAGGGGCAGGTTATCCACCCCACCAATCTACGACACCGGCTCCGCTGTGCCCTGGTGCCCGGCGGGTGTGTTGTCGATTCCGGCGGTATCGTGGGGGACATGAAAGCCGAACCACTGCAGCCGGCCAGCCTGGGTCGGCATCTGGCCGCTCGCAATCACACCGCCCGTGGAACCGATGGGGACTTAGCCGATGTTCTCGCCCGTGACACGACCCGGCTGGTCTTCGCCGACCACGGCTACCTGCTGGTCGCCGCCGGTAGTCTGTGCACGATGGGCCCCGACGAGTATCTGGCCCAAGCCTCGACCATTACAGGCACCCGCATCTACCTGGGTCTGGACCAGGGAGTGGACTACGTGGGCATCGGCCTCGATCAGGCGGGCCGGGACGCGCTGGACGCCCATCTGGACGTCCATCACTCCCTGGATGCCGAGGACATGCTCGACGCCCCGGCATCCGGGTTGCACTCGGTGCGGCCCCACTGGGTCGACCTGGGCAGTCTGGCGGAGGAACTGAGCGACCTGGATGTGGGCCTGGCGTGCGCACTGGTCGCAGTGAACAACTGGCATATGTCGCACACCCACTCCCCGCGCAACGGATTGCCCACCACACCGGTCGCGGGAGGCTGGGTCAGGCGGGACCCGACCACCGGATCCGAACACTTCCCACGGACCGACCCTGCGGTCATCATGGCCGTCGTGCACACGGACTCGGCCGGGGTCGAACGATTGCTGCTGGGAAACAACGCACTCTGGGAGCCAAACCGCTACAGCCTGCTCGCCGGTTTCGTCGAACCCGGTGAGACGCTGGAGCGCGCGGTTGTGCGCGAGGTGTTCGAGGAGGCCTCCGTGGTCTGTCATTCCCCTGTGTACGTCGGCAGCCAGCCGTGGCCCTTCCCCTCCTCTCTCATGCTGGGTTTCTTCGCCACGGCGGAGTCCCGTGACGCGCGTCCCGACCGCGATGAGATGGCCGGACTGCGGTGGGTGACGCGGAAGGAACTACTGGCCGAACGCGCCGCTGGCACTATGCGACTGCCCGGCACCGTGTCGATCGCCGGCCAGATCATCGAGTCCTGGCTGGCTGGTGATCGGTGACGCAGGGGCACGCGCCCACTGAGGGGCTGGACCCCGATGCCCTGCTGGCCGGTCTCGACGCCGAACAGGCGCAGGTCGCCACGCACACCGGCGGGCCCCTGGTAGTCCACGCGGGCGCCGGAACCGGTAAGACGCGGGCGATGACCCACCGGATCGCCTATGGGGCGGCCACAGGAGGTATCGACCCCCGACACGTCCTCGCACTGACCTTCACGGCCAAGGCGGCCGGGGAGATGCGCTCGCGCCTGCGGGGCCTGGGAGTGCCGATGGTGCAGGCGCGGACCTTCCATTCGGCGGCCCTGCGGCAGTTGCGCTACTTCTGGCCGAGGTTCGCGGAGGGGGACTTCCCCCAGCTCATCACCGCTAAAGCGGGGCCGGTCGCCAGGGCGATGGCCGAATCCGGGTTCGAGGTCGAACGTGAGACGGTGCGCGATGTCGCAGCGGAGATCGAATTCGCCGCGGTCAGCCTGATTGGTGTGGAGGAATACGCTGCACAGGCCGGGCACCGGGAACTGCCGGAGGGAATCGACGCTGCGGCCATGGTGCGCATCATGACGGCATACGGCGAGTTGAAATCGCGTGGACGCCTGCTGGACTTCGAAGACGTGTTGCTGGTCCTCGATGGGATTCTGGGCACCCGCGAGGACATCGCGGCGGAAATCCACCAACAGTACCGCCACTTCGTCGTCGACGAGTTCCAGGACGTCTCGCCCCTGCAGTTCGATCTGCTGATGCGCTGGCTGGGCCGGCGCGACTCACTGTGCGTGGTCGGCGATCCGGCTCAGACGATCTACAGTTTCGCGGGGGCGCGCGATGGATTCCTCTTGGGCCTGCCCAATCGCCTGGAGAACGTGCGGACCGTCTCCCTGGTGCGCAACTACCGCTCGTGCCCGCCGATCGTGGCGGCTGCCAATCGCATCCTGGCACACACCGGCCGTAAACCCCTGGTGCTGCAGCCGGTGCGCTCCGGTGGCGGGCCCGTGCGGTACACGGAATATCCCGATGACGAAGCCGAGGCGATGGGCGTGGCGGAGGCCGTCGCCGGCCAGATCGCGGCGGGCCGGCGGGCCGGGGACATCGCGGTGCTCTTCCGCACCAACGGCCAGAGTCGGGCCTTCGAGGAAGCGCTGAGCCGCCGCGGCATCTCCTATGTGCTGCGCGGCGGCGAGCGCTTCTTCGCCAGGCGCGAGGTCAAGGAGGCGATCGCCGTGCTGCGCGCCAACCAGCGCAGCGTCCCCGGCACCACACCCCTGTCGGAGGCCGTGCGCGAGCTGGTGGCCGGCGTCGGATGGACCACGAGCGCGCCGACGGCCGGGGGACGGGTGCGCGAACGCTGGGAGTCGTTGAGCGCACTGGTCGACCTGGCGGACGAGATGCAGGCCGAACACGAATTGCCGGTGCCGCTGAGCGCTTTCGTCGTGGAACTCGACGATCGTAGGGAACACCAGTTCGCACCGGCCGTGGACGGCGTGACCCTGGCCAGCGTCCACGCTGCGAAGGGACTCGAATGGCCGGTCGTATACCTGGTGGGGCTCTCCGAGGGGCTTCTGCCGATCTCCTATGCCCGGAGTCCGGGGCAGATCGCGGAGGAACGGCGGTTGTTCTACGTGGCGCTGACCCGCGCCAGGGACGAGGTCGAGCTCAGCTGGTCGCTGGCGCGTCAACGCAGCCAGGTCAACCGGCGCAGGCCCTCGCGGTTCGTCCAGGAGACCCGTGTGCCAGGGCCCGGTTCAACCGGGCACACAGCACCGGCGCCGAGGCCGCGGGCCCGGCGCGAACTCCGGTGTACGAACTGCAATCGGGTGCTCGACACCCCGGCACAGAAGGCACTGGGTCGGTGCGAGGAGTGTGCGGGCCCGGTGGACCGGGCCGTGTTCGACCGGTTGGTGGCATGGCGCGCGGAGCAGGCGGAGGTGGAGCGGGTTCCCGCATACATGGTGTGCACCGAGTCGACCCTCGAACTGATCGCACGATTGCGGCCGACCGCGCAACGGGAGCTCGCCCTGGTCCCAGGGATCGGACCGGTCAAACTCGAGCGCTACGGCACGCGCCTGTTGGAGGTGCTCGCCGGCTGAGGTCGGGATCACGGCTCAGCCGGCTGGGGGACGGGTGGGCACTGCCAATGGGATGCGGCATGGGCAGGATGGGGAGAAGCCGACAGTGACGTCCTCCGCCTGGCCCAACGGCAGGCTCAGGCGCAGTCCGGTGTCCGCGGGCTTGAGCCCCAGCAGAGCCGCTCTCAGATGGCCGGCCAGGTGCGCCGCGCCGAGGTCGTGCAGGACGGGGTCGAGCTGGTCGGCCCGCCAGCTGGAGGTGCGCAGGGCCCTCCAGGACTCGAACCAGGAATCGTCGGAGTCCATGGCCGCTTCGACCAGGCAACCCGAGCATGGTGTCCGACCCGCGCGGATGATGTGTCCGATTCTGGTGCTGGCCTCGCCGAACACCACGTGCAGGTGCGCAATGTCCTGCTCCACCAGGGCCGCGGCGCTCAACAGGTCTGCGGCCAGGAAGGAGGTGAGCACGACCACCTGTTCCCGATTCGGGCCCGTCGGCTCTCCACTGAGCGCGTGCGCGTCGAGCCCGGCCCTGCGCAGTACCGGGGCCAGTGATTCGGCCAGGGGACCGACGATGTCGATACGTGTCGCGGCCAGTTCCCGGTCCAGGGCCGCTGGGTCGTGGCCGGTGGCCGCAGCCAGTGCCTGCACGTGTTGTCCTGCCGGGTCGCCGGGTGCTGACTCCGCCGGGACCAGGGCACCCGCCTGGTCCAGCAGGCCCAGGAGCATGGCCGCTCGGTCCGCGTCCATTCCCGCCCTGGACACGGCGGCATCCAGTTCCGCGGTGCCCAGGCCCAACCTCAGCCGGTTGATCAGTTCCACGTCTGCAGCGCTGAGCCCATCGACGTAGACGGGATCTTCGCTCCCGATCTGCATGCTGTTCTCATCGATCCAAACCAGTGGAAGGGATGTGAATGTTCGATACATGGTGACCTCCGTGTGCACAACGGTACGGTCTGGTCCACGGCAGGGGAAGGGAAGGGGTGAAATCTGTGGACAAGGTGACGCACGGTCGCGGAAAGGCACGCGCACCGCGCCGGCCGGGTGGGGGAACGGATGCGGGCGCCGACCGAGTCGATGGCGTCGACCCGGGCGACGCCCGTTCCGTTTGTTCGGACCGCACCCAGGGCGTCCACGGACCTTCCCCTTGTCCACGGCCGCCGGGCATTGTGCAGCCCGCACATCAAAACTATTGCCAGACACACCGGCGCGTCAAGCCGGGTGCGGCTGTGCTTGTGTGATAAAGGAGCCCGGGAATGGGGATGTGTCGGTGCCCGAGGGTAGATTCGATGCCATGGATACCACTGAGGTGCGCGCATTGTTGGAGGCCGGCGACATCGAGATCCGCAGGTCGGCGCGCCGGCGCAAAACGATCTCCCTGACCGGGGCCCCGGGATCCTGGGTGCTGGCGGTTCCCCAGCGCTGGCGGCCCGAGGGGAATCTGGGGCAGATAGCCGAACTCATCACCCGTTTGGAGAAACGGCGGGGCCGGCCACGGCAGTCGGACGCCCAGCTGTGGGAGCGGACGCTGGAGCTGAACACGTGCTATTTCGCTGATGGCATAGCCCCGGCCAGCGTCGTGTGGGTCGAAAATCAGCGCAGCCGGTTCGCCTCGACGACACCGGCGACCGGGGCGATCCGGGTGTCCAACATGTTGCGCGAGGTTCCCGACTGGGTGCTGGACTCCGTGCTGGTCCACGAACTCGCCCACTTGCGCCAGGCGGACCACTCGGCGCGTTTCAAGGAGTTGACCGCCCGCTATCCGCGGACCGGGGAAGCGCAGACGTATCTGGAGGGCTTCAGCGCGGGCATGTCGTTCGCAACGGGGTCGTGAACGGCTCAGGAAGTGCCGGAGCGGCCCAGCGCGGAGCGGATCCGGGGGAGTATCCCCGGCAGGCGGCGGACGATGTCGGGTGCGGTCTCCTCCGGTAGTGCATCGAGCCGGTGCCACCCGATCTCCAGGGATTCCGGGGAGGCCGCGATCGGTTCGGCGGGATCGAGAACCGCGGCGTACATGATGTCGGCGTGTATCCGACAGGTGCCGAAGGACGCGGGCAATTCGTGGATGCTCGCGGACACCGGGAGGTCCACCGCGGGTTCCAGGCCCTGTACTCCGGACTCCTCCCGGGCCTCGCGCACGGCGGCCTCGAGCACGGAGGCATCGCCGGCCTCCAGGTGTCCGCCGAACTGCAACCACTGTCGGGCCTTGCGGTGCAGGGTCAACAGGACCCGGTCGAAGTCGGGGGAGACGACCAGGCAGCTGGCGGTGACGTGGACCGGATTGGCCCTGACCCCGCTGGCATCCCCGGTCCGGTCGATGAAACCGGCGATTCTGTGAGCGTGCCCGGGTTCACTCATGGCGGGATCGGCCCGCCGCAGCAAGGCGGCGATCCGAGCCCAGGCCGTGGCATTCCCTCCGGGTGGGAGGGTCACTTCGCCCTGCCCTCGCCGCCGCCCTCCTCGTCGAGGAGCCGGTAGAGCGCGGCGTCGAAGTCCGCATCCCCCTCCCAGCCGGCCGTGCGGCGCTCGCGGTAGCCCAGTGGGTCGTCGAGGTCCGCTTGCTGGGGTAGATCGTCCAGGTGGGTGAAGACGGCGTCGCGGGCTGCCGCGCCCTCTGTCTGCTGCAGATAGCCGAACAGGGTGGAGGCGTCCTTGATGCGCGTTGGCTGCAGCCTGAGCCCCAACAGGTCTTCGAAGGCCTGGTCCGCGGTGCTGGTCATCGACAGGCGCTCCCGGATGCCGGCCCGCAGCAGGTCCCGCTGTGGCAGGTCCTTGCACGCTTCATAGGTCACGACCTCGACCCAACCCGCAATCGTCGACAGCAGGACGTCAAGGCTTTCCAGGGCATCGCGCTGTGCCGGATTGTCCTGGGGGCGGAACAGGTTCCCGCCGATCTGCTCGCTGATCTCCTGGATCTTCGCCGGGTCGAAGTTCCCCGGGTCGATGTCGCCGGCCAGATTCTGCAGCCCGTCCAAATCGACTTCGATGTTGGAGGCGTACTTCGCCAGGACCGTGCTGATATGACCGGCCAGGTACGGGGCGCGGGAATACAGCCAGATGTGTGCCAGCTCCATCACGGCGAGATAGAGCCGCAGCTGCTCGTCGTCGACGCCCATGGAGGCGGCAGCGCCCGGCAGGTTGACGGCGATCAGGGCCGGGGCCCCGTCGGCGGTCACCGGCAGCCCGTATTCGGTCCCCGTGAGAACGCTGCCGGAGAGGTTGCCCAGGGCCTGTCCCAGCTGCGTTGCGAACATCTGGGCACCCATCGAGCCGAAGATCTGCTGGGCACCGGCGAGGAACCCGCGCATCTCCTCGGGCACCTGGGCGCCCAGCGATCGGGTCAGGGCCGAGGTCATGTTCGTCTTCACCGCATCGGTCAGCTCCAACCAGCCGGCGGCGGTCTGCTCGACCCAGGTCCGCCGGTTGAATGCCCGGCCGTTGAACGAAGTCGCGGGGGAGTCGATGACCTGGCCCAGCCAGAGTTCGGCCAGGCGGAACGCCTCCTCGACCAATTTGGTCTGCTCGGTGCTGACAGTCGGGTCCGGCGTCGGGATGTGACCCGTGGCGGCTCGGATCACGGTGTCGGGACCCGCCTGGGCCCCCATCATGTTCTGCAGGTTCTGCATGAAGCCGCCCAGCATGGCCGGATCGAGGGGCATTCCTCCGGGCATCTGACCCGCGGGCTTGCCGTCGGGGCCGAAGAACATCGCGAACATGTCACCGAACGGATTGTTCTCGTCGTCGGGACGGTCTTTATCCTCGTTGCGGTCGGTCATGCTGGCCCCTTCCGGATGGCTGGTACGGAGTTTCCTCGATTCCTCAAGGGTAACGAGTCGTCCTGGCGATTCCTTCCGTTCCGGCGCCGGTGCACCGGGTATTTCGTTCACGGCGAAACATCCCCTGTGCGCAACCGGGGGATTCGTGCAGTGTGCCTTGGTGGATTAGACTACAGGGGCGCCCTACGGGCGCGGCGGATGTTCAGGACGGGATAGGCACAACGTGAGTCTTTCAGCAGATCAGACGGGTCACAGCGGGAGAAAGGGGGCGACGGGGAAGTCGTCTCTGCCGGGTGTACTGACCTATCTGCTCATCATCTGTGCACTGGTCGTCCCCGTCCCCTACATGATTCAGAAGCCAGGCCCGGTGTTTAACACCCTGGGTGGCACCGGCGAGGGCGATCACACCCCACTGCTGAGCATCACGGGGATGAAGACGTATCCGCTGTCGGGGCAACTCGACATGCTCACAGTCGGTGTGGTCGGCGGGCCGGGACGCCGGGTCAACGCATCCCAGGCCGTGCAATCGGTCATCGCCGGGCACGACACGGTCCTGCCCAAGGAGGCCTACTACCCCCTGACGACCACTGCCGAAGAGGTCGATACCGCGAACACCGCGGAGATGGCATCCTCGCAGGATCTGGCGACGGCGGCCGCGTTGACCGAACTGGGCGTCGATTTCGGCTCGGCACTCGCAGTAGCGCAGGTGACCCCCGGCAGCCCGGCCGACGGCACACTGCGGCCGGATGACCGCATTCTCAAAATCGATTCCAGTCAGGTGTCCGGGGATAACGCCGGAGCCAAAACCGTCCAGACCCGGGTCGCCAAGGGCCGCCCCGTCGATCTGACCATCCAGCGCGGCAAGACGAAGAAGACGGTGACGATCAGGCCGACGCAGACGGACGGGAAGTTCGCCCTGGGCATCGTGTTGGGGCAGAAGTACGACTTTCCTGTCACGGTGAAGTACAACGTCGAGGGCGTGGGCGGGCCATCGGCCGGAACGATCTTCGCGCTGACGATCATCGACGCGCTGACCCCCGGTGATCTGACCGGCGGTAAGCCGATCGCGGGCACTGGCGCGATCACGGCCGACGGCACCGTCCAACCGATCGGTGGGGCCAGACAGAAGGTCGCGGCCGCAGCGGCCGCCGGCAACGAGTACTTCCTGGCACCGCGGGACAACTGCGCCGAGGTCCTCGAGGCCGCAGCCCAGACGGATCTGCACGTCGTGCGCATCGACGATCTGAAGTCGGCGCGGGCTTCGGTGGAGAAGATCGCGGCCGGCAGGACCAACGGCCTGCCGGCCTGCGGGACGAATTGATGTAACAGAAGAGCTTCCGGCGCGTGTTCGACGCGTCGCCGTGGCCCCGGCGGTTCCGGGGTAACCGGAATTACCCAGGGACGAGGAGAATCACCCCGTGTCACAGTCGCCACCCCGCCCGGCCAGCGCCGGCGCCACCCGCCGCGGCAGGCCATCGCCGCTGATCCTGACGATCATCGCGGTGGTCGTCCTGCTAGTCCTGTTCGTCGCGTTCTCGCAGGTCTACACGGAGGGCCTGTGGTTCAACCAGTTGGGTTCTCTGTCGGTGTTCGGCACCCAGTGGATCAGTCGGATCGTGTTGTTCCTCATCGGGTTCGTGCTGCTGGGTGTGGCCGTGTGGTTGCCGCTGTTCCTGGCCCACCGATACCGGCCCGTATATGCGCCGACGACGCCGCGGCAGGAGAACCTGGATCGCTATCGTGAGGCCATCGAGCCGCTGCGCAAGGGCTTGACCATCGTCGTGCCCGTGGTGGTCGGCCTGCTCGGCGGTCTGGCGCTGGCCCCGTCGTGGAAGCAGGCGCTGGAGTTCGTCCACCGCACACCCTTCGGGAAGGACGATCCGCAGTTCGGGCTGGACCTCGGATTCTACGTGTTCACCCTGCCGGTCCTGCAGACCGCGGTGAACTTCCTGGGCACCGCCCTGCTGCTGACCGTGATCGCCGGCCTCATCGCCCACTACCTGATGGGCGGGATCCGGCCCGCGGAGACGAAGGGCCTGACCCTGACTCGAGCCGCGAAGGTTCAGTTGGCGATCAGCGCGGCCCTGCTGCTGCTGAGCCAGGCGGCCCGTCTGTTCCTGGGGCGCTTCTCGGCACTGATGGATGATTCCGGCCTGGTCACCGGTGCGACCTATTCGGCGGTCAACATCACCCTGCCGGCGCTGCTCATCGTCTCCGTTGCAGCCGCCGTGGTGGCCCTGCTGCTGGCGGTCAACGCATTCCGTCCCGTGTGGCGGCTGTCGATCGTGTCCGTGGTGATGCTGCTCGTGCTCGGCGGGGTGGCCGTCCTCGGTCTGCCCGCGGCGGTTCAGCAGTTCAAGGTCCAGCCGTCCGAGTCCAACCTCGAGCGCGAGTACATCCAGCGCAATATCGATGCGACGCGCTCCGCCTATGGGATCGCCGATGTGGACGTGAAGTCCTATGAGCCCAAGACCACGGCGGCCTCCGGTGCTCTGGCCTCGGATGCGGAGACGGCGGCCTCGATCCGCCTGCTCGACCCGAATCTGGTCTCGGATACCTTCCGGCAGCTGCAGCAGCAGCGGCCGTTCTACTCCTTCCCCGAGCAGCTCGATGTGGATCGCTATCACATCGACGGGCAGACCCACGATTCGGTCATCGCGGTGCGCGAACTCAACGCGAACTCGCAGAGTGACTCGTCCTGGCTGAACCAGCGTGTGGTCTACACCCATGGTTTCGGCGTCGTGTCGGCCTATGGCAATAAGCAGGGCAACGACGGGCAGCCGGTCTTCATGGAGTCGAACATCCCGCCCAAGGGAATCCTGGGTGACTACGAGGAGCGCGTGTACTTCGGTGAGAGCTCGCCGACCTATTCGATCGTCGGTGCGCCCGACGATGCCGACCCGCGCGAAATCGACTATCCCTCCGACGAGGGAGACGGCCAGGTCTACAACACGTTCAAGGGCGACGGAGGCCCCAAGGTGGGCAATCTGTTCAACCGACTGCTCTACGCGATCAAGTTCCAGGATGAACAGATCGTCCTCTCCGATGCGCTGAACCCGGATTCGCAGATCCTCTACGACCGTGCTCCGCGTGAACGCGTGGAGAAGGTAGCGCCCTTCCTCGAAGTCGACGGCGACCCGTACCCTGCGGTCATTGACGGTCGGATCAAGTGGATCGTCGACGGCTACACGACCAGTGCCTCGTACCCGTACTCCAAGCCCGAAACCCTGGGGGACGCGACTCGGGACTCGGTGACTCAGCGCAGCGGCAACACGGTGCAGGCACTGCCGGATGAGAAGGTCAACTACATCCGCAACTCGGTCAAGGCCACGGTCGACGCCTATGACGGCTCGGTCGACCTCTACGCCTGGGATGACAAGGACCCGGTGCTGCAGACCTGGCAGAAGGTCTTCCCCGGTATGCTCAAGCCGCTGTCGGACATGTCCGGGGATTTGATGAGCCACGTCCGCTATCCGGAGGATCTGTTCAAGGTGCAGCGTTCGCTGCTCTCGCAGTACCACGTGGCAGATGCGGCCTCGTTCTACACCCGACAGGACTTCTGGTCGAACCCGGTGGATCCGACGGCGGACAGCCAGGGCAATTCGCCCCAGCCGCCGTATTACCTGACGATGAAGATGCCCGGTCAGGACCAGGCCGCGTTCTCGTTGACCTCGACGTTCATCCCACGCCAGACCGAGGGACAGAGTCGTAACAACCTGACCGGCTTCCTGGCAGCGGATGCGGATGCGGGTTCGACGGCGGGTAAGCCTGCGGAGACCTACGGCAAGCTGCGCCTGCTGCAGCTGCCACGCAACACCACGTTCCCCGGCCCCGGACAGGCGCAGAACAACTTCAACACCGATCCCACGGTGCAGGAGGCCCTGCTGGCCCTGCGGCGCGGTAACGATTCGACGGTCCAGAGCGGCAACCTGTTGACTCTGCCGGTGGCCGATGGCCTGTTGTACGTGCAGCCGGTCTACGTGCGCTCCTCCGGACAGACGTCGTATCCCAAGCTGCAGCGGGTGATCGTGGCATTCGGTGACAAGATCGGCTTCGCCGCAACCCTCGATGAGGCGCTGAATCAGGTGTTCGGCGGCAACTCGGGCGCCGATGCCGGCGATGCCGGAACGGACAAGCAGGATGAGGACTCCGGTTCTTCGAATGGTTCGGGCGGCGATAAGTCCGGAGACGCGAAGACGGACCGCAGCCCCTCGCTGAACAAGGCGCTCAAGGACGCCAAGCAGGCGATGGAGGACTCCGACGCTGCGATGAAGGCGGGTGACTGGGCGAAGTACGGTCAGGCGCAGAAGCGTCTGCAGGCCGCGATCGACGCCGCTCAGAAGGCGGAGGCCGAGGCCAAGAAGTAACGGCAAGGGGACCGGCGGGCACCGATTTGCCGCTTGGCTCTGTGGCGACTATAGTTGTATGAGTTGCCGCGGGGTGGAGCAGTTCGGTAGCTCGCCGGGCTCATAACCCGGAGGTCGTAGGTTCAAATCCTGCCCCCGCCACGGAGATAGGCCCCCATCAGGTGTTTCACCTGGTGGGGGCCTTTTTATGTCCGCGGGTGTCGCGTGGTTGTGCACTCGGAGTGCTGCACGTCATAGAGTGGACGCGTACGAGGGGTTGACATTGTTAAAAAGTGAACTAAAGTAGTTGAACGTACAACAACAAAGCAACCACGCAATGGAGGCACACCATGACTGCACTTCCCACCAACCTGACCGCCGGCACCTGGAACATTGACCCGGTCCACTCGAGCTTCGGCTTCTCGGTCCGCCACTCCGGCGTGTCCAAGGTCCGCGGCGAGTTCGAGGACATCGCCGGCACCATCGAGATCGGCGAGCAGTTCGAGGACACCACGATCACCGCCAGCGCGAAGATCGACTCGGTCAACACCAAGAACGAACAGCGCGACGGCCACCTGAAGTCCGGCGACTTCTTCCTGGCCGAGGAATACCCGGAGATGACCTTCGCCGCCACCCAGATCAAGGACTTCGACGGTGAGGACTTCGTGCTCGTCGGCGACCTGACCATCCGCGGCGTGGCGAAGTCGGTGGAGTTCGCAGCCTCCTTCAACGGTGTGAGCACAGGCGGGGAGACCCCGGTCGCCGGCTTCGAGGCCTCGGCCACCATCAACCGCAAGGACTTCGGACTGAGCTTCGACGTGGTCCTGCCCGGCGGCGACCTGCTGGTCGGCGACAAGGTCAAGATCAGCATCGACATTGAGGCCGCCAAGGCCTGAACGCAGCTCTGAACGACTGATAGCGCTAAGAGAGCCGGGGCCTGCGACGTGTGAAAACTCGCAGGCCCCGGCTCTCTTAGCGTTGTGAGGATCCGGCGCGAGGCGGTTCTAGAACCCGTGGGCGGCCAGCTCGCCGATGCGCTCCACTGCCAGCGCGACATCGGCAGGTGACTTGCAGTACGAATAGCGGATCGCGCTGCGGAACTCGGTTGCCGCAGGAGAACCAGCCCGGCACAGCCCTGCCACGGGGATTCCGGTAAAGCCGAACTCACGGCTGAGCCGCTCATTGATCGTAAAGGCGTCATCGTCCGTGAGCCCGGAGAAGTCGGCGATGATGAAGTACCCGCCCTGTGGTGTGCTCACCCGCAGTCCGGGCACTGCGCGCAGAGCCGTGGCGAGTCGGTGCGCGCGTTCGAGCAGCGAATCGTGGTTTTCCGCGATGAACCCGCGGTCGTCGACCAGGGCCTGGGCGACTGCCAGTTGATAGGCGGGATTCGCGGTGAAGGTCAGGAACTGCTTGACCGTCTGGATGGCCAGACGGACCGGTCCAGGGGCGACCACCCACCCGATCTTCCACCCGGTGATATTGAATGTCTTCCCGGCCGAGCTGGTGCTGATGATTCGCTGTGAGTCGGGGACCAGGGCGGCCAGAGGAACGTGCCGGTTGGGCGCGAAGGCCAGGTGTTCGTAGACCTCATCGGTGATGACCCAGAAGTCGTGGGCCTGCGCTGCCGCGTGGATGCGCAGCAGATCCTCGGGCGAGAAGACGAAGCCCGTGGGATTGTGCGGGCTGTTGACGATGACGGCATCGACCCCTGCCGCGGTCGCCTCGGCGAAGGCGTCCCAGTCCGGCGCGAATCCGGACTCTCCGGCGAAGCGGATGGGGACCGTGCGCAAAGTGGCGCCGGCCAGTTCGGTCGCCGCAGCATAGGAATCGTAGAACGGTTCGAAGGTCACCACTGTCCCACCCCGGGGCACCAGGGCCAGGACCGTCGCCGTGATCGCCTCCGTGACGCCCAGGGTGACCAGCACCTGCGCGGGGTCGACTGCGAGCCCGAAGTCGCGGGCGCGCTGGGCGGAGACCGCTTCCAGCAAGGCGGGCTGGCCCTGCCCGGGCGGATACTGATTGGCACCAGCGCGAGATGCCAGCGCAGCGGCCTCGAGGAGGAACTCCGGTGGGTTGGTACCAGGAGCCCCCTGTCCCAGATTGACCGCCGAGCTGGCCGCTGCCAGCTGGGTCATCTGCCCGAACACCGTTTCGCCCACCGTTCCGTCGGGCCCGACCAGTCCGGCCGAGCGGGCCAAGTCCATCCACAGGGGCGAGGCGTTGATATCGGGCACCTAGATCATCTCCAAAACGTCGTCGTGCAGTTTCCCATTGCTGGCCAGGGCGCCTGGGCCCACGGGGCCGGGGAAACCCTGCAGATTCGTGAAGCGGCCACCGGCCTCCAACACGATCGGGACCAGTGCGGCCATATCGTAGAGCTCCAGGTCGGGTTCGCACGCCAGGTCGACTGCCCCCTCGGCGACCAACATATACGACCAGAAGTCCCCGAAGGCCCTGGTTCGCCATATGGCGTCGCACAGGGACAAGAAGTTCTCCCTGCGGCCGAGTTCTGCCCAGCCGCCAAGCGATGAATACGACAGGGACGCATCGGCCAGGGATGCGACACCGGAGACGTGGATGGGCTGGGGGGCGCCGCCGTCGAGGCTGAGGAAGGCACCCTGGCCACGGGCAGCGAACCAGCGCCGGCCCAGTGCGGGAGCGGACACGACGCCCACCAGGGGTGTGTCGCCGTCGTAGAGCGCGATGAGGGTGGCGTAGGCCGGTACGCCACGCACGAAGTTCTTGGTCCCATCGATCGGATCGACGATCCAGCGTCGACTGGCGGTGCCCCTGGCACCGTACTCCTCTCCCAGGACGGAATCGGCCGGCCGCTCCTGTTCGAGCACCCCGCGGATCATCGCCTCGACGGCCCGGTCCACATCCGTCACCGGAGTCAGGTCGGGTTTGGTCTGGGTGTGGAAGTCATGGGCCCGGAATGCGGGCAGGGTCAGCCGGTCGGCCCGCTGTGCGAGTTCGAGGGCCAATGCGAGATCTGTCATACCCCCAACTCTAGCGAGCCCGGCGGACTCAGTTGCGGGGTCGATCCCATTGGGCCGGCGCGAGGTTCGCCAGGAGACGGCGCAGCGAGGCCAACCGGGCGACTCCGGCGACGCCCGCTCTGCCCTGGGCTACCCACTCGTCAAGGGCACAGCCCGGTGCGTCTGCCAAATGCGTGCAGCCGCGGGGACAGCCTGCCGTGGCCGGGACCAGTTCGGTGAAGGCCGCCAGCACATTGTCGGGGTCGACGTGGGCGAGTCCGAAGGACCGTACACCGGGGGTGTCGATGACCCATCCGCCGCCGGGCAGGGGACTGGCCAGCGCGGACGAAGAGGTGTGTCGGCCCCTGCCCGTGACGTCGTTGACCGCGCCCGTGGCTCGATCCACATCGGGCACCAAGCGGTTCATCAGGGTGGACTTGCCGACACCGGAATGGCCCAGCAACACGCTCAGGTGGCCGGTCAGCCGCGTGCGCAGTTCGTCCACGCGCGGCAGCCCCTGTGCGTCGAGTCCGCACTCGATGATATCGGCACCGGTCTGGGAGAATCTGGCGGTGAGTTCGTCGGCGGGCTTCAGGTCGGTCTTCGTGACGGCCAGTATCGGGGTGATGCCGGCGTCGAAGGCCGCCGCCAGCGCCCGGTCGATCAGCCCGTCACTGGGCTCGGGATCGGCGGTTGCCGTGACGATGACGAGCTGATCGGCATTGGCGACGATGACACGTTCACTGTCATCGGAATCGTCCGCGCTGCGTCGTAGCACGGTCGCGCGCGGTTCGACCAGCACGATCCGCGCCAGTGTGTCCGGACGTCCCGAGGTGTCGCCGACGACCCTGACCACATCGCCGGGGACGATCGCGTTGCGCCGCAGCGCCGAGGCCCGCACACAGGTCAGCGCGGCACCGGCTCGCAGGTTTCCGGGACCGACGGGCCCGGTCCGGCTGCCGCCGTGCTCCGGCGTGAGCAGGCGTGCGCGGTACCTACCCCGATCGACCGCGACGACGACGGCGGCCAGTGCGTCGGCGAAGCGGGGCCGGTCCTTGGTCCGCGGGCGCGAGCCATGGCGGTTCGGGCGGGCCCGGTAGTCGTCCTCTGTGAAGTTCGTGTACCGACGGCTCATCTGCCCACCATGGCCGACCACAGCTCGGTGAACTCCGGCAGCGTCTTGGCGACGGTGCCAGGATCGGCGATCACCGTTTCGGGAACCAACAGGGCCAGGAGCGCCCCGGCCATCACCATGCGGTGGTCGGCGTAGGTGTCCCATCGGGTGCCGTGTGAAGGCGGTCCGGTGATCGTCAGCCCGGCGGGCTGTTCGACGACATCGACGCCCGTCTTCGTCAATTCCCGCGCCAGGGCCGCCAGCCGATCGGTCTCATGGCCACGCAGGTGCCCGATGCCGGTGAGCCGGCTTGTGCCCTCGACCTGTGCGGCGACGGCGGCGACCACAGGGGTCAGTTCACCGACCGCGGACAGGTCGAGGTCGACCGGACGCAGCCTGTCGGGTCCCATCACACTCAAACCGGCCGGGGTGAGTTCCCAGGAGCCGCCGAAGGCCTCGGCGATCGAACGAATGGCGTCCCCTGCCTGTGTGGTGTGGTCCGGCCAGGCGGGCACCGTCACCGTACCGGAGGTGATGAGCGCCGCGGCCAAGAAGGTCGCTGCATTCGACAGGTCGGGTTCGACCGTGACCTGCAGACCCCGGGGGCGGCCGGGGGCCACATGCCACGTGTGGTCCAGAGGTTCGGTCACTGCGACCCCGGCGGCACGCAGCACCTCGACCGTCATGTCGATATGGGGTCGCGATGGTACGGTCGCGCCGGTGTGTTCGATGATCAGACCGGTCGGCAGCGCGCCGCCGGCCAACAGCAGACCAGAGACGAACTGGCTGGACGCCGAAGCGTCGATGCGCACGTGCACGGGAGCAGCTGTGGATTCGGCGGTGTCCGGTGGGATCACCTCGAGGGGGAGCGCATCACCTGTGACGGCGCAGCCCAGCTGGCGCAGGGCGTCTGCGACGGTGTCCATCGGACGCGTCCGGGCAGCGGGGTCGCCGTCGAATACCGCGGGGATGCCCAGTACTGCGGCCAGGGGCGGGACGAAGCGCATCACGGTGCCGGCCAGCCCGCACTCCACATGCACGGGTTCGCCGGCGGAGTCGAGCGGCCGGATCGGTTCGACCCGCACGCGCCCGGAATCGTCTGTCTCGATCCGTGCGCCCAGGGCTCGCAACGCACCGATCATCAGCGCCGTATCACGGCTGTGCAACAGTCCGTCGAGAACCGACGGACCCGTGGCCAAAGCAGCCAGCACCAGGTACCGGTTGCTCAGCGACTTCGAGCCGGGAACGGCGACAGTGGCGACGACGGGAGCCGGATGCTGCGGCGCCGGCCAGGCGGCGGGGTTCAGTTCTGGACTCCCAGTTTGTCCAGGGTCTTCGCCCCGGCGGCCTCGACCTCGCGGCGCAGGTGGCCGGCAGCATTCTGCGCCCGCCAGGCGAGTCCGGGCCGTCCCGCGGTGTCGACGGAGGCCAACAGGGCGCCGCCCAGCAGCGAGGTCTTGACCACCAGACCGCCGTCGGCGCGGCGGTCCTCGGGTGCGGCGAGACGTTCGCCGATCAGGTCGAAGGCGTAGGTGCCGACCAGGATCGCCGCGGAGGTGCGCGGAGCCCGGCCGACGGCCAGGAGCGAACCTGCGAGGATCTGAGCGGCGCCGGTGCTGCGGGCGACCAGGGTGGCGTCAACCGCCTTGGGCAGGCGGTCTTCGAACAGGCGGAGGACGGGCGCGGCGGCCTGTGCGGCGTTCTGGGGCCGGCGCAGACGTGCGATGCCGTTGGCGACGAACGCGGAGGCGAGCATGGGGCGGGCGAGGAGCCGGATGAGTGACACGGTTGATCCCTTCGACGGACACGGTGGTTTAGCGCACCTGGACTCCCTCCAGCATAGTGGGCGTGCTGCGATCGCGCCGGGTCGCATATCACTGCGACGCTCGTGGTGGTCCTGGAATAAGCCGCCGCCGTACTCCGTTGCACCGGTGTGAGCCCGGGGCCGCAGACGCCAGGGCACGGAATCGGCAGGCCAGTGAGGGGAAGTGGTCGAATATATGGTGAAGAGCCCGACCCGGTCGCGTGGGGGCGCGGCGACACCGGAAGTACCATTGACGGTAATGACTAAAGTGACGCAGACAGACGAGACCGATGAGGAACGCTCGGCCAGGTTCGAACGCGATGCGCTCGAATACGTCAACCAGCTCTACGCCGCCGCCCTGCGCATGACGCGCAACCCGGCGGATGCCGAGGACCTGGTGCAGGAGGCCTACGCCAAGGCATACGCCGCCTTCCACCAGTACACGCCGGGGACGAACCTCAAGGCATGGCTGTACCGGATCCTGACGAATACGTTCATCAACACCTACCGCAAGAAGCAGCGACAGCCGCAGGAGTCCTCGGGCGAGAACATCGAGGACTGGCAGATCGCGCGCGCCCAGGGGCATTCCTCCTCCGACGGCCGCTCGGCCGAGCTGGAGGCCCTGGACCATCTCCCGGATTCCGATGTGAAGCGGGCGCTGTCCCAGCTGCCGGAGGACTTCCGGATGGTGGTCTACTACGCAGATGTCGAGGGCATGCCGTACAAGGAGATCGCACAGGTGATGGACACCCCGATCGGTACGGTCATGTCCCGGCTGCATCGGGGCCGTAGGCAATTGCGGGACATGCTGGCCGACTACGCCGCCCAGCGGGGATTCGTGAAGAAGGATACGGAGGTGAAGAAGAAGTGAAGAGGGAAGAGGTCGCACCCGCCGCGAGTGGGTGCTGCGAAGCGCAGCGCGCTGTGTCCTTGGAACGCATCTACCATTACCTTGACGGCGAGCTGGACCAGGAGGCCCTGAGTGCCATCGGCAAACACCTGGCGGAATGCCCGGGCTGTATGCGCGAATACTCGATCGAGGCGGCACTGAAGGAACTCGTGCGTCGCTCGTGTCGCGACGAACAGGCCCCGGCGGGTCTGCGCGAACGCATACAACGGCAGATCCTGGTGGAACGCACTGCCGGCCACACGCGGACGACCGTGGTCACACGGGTCGGCCACGAGTCGTACTGAGGGACTCGGACAGACCTGGAGTGCAACGCAAGAGCCCGGTTCGAAGGGAAATCCTCCGAACCGGGCTCTTCGTCTATCGTCCTGGGACGATCATGCGTTGGGACGCTTGCCGTGGTTCGCACCACCGCGCTTGCGGTCACGACGCTTACGTGCGCGCTTGCTCATTGTGTTCTCCTCCTTGCTCTGCTTGACAATGTTCGCATACGGACCCGCCGTTTAGCCACTCGGAAGTGGTCAATGAGGCGTTCGTCACCCGGGGATGGTCAGTTATCGCCCAGTACATCGGTGACGCCCAGCCAGTCGTACCAGCCGCGGTGCAGGACCAGCCAGGCGATCAGACCATAACCCTCCTGGGAGGGCAGACCGTCCCGCGAGGCGGCCAGCTCGCGTTGCCACACCGGATGCGTCTGCAAAGGTGTGAAGGCGTCGACATAGGGCACACCACGTCGCAGGGCGACATCGGAGAAGCTGGCGCTCAACTCCCCGATCCGCCGGTTGAGATCCTGATCGATCGTCGGGGTGGGGCCCACCACGAAGGTCGAGACCTCAAGCGACAGCGCCGCGTCGAGGACGTTGGCCAGATTCAGCCGCGAACGGGCCGCGGACATGCCGGCCACCGCATCGAACCAACCGGGGGCCAGCACCAGGCGATTCTCGGTCTCCTCGGAGAAGCGCAGCTTGGCCTCGGGCAGCACCCGGGCTGCGAAGGTCTGCGTGTCCTCGCCGTGGATGCCGAGCGAGTAGAACTGGGCACCCGGTAGCGAGGGCAGGGTACGGGCGGCGATGCGGCCGGTCCATCCCAGGCCGCGACCGTCCCCGTGGCCGGCGACGAGCGCGTCCCCGGCCACGACGATCGCGGTGTGCGTACGGCTGGTCACCGTGCGAAGGCCCGCTCGATGACATCGGCCTGTTCGGCCTCGTGGACCTTCTTCAGGCCGGTGGCCGGAGCAGCCGAGGCGGCGCGCGAGACCACGCGGATCGCACGGCCGTTCAGCAGCTGCGGGAGGTGGGCCTGCATGAACGGCCAAGCCCCCTGGTTCTCCGGCTCCTCCTGCGTCCAGACCAGCTCTGCGGACGCCGGGTAGCGGCTCAGGGTCGCGGCGATCGCGTCCTCGTCGAGTGGATAGAGCTGCTCGACGCGCACGATCGCGGTGGTCTGGTCCCCGGACTTCTGCCGCTTGGCGACCAGGTCCCAGTACAGCTTGCCGGAGACGAACAGCACCCGGTCGACCTTGGCGGCGTCCACAGTGGTGTCCGCGATGACGGGCTCGAACCGGCCGGTGGTGAAGTCCTCGACCTGGGTGGCCGCGGCCTTCAGACGCAACATCGACTTCGGCGTGAAGACGATGAGCGGGCGCTTGACCTTGGAGTGCGCGTGGCGGCGCAGCAGGTGGAAGTGGCTGGCGCCGGAGGACGGCAGGGCGACGGTCATATTCGACTCGGCGCACAGCTGCAGGTAGCGCTCGATGCGAGCCGAGGAGTGGTCGGCGCCCTGGCCCTCGAAACCGTGGGGCAGCAGCAGCACCAGGCCGGAGCGCTGGTCCCACTTCTGCTCGGAGGAGGAGATGAACTCGTCGATGACGGACTGGGCACCCTGGCTGAAGTCGCCGAACTGGGCCTCCCAGGCCACCAGCGCCTCGGTGTTCTCCACCGCGTAGCCGTATTCGAAGCCCATGGCCGCGTATTCGCTCAGCAGCGAATCGTAGACCCAGAACTTCGCCTGGTCGTCACTGAGGTTGGACAGCGGGGTCCACTCATTGCCGTTGACGTGATCGATCAGGACCGAGTGGCGCTGGGTGAAGGTGCCACGGCGCGAATCCTGTCCGGCCAGGCGGACGGGCACGCCCTCCATCAGCAGTGAGCCGAAGGCCAGCAGTTCCGCGAAGCCCCAGTCGATGCCGCCGGAGCGGGTCATCTCGTGACGCTTCTCCAGGAGGCTGCGCAGCTTCTTGTGGACGGTGAAGCCGGTCGGGACGTTCATGAAGGCGTCGCCGATGTGTTCGATGACCTCCTTGGACACTGCGGTCGGGAAGTCGTTGTCCGCCTCCAGATCCGTGACCTCGGGCGAGGGCAGTGCGAAGTCGGGGTCGCCGGCGGCCTTCTCGGCCTCCTTGGTCTCCGTGAAGGCGGCTTCGAGTTTGGACTGGTAGTCCTTAACCGTTTCCTGTGCCTCTTCCGGGGTGATGCACTTGCGGCCCACCAGGGATTCCGTGTACAGCTTGCGGACCGACTGCTTGGCCTCGATGAGGGAGTACATGACCGGCTGGGTCATCGACGGATCGTCGCCCTCATTGTGGCCGCGGCGGCGGTAGCAGACCATGTCGATGACGACGTCGCGGTTGAATTCCTGACGGTACGCGAAGGCCAGCTGCGCTGCGCGGAACACGGCTTCGGGATCGTCTCCGTTGACGTGGATGATCGGCGCGCCGATCGACTTGGCCACGTCGGTGGAGTAGAAGGAGGACCGGGCCGACGCCGGGGGAGTGGTGAAGCCCACCTGGTTGTTGATGATCAGGTGGATCGTGCCGCCGGTGCGGTATCCGCGCAGCTCGGAGAGGTTCAGAGTCTCGTAGACGACGCCCTGCCCCGCGAATGCCGCATCGCCGTGGACCAGCACGGGCAGGACGGTGAAACCCTCCTCGCCCAGGTCGTGACGGTCCTGCTTGGCCCGTGCGATGCCCTCGAGTACCGGGTCGACGGTCTCCAGGTGGCTGGGGTTGGCTGCGACGTAGACCTCGGTCGTGTTGCCCTCGGGCGAGGTGAAGGAACCGTGGGTGCCCAGGTGGTACTTCACGTCGCCGGAGCCCTGGAAGCTGTCGGGGTCGAGCATGCCGTCGAACTCGCGGAAGATCTGCCCGTAGCTCTTCCCGGCGATATTGGTCAGCACATTGAGGCGGCCACGGTGGGCCATCCCGATCGTGACCTCGACCATTCCGGAGTCGGCTGCCAGGTTCAGCACCTCGTCGAGCAGTACGATGGCGGACTCGCCGCCCTCCAGGGAGAAGCGCTTCTGCCCGATGTACTTCGTCTGCAGGAAGGTCTCGAAGGCCTCCGCCGCGTTCAGCCGGCCCAGGATGTGGCCCTGCTCGACGCGGGTGAGTTCGGCGTGGGGGACCTCCAGCTTGGCCTGGAACCAGGCCCGCTGTTCCGGATCGGCGATGTGCATGTACTCGATGCCGGTGTTGCGGCAGTAGGAGTCGCGCAGCAGACCCAGGATGTCGCGCAGCGGCATCGTGGACTTCCCGCCCAGACCGCCGGTGGGGAAGGTGCGCTCCAGGTCCCACAGGGTCAGCCCGTGCGTGGTGATGTCCAGGTCCGGGTGCGTGCGCTGCTTGTACACCAGCGGATCGACATTGGCCATCAGATGGCCGCGGTTGCGGTAGGCGTCGATCAGTTCGATCACGCGTGCGACCTTGGACACATCGTCCTGGTCGTCAGCATCGACGTCGGGCACCCAACGAACCGGTTCGTAGGGCAGGCGCAGGGAGGCGAAGATGTCGTCGTAGAAGCCGCCCTTGCCCAGCAGGAATTCGTGGACCAGCTTGAGGAATTCGCCGGAGCCGGCACCCTGGATGACCCGGTGGTCGTACGTCGAGGTCAGTGTCAGGACCTTCGAGACGCCCAGCCGGTTGATGGTCTCCTGGCTGGAGCCCTGGAATTCCGCAGGGTAGTTCAGCGCGCCCACACCGATGATGCAGCCCTGGCCCTTGGTCAGTCGTGGCATCGAGTGGACGGTGCCGATCCCGCCGGGATTGGTCAGGGACACGGTGGTCCCGGCGAAGTCGGCTGCGCCCAGCTTTCCGTCGCGGCCGCGGGCCACCAGGTCGTCGTAGGCGTCGACGAAGCCCTTGAAGCTCAGGGTCTCGGCCTTCTTGACGTTCGGCACCAACAGGGCGCGGCTGCCGTCCTTCTTCGGCACGTCGATTGCGATGCCCAAGTTGACGTGGCCCGGGGCCACCACCACGGGCTTGCCGTCGCGCACGTCGTAGTAGACGTTCTGGCTGGGGAATTCCTTGAGCGCACGGATCACCGCGAAGGCGATGATGTGCGTGAAGGACACCTTGCCGCCGCGCGTGCGCTTGAGGTGCGAATTGATGACGATGCGGTTGTCGATGAGCGCCTTGGCCGGGAGGGCGCGGACGCTGGTGGCCGTCGGCAGAGTCAGCGACTCGTCCATGTTCGTGGCCAGCGCCTTGGCCGGGCCGCGCAGCTTGGTGACGACATCGGCGACGTCCTCGGTGCTGGGGGCCGGCTCGGGAGCGGTGGAGCGCTTCTTCGCCGAGGCCGCCGACTTGGACTCGGCCTTGCGGGTCTCGCTGACCTGGACCGAGGGATCGACGCCGCGGGCCGGTGCCGGCTGGGCAGCGGCCGGGGCCGCCGGCTGTGCGTCGGGCCCGGAGGCGGCGGGAGCCGCTGCCCGGTCTTCTGCGGCGAACTTCTCGAAGTACGGCCACCACTTGGGGTCGACTGAATTCTTGTCCTGCTGGTACTTGTCGAAGAGCTCTTCGACCAGCCATTCGTTCGAGCCAAAATCCTCGACCGATTCGGCGATGTGCGTTTCGGACACGGCGGTATTCGCCCTCTTCCTAGTGTCTGATGGGTTTCGTCTACTACTAGCCTAGCCAATAGCCTAACCCGGATGGCGGATGCACACACCACGGGGACGATAATGGGCGGCATGCGATTCTCGACCGAACGGCCGGACCATGATCTGACCTACAACGATGTGTTCCTGATTCCCTGTCGCTCTGCCGTGTCCTCTCGGTTCGAAGTGGATCTGAGCCCGGCCGATCCGACGGGCGGGTCGACCCCGGTGGTCGCGGCGAATATGACCTCGGTGACCGGGCGCCGGATGGCGGAGACCCTGGCGCGCAGGGGAGCCCTGGCCGTGCTGCCACAGGATCTGCCGCGCTCGGTGGCCGCAGCGACCATCGAGCGCGTCCGCAGCGCTCACCCACTGTTCGAAACCCCCGTGGTGGTGGGCCCCGATGACACGGTGCTCTCCGCACTGCACCTGATGTCCAAGCGTGCGCATGGGCATGTGGTCGTCGTCGACGATGCGCACAGGGTGCTGGGCGTGTTGGCCGAAGCCGAGCTGAATGGGGTCGAACGCTTCCGCTCTGTCTCCGCGGTGATGAGCGAGCCCGCCCACCTGATATCCGCCGCCGATCTGCGCGTGGGCGACAGGGACTCCTGCCGGCGTGGTTTCGATGCGCTGACCGAGGCCCGGGTCGACTTCGCTCCGGTGGTCGACGAAGTGGGACGGCTGCAGGGCGCACTGACCCCGACCTCACTGCTGCGCGCCGCGGTTTACCGGCCCAATGTCGACGCCTCGGGCAGATTGCGGGTGGCCGCGGCGGTGGGGGTCAACGGGGACGTGGCCGCCCACGCGGCTGCCCTGGTCGCCGATGGTGCCTCGACCCTGGTCGTCGACACCGCGCACGGTCATCAGGAGAAGATGCTCGATGCGCTGCGCCGGGTATCCGGCGCAGACCTGGGCGTGCCGATCGTGGCGGGCAACGTCGTCACCGCGGACGGGGTGCGCGATCTGCTCGGCGCCGGTGCCGACATCGTCAAGGTCGGGGTGGGTCCCGGTGCCATGTGCACGACCCGGATGATGACGGCGGTGGGTCGCCCGCAGTTCTCCGCAGTCGCCGAATGCGCGGCGGCAGCCGCCGAATGCGGTGGGCACGTCTGGGCCGACGGTGGCGTGCGGTTCCCCCGCGATATCGCCCTGGCCCTGGCGGCAGGTGCCTCCCAGGTGATGGTCGGATCCTGGTTCGCCGGCACCCTGGAGAGCCCCGGCGATCTGTTCGTCGATGCGCAGGGACACCGCTACAAGGAGAGCTACGGCATGGCCTCGGCCAGGGCGGTGGCCAATCGGACCAGGGACGAATCCCCGTTCGACCGGGCCCGCAAGGGACTGTTCGAGGAGGGCATCTCGACCGGGCGCATGCCCATTGATCCGGCCAGGGCCGGTGTCGAGGACCTGCTCGACGAGATCACCGCGGGAGTCCGCTCATCGTGCACCTATGCGGGTGCGGCGGACCTCGTGCAGTTCGCCCAGCGCGCAGTGGTGGGTGTGCAGACGGCCGCCGGCTATGAAGAGGGCCGGCCGGTGTCCCAGGGCTGGTAGCTGTGCAGCCGTCTGGAAGCGGGCCGCGGCGTCGGTTACACTAACGCTATGTCGAGTGACAGTCGCGGCCGGCTTGCGGCCGGCCCAACACACAACCCACATAATTCCGGGGTCCTCACCCCAGTCCTTCGCGAACGTCGATTGAGAGCCGCCTGATGGAATGGCTCTATCTCGGACTCGCCCTCATCCTGATTCTGGGCACCGGTGTGTTCGTCGCCGGGGAATTCGCCCTTTTAACACTGGACAAGCACACCGTCGACGACGCGGTGGCCCGCGGTCTCAAGGGCTCGAAATACCTTGAACTGGGCATGCACCACCTGTCGACCCAGCTGTCCGCGGCCCAGGTCGGCATCACCATCACAACCCTGCTGACCGGCTATCTGATGGAGCCGTCGCTGGGCAAGATCCTGGCGCCGCTGCTGGAACTGCTGCCGGTCCCCGACGCACTGGCCGACGGCGTGGCACTGTTCATCGCGCTGGCGGTCTCCACGGTCCTCTCGATGGTCATCGGCGAGCTGGTACCGAAGAACATGGCCATCTCCGCGCCGCTGCGCGCCGGGCAGTTGGCCGTGCCATTGCAGTACTGGTTCGCCGTCGCCTTCAAGCCGGTCATCGCGACCCTCAACGGCACGGCCAACAAGATCCTGGCCGCGATGGGGATCGAGCCGCAGGAGGAGTCCTCTGCGGGCAGGTCGGCCGATGAGCTCACCGCACTCGTGCGCCATTCGGCCCAGGAGGGCACGCTCGACGAACAGACTGCGGACCTGGTCACCCGCACGCTGAGCTTCTCCGAGCGCACGGCGGAGGACGTGATGACCCCGCGCACCCGTATGGTGACGGTGGAGAAGGGCGCCACGGCAGCCGAGGTGATCGAAGTGGCGCGGCAGACCGGTTTCTCCCGTTTCCCCGTCATCGTCGACAGCCGCGACGATATCGTGGGCGTGGTTCACGTCAAACAGGCTCTGGCGGTGCCGCTGGAACACAGGGCCGAGGCCTTCGCCGGTGGTCTGCTGACCGCGGTGGCCGAGGTCCCGGAGACCATGGCGCTGGACCCGCTGTTGCGCCGTCTGCGCGCCCGGGGCAATCAGATGGCCGTGGTGATCGACGAGTACGGGGGCACGGCGGGAGTCGTCACCCTGGAGGACGTGGTCGAGGAACTCGTGGGCGAGGTCGCCGATGAGCACGATCGTCTGCGGGTCCGCCCGCGCCCTGCCAGAGACGGCTCCTGGCTGGTGCCCGGCGGGCTGCGTCCCGACGAGGTCGGCCCGCTGGTCGGCATGGACATCCCCGAGGATCCGGACTACGAGACCGTCGCGGGATACGTGCTGCTGCTGTGCGGGCGCATTCCCGAAGTGGGCGACGTCGTGCCGATTCCCGATGGACGGTTCGTCGTCGAGCGGATGCACGGCCATCGGATCGAGCGGCTGCGGCTGATCCCGGACTACTCACAGCGGGCACGCGAATTCGATTCCGCCGCCCGCGCCACGACGACGGGGGAGCCGGCATGAACGACTGGTGGGGTCTGATCTGGCTGGTTGTTCTGCTGCTGGGCAACGCGTTCTTCGTCGCGGCGGAATTCGGCATCGTATCCGCCAAGCGCTCACAGATCGAACCGGCTGCCGAGGACGGCAAGAAGTCCGCGCGCATCGCCCTGCACGCGATGGAGCACGTCTCGGCGATGCTGGCGATCTGCCAGCTGGGCGTGACGGTGTGTTCGCTGCTCCTGGGCAACGTCGCCGAACCCGCGATCCATCATCTCCTGGAGGGGCCGCTGCACATGCTGGGCCTGCCGGACGCCGCCTCGGGGGTCATCGCCTTCGTGCTGGCGCTGGCGGTTGTGACGTATCTGCACGTGGTGGTCGGAGAGATGGTCCCGAAGAACATCTCCCTGGCCATGGCCGGGCGGGCCGCGATGGTCTTGGCACCGCCGCTGGTGTTCCTGTCACGTGTGTTCAGCTTCGTGATCACACCGTTGAACGGTTTCGCGAACCTGGTTCTGCACCTGATGCGCATCGAGCCCAAGGATGAGGTCAACGCCGCCTATACCGTCGAGGAGGTGCAGGCCATCGTCGCCGAATCGCAGGCAGAGGGGCTGTTGCGCGACGATATGGGACTGTTGCAGGGCGCCCTGGAGTTCTCGGATAAAACCGTCGCCGAGGTCATGGTTCCGATGGATCAGGTGGTGGCGATCAACGTCGGGGTGACCCCGGCGGACATCGAACGGTTGGTCGCCCAAACGGGCTTCTCACGTTATATCGAGGTCGATGAGACCGGTGACCCCGTGTCATATCTGCATATCAAGGACGTGCTCTACGCCGATACCGCGGAGCTCTACCGGGCTCCGGTGCAGAACAAGCGCTTCCGTTCACTGGTGACGCTGCGGGCCGCGGACGAGATCGAGGACGGCCTCGATCAGATGCGGGCCGAGGGCAATCACGTGGGCCGGGTGCTCGACGCCGATCACCGCGCCGTGGGCGTGCTGTTCCTCGAGGACGTGCTGGAGGAACTGGTGGGCGAAGTCCACGATGTGATGCAGCGGCCGAGGGTGAATTGATGGTGTCGATAACAATCCGGTGACAATGACGGGAAGAACCGTTATGCTACCGTTATAAAGTTGTGTGGCGCCGCTGGTTCGGGTGCCGTGTCGAGGTTTGGAGTAACTGAGGTGGACGATTCGCCGATCGTGCGCAGGCGTGACCTTCGTAAGCAGCGCCAGGCGCAGGATGCCGGGGTGCCAGCATCGTTTTCAACGGAGGCGTCCCCTGCGGCGGAGGATGTGCAGATCGTCCGTGCCACCGTGGCCGATCGGCCGGGTTTCCGGGGTTCCGATGGGTCACTGGTGCGCCGCCTCAAGCGGCGCAAGCGGATCGGCGTCGCCTCAGCCGGCACCGTCGTGGTGGCCGGCGCGGCCCTTGCCGCGGTGGTGCTCACCGGCGGCGGCCTGAAGGAACCGGAGACGGTCACGACCGTCGACCGGGTGGCGGAGGCCGCCAAGGGCGCCGACACGATCACGCTCAAGGCCGAGGCGGTGGATGCCGGTTCGAATGAGGGCAGCACGGCGGGCGGCGCAGTGGATCGCAGTGGTTCGATCGTCGGCAAGAGCGGTTCGAAGGCGGAGGCCGCATCCCGGCTGGTCGTCAAGAAGACACTGCCCGGATGCTCAGGGAAGGTGCCGGCCGGCCAGCAGGTCACCAATGGGCAGCTGCCCGCCGACTGGCTGTGCAAGATCGGCGTGGGTGGGCACAAGCTGCGCGCCGACGCGGCGGTGTCCTTCGCCCGGATGAACGCGGCGTACAAGAAGGACACGGGTAAGTCGATGAAGATCACCGACTCCTACCGGTCCCTGGAATCGCAGATCTCGGTGGCCCAGCGCAAGCCCGGATTCGCGGCCAAGGCCGGCACCTCCCTGCACGGTTGGGGGATCGCCCTCGATATGGCGGGGGGCGTGCCAGACAAATCGGGCGCACAGTGGGACTGGCTGCAGAAGCACGCCGCGGAATATGGCTGGGAGAATCCGGATTGGGCGCAGCGCAACAGCCATGAGCCCTGGCACTGGGAGTACGTCCCCGCACGTAAGGACATCAAGGGTCACTGACTCGATTTGCCATCGGCCGGACCTTATGGATACACTGGTCTGGTTGTTGCCCGCGTAGCTCAGTGGATAGAGCGTCTGCCTCCGGAGCAGAAAGTCGAAGGTTCGAATCCTTTCGCGGGCACAGTGATAGAAGTCCCCCGGAACACAGTTCCGGGGGACTTCTGCATCTCCGGATACGGACACTTCCCCGGGTGGGAATAGACCTGCGCGCACTCCAGGTAATACCCTAGGGTGTTGTGACTCCGGAAGAACTCAAAACCGCCATCGTCGCGGCCATCTCTGACCTCAATCCCACGCTGGAAACCCCGATCGAGGTCCCGGCCAAACTGGTCGTCGAACGACCGAAGAACCGCGAACACGGCGATTGGGCGACGAACGTCGCACTGCAGACGGCGAAGAAGGCAGGGCTGAACCCGCGCGAACTCGCCCAGCGGCTGGCCGACATCCTCGGTGGCGTCCCCGGCGTCGAGCGGGTGGACGTCGCCGGTCCCGGATTCCTCAACATCACCGTCTCCGCGGGTGCTGCCGGCAAGCTCGCCGCCGACATCGTCGCAGCCGGCGACGGCTACGGACATGGCGAGAGCCTGGCCGGACAGAAGATCAACATGGAATTCGTCTCGGCCAACCCCACCGGGCCCCTGCACATCGGGCACACCCGCTGGGCCGCGCTGGGCGATGCGATCGCCAGGACTCTGCGCGCGGCAGGGGCCCAGACCACCAGCGAGTACTACATCAACGACGCCGGTTCCCAGATGGACACCTTCACGAATTCGGTCCTGGCGCGCATGCACGGCCGCGAGGTTCCCGAGGGCGGCTATCCGGGCGCCTATATCCAGGACATCGCCGATGAACTGCTGCGCGCCCATCCGGAATACGCCACAGCGGACGAGGACGCGATTCACGCCGAGGTCCGTGCCGAGGCCTACCGGGTGCAGCTGGCCGACATCCAGGCCACTCTGCGGGACTTCGATGTGGCCTTCGACGTGTGGTTCTCCGAGACCACCCTGCACGAATCAGGCGCCCTGCAGGACGCCGTGGCCCGGCTCCGGGCGCAGGGGCATGTCTACGACAAGGACGGCGCCGTGTGGTTGCGCACGACCACTTTCGGCGATGACAAGGACCGCGTGCTGATCCGCGGCGACGGCGCTCCCACCTACTTCGCAGCGGACGCGGCCTACTACCTCAACAAGCGCGATCGCGGTTTCGACCGGGCCGTCTACCTGCTCGGGGCCGATCACCACGGCTACGTGGGACGCCTCAAGGCGATTGTGGAGGCCGCCGGAGACGATCCGGAGAAGAACATCGAGATCCTGATCGGCCAGCTGATCAGCGTCAACGGGGCCAAGCTGTCCAAGCGCGCGGGCAATATCATCGAGTTGCGGGATATGGTCCAGTGGCTGGGCAAGGACGCGCTGCGGTATTCGCTGGCGCGCATTCCGGCGGATTCCCCGCTGACATTGGATCCCGAGGTCCTGCGCTCTGCCAGCAACGACAATCCCGTGTACTACGTGCAGTACGCCCACGCCCGTGCCAAGAGTGTCGAGCGCAAGGCAGTGGCCGCGGGTATCGACGCCGCCGATTTCGCAGCGGAAACACTGAACGATCCGAGCGAAGCGGTGCTGCTGGCCGCTCTGGCCGATTTCCCGCGAGTCGTGGCCCAGGCCGCGGAACTGCGCGAACCCCACCGCATCGCCCGCTACCTCGAGGCCCTGGCCGGGAACTTCCACAAATGGTACGACGCCTGCCGTGTCACCCCCCGCGAGGATGAGCAGATCACTGCGACCCACGCCTCGCGCCTGGTACTCGACCGGGCGACGGCACAGGTGCTGGCCAATGGCCTGGACCTGTTGGGCGTCAGCGCCCCCGACCACATGTAATCCGGTTCCCCGGCCCCGGCGGCCGGGGTCCGGGCCCCGTGCAGAAGGAACCCCCATGCCCGCTCATATCTCCGGTGTTATGCACGCCGGGCCCTCGCCCGTGTGGCTGCCCTATCCCGATGACGTCAACGCCCTGATGCCCTCACTGTGGTCCCGGCACGCGGTGAAGGGAGCCGATGGAGTCCTGCGGATCGCAGGGCACCGGGTCGACGAACTGGCCGCACAGTACGGCTCCCCGCTGTACCTGCTCGACATCGAGGACCTGCAGGAGCGTGCGCGGGGTTTCGTTGCGGACTTCGCCGCCGCGTTCGCCGCGATCGGCACCTCGGCTCGTTCGTATTACGCGGGCAAGGCCCTGTTGACGACCAAGATCGCCGGTTGGGTGGCGGAATCGGGCATGGGCATCGACTGCTGTTCCTACGGTGAACTGCTGACGGCCAGAGCTGCAGGGGTCGATCCGGCGGGCGTGGGACTGCACGGGAACAACAAATCCGACGCCGAGATCGCCCTGGCCCTGGACTGGGGGATCGGGCGCATCGTAGTCGACAGCTTGGCCGAGATCGACCGGGTCGACCGACTGGCGGCGGCCAGGGGAGTCCGCGCCCGGGTGATGGTGCGCGTAACGGTGGGCGTCGAGGCGCATACGCACGACTTCATCGCGACTGCCCACGAGGACCAGAAGTTCGGGCTGTCATTGACCACCGGGGCCGCGCACGAGGCCGCGGCCCGGATCGTGGCGGCCGACAACCTCGAGTTGTTGGGCTTCCACAGCCACATCGGCTCACAGATCTTCGACAAGGCCGGTTTCGAAATCGCCGCAGCCCGGATCGCGCAGCTGCGCGCCGAGGTGCAGAGCACTCACGGGGTCGGTGTGCCGGAGATCGATCTGGGCGGTGGCTTCGGGATGCGCTACACCTCTCAGGACACCCCGATCCCCACCGCGCAGATGGCCGAGCAGTTGGCTGCGGTGATCTCCCGGGTGTGCGCGGAGGCGCAGACGGATCTGCCCGTGGTGTCCTTCGAACCCGGCCGGTCCATCATCGGCCCGGCCGTGTGCACGCTCTACACAGTCGGCACGGTCAAACCGGTGACCACGGATACCGGCATCCGGACGTATGTGTCGGTCGACGGGGGAATGAGCGACAATGTCCGCACAGCGCTCTACGACGCGGACTATTCGTGCACTCTCGCATCGCGTGCCTCTGCGGCACAGCCGGTCGTAGTGCGCGTCGTCGGCAAGCACTGCGAATCCGGGGACATCGTCGTACGCGATGAATACCTTCCGGCCGATGTGCGTGCCGGCGATCTGGTGGCGGTCCCCGGCACCGGAGCGTACTGCCGACCACTGGCCTCGAACTACAATATGGCGCTGCGTCCGGGAATCCTCGGAGTGGCCCCCGACGGCGTCCAGTGGGTGCTGGAACCGGAAACCTATGTGCAGCTGTTCGCAGCCGATCCCGGAATGAGGAATGCAATCCATGACAACTGATCCGCTCAAGGTCACCCTGCTCGGCTGTGGTGTCGTCGGCACCGAGGTCGCGACCCGGCTGCTCAACCGCCGCACGGCCATCGGTTCGCGGATCGGAGCCCAGCTGGAACTGAGCGCCGTGGTCGTGCGCGATCTCGCTGCCGAGCGCCCCGGACTGCCCCGGGAGCTGCTGACCACCGATGCGGAATCCGCGATCGCCGGTGCCGACATCGTGGTGGAACTGATGGGCGGGATGGAACCGGCCAAGACGCTGATCCTCAAGGCCCTGTCCGCCGGCGCCTCGGTGGTCACGGCGAACAAGGCCCTGCTGGCCGCACACTACGCGGAGCTCATGGCAGCAGCGGATGATGCCGGGGTGCGTCTGGAACACGAGGCCGCGGTCGCCGGTGCCATTCCGATCATCCGCCCGGTCGGCGATTCGCTGGCCGGCGATGAGATCACGAAGGTCATGGGGATCGTCAACGGCACGACGAATTACATTCTCGACCAGATGGAGAAGGAGGGGTGGGACTTCTCCCACGCCCTGTCCACCGCCCAGGAGCTGGGTTTCGCCGAGGCCGACCCGACCGCCGACATCGAAGGACACGATGCAGCCGCCAAGGCAGCCATCCTGGCCTCACTGGCCTTCGACACCCCGGTGTCGATCGATCAGGTGCCCGTCGAGGGCATCAGCTCGATCACCCCGGATATGATCGCTACCGCGGCGGCCCAGGGCTTCACCATCAAATTGCTGGCCATCTGCGAGCGCATCGTGGCGGCCGATGGCACACAGGGCGTATCGGCCCGCGTCTACCCGGCGGTGATCCCGGCCGATCACGCCCTGGCCCAGGTGGGCGGGGCCTTCAACGCGGTCTTCGTCGAGGCCGAGGCGGCCGGGCAGCTGATGTTCTACGGCCAGGGTGCCGGCGGTGCCCCGACCGCCTCGGCGGTGCTCGGCGATATCGTGTCCGTGGCCCGCCGCAAGGTGTTGGGCGGTCGCGGAATGTACGAGCACGGTGAGGGCAGGATCCTGCCGGTGCTGGACATCGGCGAGATCACCACCCACTATCAGATCACGCTCGACGTGGCGGACCGGCCCGGTGTGCTCTCGCGGATCACCGAGGTGTTCGCGGCCCACGACGTGTCGATCGAACTGGTCCAGCAGACCCGCCTGACCGAGCCGGGGACCCCGGAGGACCTGCACGCGGCGAAGCTGGTCATCGCCACGCACTCGGCGCGGGAGTCCGCCCTGGCCGCGACGGTGGACGCCCTGCGGGGACTCGACGCCGTCAACGGAGTGCTCTCGGTGCTTCGTATCGAGGGTCTGTAGGACGGCACGTGGAGGACGCCATGAAAACACAGCGGGTGGGCTCTGCGGCGCAGCGCGTCCAGGTTAGGGTCCCGGCCACCTCGGCCAACCTGGGCGCCGGCTACGACAGCTTCGGCCTGGCACTGGACCTGTGCGATGAGGTATCGGCGACCCTGCACCCGGAGCCGATCGACCCGCGCGAAGCGGTGCGGGTGCGCGGCGAGGGGGAGGGCCAGTTGCCCACCGACACCTCACACCTGATCCACCGGGTCGCCGGCGAGGTCATGGCCTCGCGGGGCCTGGACGCTGCAGCCCGGCTGAGTCTGGAGTGCCGCAACCGGATCCCGCAGTCGCGCGGAATGGGATCGTCCGCGGCGGCAGTCGTAGCGGGCATCACCGTCGCGGATTCCCTGTTGCAGGGCTGCGGACTGGGGGAGCTGGGCGCTGCCGCGCGCCTGGCCTGGGCGACGAAGTTCGAGGGCCACCCGGACAACGCCGCACCTGCTCTGTTCGGAGGGGTGACGATCAGCTTCATCGATTCTCATCGGGCGCCGCAATCGGTGTCGATCCCCGTGCACGAGGATGTCTCGACGGTGCTCATCGTGCCGGCCGAGCGGCTCGACACGGCAGTTGCCCGCTCGCTCATCCCCACCACGGTCCCGCATGCGGACGCCGCAGCGAATTCCGCGGTGGCGGGTCTGTTCGTCCATGCGATCGGCAATGATCCTGCGTTGCTGTTCGAGGCGACCGTCGACCGGCTCCACCAGAACTACCGGCGGCCGGCGATGGCCCGCTCCCTGGAACGGGTCGACGCACTGCGCTCGGCCGGGCTGGCAGCAGTGATCTCCGGGGCCGGACCCACGGTGGCGGTGTTGGGTGATCAGGAGGACCTGTTCGAGCAGGTCGTCACCGTGCTCTCGGGGGACACCGCGCAGTTCCTGCCGGTGGGAATCAGCCAGGCCGGAGTCGAGGCCACCGCACTGAGTGTGGGCCCGCGGGCCTGAGCTCGGGCGGTCGTGTGTATGGGATCGCGGTCATCACAGGCACCTGTGATGACCGCGATTCGCCTATTCGGCGCAAGAGGCGTTAAACTTATAGCGTTCCCGTCGAAGATCTACGGATGAGCCCTTTCAAGCCCCGTTGTTTCTGCCACGGTACTTTCGCCCGGCGTACGGGAACTTCTCTTAGCGTTTCGAACATGACCCATGTTCCAAACCATTCTCACAATCACGCATTACGCGTGGAGTCCACCGCCGTGCCCGGCCATATGTTGCGGGCGACGGCCTACGAGGGAGAAGGAAACCTTCGTGACAGAAGCTACTCATGCCGAATCCGCGCCCACGGGCAGCCTGACCGGGCTGCGCCTGCCGCAGCTGCAGGAAATCGCCGCCGGCCTCGGCATCAAGGGATACCGCCGCCTGCGCAAGGGCGAACTCATCGCCGCGATCCAGGTTGCCAATTCCGGCGCCAAGCCCCAGCAGACCTCCGCTCCGGCGGCGCAGGCACCCGCCAAGCAGGCCGCCCCGAAGCGGGCCGAGCGCAAGCCGGCTCAGGCCGAGGCCGCACAGCCGCAGTCCGACGCCGAACCCGTCGAGGGAGCGCCGACCCGCGCGCGCAAGCCCCGGCAGTCGGCCAAGGAGGCTCCGGCCGCCGCAGCCGCGCCCGCAGCCGTGGCCGAATCCGAAGCCCCGGCAGAGCCCGCCCAGCCCACCGAGGACACGCAGCGTGGCCGCCGTTCGCGCAGCCGCAACGGCCGCGACCGCCGCGAGGATGCAGGGCGCCAGGAGGCCAAGACCGAGCCCGCGAAGCAGGAAGCCGCGCAGGCCGAGGCCGACAAGCCCGCCGAGGAAGCGCCGCGCAACCGCCACGAGCGCGGCAACGGCCGCAATCGCCGGGACAATGACCGCAATGAGCGCGGAGACCGCAACGACCGTGGGGACCGCAATGAGCGCGGCAACGGGCACAACAACGACCGCGACGACGATCGCCGCGGACGCAACCGGGGCCGCAACGATCGCAAGCGCGGTAACCGCCGCGAGCGCGGCGATGAGGACATCCGGCCCGATGACGTGCTCATCCCCGTCGGCGGCATCCTCGACGTGCACGACAACTACGCGTTCCTGCGCACCTCGGGCTACCTGCCCGGCTCCGGTGACGTCTACGTCTCGGCGAACATGGTCAAGCGCAATGGACTGCGCAAGGGCGATGCGATCGTCGGCGCGATCCGCCAGGCCCGCGAGGGCGAACGCAGCGGCAAGCGGGAGAAGTTCGACGCCCTGGTGCGCCTGGACAGCGTCAACGGACTCAATCCCGAAGACGCCAAGCGCCGCGTGGAATTCGGCAAGCTGACTCCGCTGTACCCGCAGGAGCGGCTGCGCCTGGAGACCACCTCGAAGGGTTTGAGCACCCGGCTGATCGATCTGGTGTCCCCGATCGGCAAGGGGCAGCGCGGTCTGATCGTCGCCCCGCCCAAGGCCGGCAAGACCACCATCATGCAGCAGATCGCCAATGCGATCACCTCGAACAATCCCGAGGTCCACCTGATGGTCGTGCTCGTCGACGAACGCCCCGAAGAGGTCACCGACATGCAGCGGGCCGTCAAGGGCGAGGTCATCGCCTCGACCTTCGACCGGCCGGCCGACGACCACACGACCATCGCCGAACTGGCCATCGAGCGGGCCAAGCGCCTGGTGGAGATGGGCAAGGACGTCGTCGTGCTGCTGGACAACCTGACCCGCCTGGGCCGCGCCTACAACCTGGCCCAGCCGGCCTCGGGCCGGATCCTTTCCGGTGGCGTGGATGCCAATGCGCTCTACCCGCCCAAGAAGTTCTTCGGCGCAGCGCGCAATATCGAAGGCGGCGGTTCTCTGACGATCCTGGCGACCGCACTGGTGGAGACCGGGTCGAAGATGGACGAGGTCATCTTCGAGGAGTTCAAGGGCACCGGCAATATGGAACTGCGCCTGTCGCGCCAGCTGGCCGATAAGCGCATCTTCCCCGCCATCGACGTCAACGGTTCCGGGACCCGCCGCGAGGAAAACCTCATGACGCCCACCGAGACCAAGGTGATGTGGCAGCTGCGCCGCCTGCTGTCCGGACTGGAACAGCAGCAGGCCATCGAACTGCTCATCTCGAAGCTCAAGGAAACCGGCTCCAACGCCGAATTCCTGCTGCAGGTACAGAAGACGACGCCGCTGCCGAAGTCGGCGACGGACGACTGATGAGCACCGGGCAGGGCGATCTCGAATCCCTGGAGACCAGTGTCCGGTCATTGCTGGACGAACACTCCCGGATCGAATCGGAGCTCGCCGACCCGGCCGTGCACGCCAATGCCGGCCGGGCCCGCAAGCTCAGCAGGCGGTATGCCGAACTGGACCAGATCGCCAAGACCTATCATCGGCTGCACGCGGTGGACGACGATATCGAGGCGGCCAGGGAACTGGCCGCCGAGGATCCGGCGTTCGCCGCGGAGGCCGAGGCCCTGGCAGAGGAGTCGGAGCGGCTGCTCGCGCACCTGCGCGATCTGTTGGTCCCGCGCGATCCCGATGATGCGCGCGACGCGATCATCGAGGTCAAGGCGGGTGAGGGCGGAGAGGAATCCGCCCTGTTCGCCGGCGACCTGGTGCGGATGTACCAGCGCTGGGCCGAGCACCGCGGCTGGTCGACCGAGGTGCTCGATTCGACCGAATCCGCGCTCGGCGGGTACAAGGACATCCAGCTGGCCGTGAAGTCCAAGGACGGCGGGGTCTACGGCTGGACGAAGTACGAGGGCGGCGTTCACCGGGTGCAGCGCGTTCCGGTGACGGAATCGCAGGGCCGGATCCACACCTCGGCGGCCGGGGTGCTGGTGTTCCCCGAAGTGGACGAACCCGATGAGGTGCAGATCGATCCGAACGATCTGCGCGTCGACGTCTACCGGTCCTCTGGACCCGGCGGGCAGTCGGTGAACACGACGGACTCCGCCGTGCGCATCACCCACCTGCCCACGGGGATTGTGGCCAGCTGCCAGAACGAGAAGTCCCAGTTGCAGAACAAGGAGGCGGCGCTGCGCATCCTGCGGGCCCGTCTGCTGGCCAAACAGGCGGAGGAGGCGGCCGCCGCGGCGAACGACCAGCGGCGCTCACAGGTCCGTACGGTGGATCGCTCGGAGCGGATCCGGACTTATAACTTCCCGGAGAATCGGATCACCGACCACCGGACGGGTTATAAGGCCTACAACCTCGATCAGGTGCTCGACGGGCGCTTGGACGAGGTCGTGGAATCCCTGCGCGCGTCCGAACGCGCCGCGCGGCTGGAATCGATCGGCTGAGCGTGGACGTCGGCACACTGCTGGCCGCCGGAGCCGAACGCCTGGCCGCTGCCGGGCACCCGTCCGGACCCGCCGATGCACGGCTGCTGCTGGCGCACGCCTGGGACCGTGACGGGCGCGGCCTGGACCGCGCCCGTCTCCTGGGCGAACCGGTCCCCGATCCCGTGGTGACCGCGTTCACCGGCTATCTGGGCCGTCGGGAGCATGGTGAACCCGTGCAGTACATTGTCGGCACCGCGCCCTTCCGCTATTCGGAACTCACGGTCGGCCCGGGGGTCTTCATCCCACGCCCGGAGACGGAACTGCTGGTCCAGGCGGTCCTCGACTGGTGTGCCGGGGAACATCTGGCATCCCCTGCGATCGCCGATCTGTGTGCGGGCAGTGGGGCGATCGCGTTAGCACTGGCCGGCGAACTCGAGGCCGCGGCGGTGACCGCGGTGGAGCTTTCGCCCGCGGCCCTGGAGTACACGCGGCGCAATCTGGCGGCCGCGTTCGAGGGCATGGGGGACTCCTCTGTCGAGATCGTGGCCGGGGATGCGCTGACCTACGCGGGTGGACCCTTCGACGCAGTCGTGTCCAATCCACCCTATGTGCCGGCAGGCAGGGTCACCGCCGAGGTCGCTGCGAGCGATCCGGCCCTGGCGCTGTTCGGCGGGGGCGAGGACGGCCTGGACTTCCCCCTGCGGTTGATTCCGCGTGCGCGCACACTGCTGCGCCCCGGCGGGTTTTTCGCGATGGAACACGCAGAGGAACAGGCCAGGGCAGTGGCGGATGCCTACGTTTCGGCGGGCTTCGTCCAGGTGACCACGCATGCCGACTACACTGGGAGGAGCCGTTTCACGACCGGGTGCGCCCCGGTCTGAGCGGCGATCCGGGAGGCGCGGTGCCCACAACACAGTGGACGCCGGAGGGACGCCCGGCACACGACTGGAGGATGTATAGCTGTGGCGCGCACTTACGATTTGCGCAACGATGATATCCGCGACCTGGTCCTGAGCGAGGCCGTGCGCACCGTCCGCGATGAGGAACTGCTGGTTGTCCCGACGGATACCGTCTACGGAATCGCGGCAGACGCCTTCTCGCCGGCCGGGGTGCGGGATCTGCTGCTGGCCAAGGGCCGCGGCCGCGATATGCCCCCGCCCGTGCTGGTGCCATCGGTCGATACGCTCTACGCGCTGACAGAGGGCCTGACCGAACAGACGATCGCCCTGGCCGAGGAATTCTGGCCGGGCGCCCTGACGATCATCTGCAATGCCCAGCCCGCCCTGCAGTGGGACCTCGGCGAGACCCACGGGACCGTGGCGCTGCGCATGCCCGACCACGAACTAACCCTCGAACTGCTGGCCAAAACGGGACCATTGGCGGTGTCCTCGGCCAATACCTCGGGTGATCCCGCCGCCGAGGAAATCGGACGGGCCCAGGAGATGCTGGGGGACAAGGTCTCGCTCTACCTGGATGCCGGACCCGTGGCCGGCCAGGGATCCTCGACGATCGTCGACATGACCGCCGTCCCTCCGCGCATTGTGCGCACCGGCCCGATTTCCTACGATGCGCTCAAGGCCATCGTGCCCGAGCTGCTCGATCTCGACCACAGCTGATCCGTGCGCGCATATCTGTTCATCGTCTTCGTCTCGGCGATCGTCTCCTATCTCGTCACCCCGATGGTCAGGCGGGTCGCCGAACGCGGGCAGATCTTCGCGGCGCTGCGCGCCCGCGACGTCCACTCCGTGCCGACGCCCAGACTGGGCGGGGTGGCGATCTTCTGCGGTGTGATGGTGGGCCTGCTGATGGCCAGCTGCACGCCCTTCCTGGAGGACCTGTTCGAAGCTCCGGGACCCGTTATCGGTGTCGCCGGCGCGGCAGCACTGTTGTGCCTGTTGGGCGTCATCGACGACATCTGGGACCTGCACTGGTTGACCAAACTGGCCGGTCAGACCATTGCCGCGGGCTTCATGGCGCTCAATGGGGTGGCACTGCTGTCCATTCCCTTCAACTCGGTGATCATCGGGTCGAGCAGGATGTCCCTGGTGCTGACCGTGCTCGTGGTCCTTGTGACGATCAACGCGGTGAACTTCGTCGACGGGCTCGATGGACTGGCCGCCGGGGTGGTGACGATCGGCGGTTCGGCATTCTTCGTGTACTCGTACATGCTGGCCAGGGCCACGGCGGTGGACAGCTACGCCAACCTCGCCTCGCTCATCATCTCCGTGCTGATCGGCGCGTGCATCGGCTTCCTTCCCCACAACTTCAATCCCTCGCGAATCTTCATGGGGGACTCTGGCTCGATGCTCATCGGCCTGTTGCTCGCGGCTTCGACGATCAGGGTCACCGGGCAGGTGGACCCTGCCGCGCTGGCCAGTACCAGGGCGCTGCCGACCTATCTGCCGATCCTGCTTCCGCTGGCGGTGATGGCGCTGCCGCTGATCGATCTGCTGTTGGCGGTGGTGCGCCGGATGGCGGCGGGCAAGTCACCATTCACCGCCGACGCCAAACATCTGCACCACAGAATGCTGCGATTGGGGCACAGCCATGCCCATGCCGTGCTCATCATGTACCTGTGGACCGCCGTGGTCGCCTATGGCTGCGTCGCCTTCCTGCTGTTCGACGTACGATATGTGGTCGCCGGACTGGTGATAGCCCTGTTGGCGACGCTGCTGTTGACCTTCTACCCGTTATTGCGGCGCAGGCGCGTGGCACGCGCCCTGGCCCGAAAGGACTCCTGAGAATGCCGAAGAACGAAACCGAAGTCCAGTCACGCTGGCGTGCGGTGCTGCGTACCCTGGTGTTGCGCGCCGTCCTCATCGAGGTCGTCGTGGCCGTGGTCTCACTGGCCCTGGGCGGCCTGTTCGCCGGTTCCCGTGGATTGGCCGGAGCCGGGATCGGCGCGGGAATCGCCGCAGTGTTCCTGCTGCTCAGCGTCGTCATCATGTACTTCGGACGTGACCTGGACGTGGGAATCCTGGGAGGCCTGCTGGGTCTGGCCTTCATCGTCAAGGCGTTCATCCTGATGATCATGATCTGGGCGATCAAGGACGCACAGTGGCTGTCCGGGCCCGTCGCCTTCTTCACCATCATCGCCGCGGTCCTGCTGACCACCGTGTTGGAAGTCCTCACCATGCTCAAGGCCCGTGTTCCCTATGTCGATCCCGAGGCGGGGCGGGACGCCCACTGAGAGCAGGGTCACCTCATCCAAGTGTTGAGAAGAAGTTGTGAACTCAACATGTAAATTGGTAGAGTTTCTACGGTGTGTAGCGGAGATCCGCATACGCACCAGCCATACCACCTCCCGCGGGTGACCGCGGTCGGGTGCCACCAAGGCCCGCCACGTCGAAGTCGACGGGCCTGATACCGGGAGATTAACCGTAAAGTGGATTTGTCGATCGCGAGCAATATGACAGTTCTGGCGGAGTTCCATGCGCCGGCCATCAGTGAGTTCTTCCCCGGCGGCGTACTGTTCACCGGTACCCCCTTCGAGCTCAACCGCGTCGGTCTGGTCCGTTTGGTCGGTGCCATCGCCATCGGGCTGTTGCTGTTCCTGGGCACGCGCAAGATGAAGCTGGTCCCCGGACGCTTCCAGTCCTGCATGGAAATGCTCTGGGACTTCGTGCGCGTCGGTATCGCGCAGGACACGATGGGCAAGAAGAACGGGGAGAAGTTCCTTCCCGTCATCGCCACCATCTTCTTCATGGTCCTCGGGCTGAACGTCACCGGCTTCATTCCGTTCCTCAACATCTCCGGCGCCTCGGTCATCGGCGTGCCGCTGGTGCTGGCCCTGGTCGTGTACTTCACCTACCACATCGCCGGTATCCAGGCGAAGGGCCTGGGCGGCTATCTGAAGGACTCCCTGATCCTGCCCGGTGTGCCGTGGCCGCTGCACGTGCTGATGATCCCGATCGAGTTCCTCACCAAGTTCGTCATCCAGCCCTTCACGCTGACGCTGCGACTGCTGTGCAACATGATCGTCGGCCACCTGCTGTTGGTGCTGTGCTTCTCGGCGACCTGGTTCTTCTTCTTCGACGCCTCGATGGGCTTCAAGGTCTTCGGCGTCGTCACCATCCTGGGCGGATTCTTCGTCACCCTCCTCGAAATTCTGATCGCGGTCCTGCAGGCGTACATCTTCGCCCTGCTCGCCGCCGTCTACATCAACCAGGCCATCTCCGACGAGCACTGACCCCGCGGGTCCATGCGACCCCGGTCAGCCGTCGGACAAGGTCCGGCCCATAGATCTGTAACGCTCGACGTTACTCGCTCCGGTAAGCCTCCGGAGTCCAAACCGAAAGGAAACATCCAACGTGGATATTCTCGCTGAAGCAGCAGTGAACGGTTCGCTTTCGACCGTTGGCTACGGCCTCGCGGCCATCGGCCCCGGCATCGGTGTCGGCCTCGTCATCGGTAAGACCATCGAGGGCACCGCCCGCCAGCCCGAAATGGCCGGCCAGCTGCGCGGCCTCATGTTCATCGGTATCGCCCTGATTGAAGCCCTGGCTCTGATCGGCATCGCCACCCCCTTCTTCCTGCCGTAATAAGAGTTAGGACAAACCGTAAATGACTCCGATGATTTTGGCCGCGGAAGAAGCGCAGAACCCGCTGATTCCCGCCGTCTACGACATCGTCTGGAGTGCGGTAATCTTCATCGTCCTTTTCTTGATCGTGTGGAAGTTCGTCATTCCCTCGTTCAAGAAGACCCTGGACGAACGCGCAGCGCGCATTCAGGGTGGAATTGAAAAGGCGGAGAAGGTTCAGGCAGAGGCCGATGCCGCTCTCCAGGAGTACCAGCAGCAGCTCAACGAAGGACGGGCCGAAGCCGCGCGACTGCGCGAAGAGGCCCGCGCCGACGGTGAGAAGATCCGTGCGGAACTCAAGGACCGCGCGAGCGCGGAAGCCGATCGTATCACCGAGAACGCCAAGGCCCAGATCGAGGCCGAGCGTCAGGCCGCACTGGTTTCACTCCGCAGTGAGGTCGGCACTCTGGCCACGGATCTCGCCAGCAAGATCGTCGGCGAGTCCTTGGCAGACGATGCCAAGTCGGCTGCCGTCGTCGATCGTTTCATCGCCGATCTGGATGCCCAGACTCCGGCGAAGGTCTCCGGTGATGAGTGATGTTGCAGTCAAGCAGGAACTCTCTGACCACGGCGCTTGAGCAGGCCTCGGCCCGGATCGAAGCGGGCGACCCCGCAGCTCTGGGCCAGGATCTGCTGGGCATTGTGGGCGTGCTGGCGGAGAACTACGCGCTGCGTCGTTCTCTGGCCGACGCCGCGCTGACGGTGGACGCGAAGAACGGTCTGTTGGACTCGTTGTTCTCCTCCGTTGTCACGGCAGACGCGCTTGGCCTGGCGAAGCAGATCGTTGCACTGCGCTGGGTGCGCGCGCAGGACCTGCTGACCGGTTTGGAACAGTCCGGTATCACGTGCCTGGCCGCCTCGGCGCAGGCACGGGGTGCGCTGGGTACCGTGGAAGAAGAGGTCTTCCGCTTCACCCGGCTGCTCGCCGCGGACCACGACCTGGATCGCGCGGTGGAATCGACCGCGGGGCTCGACGCCAAGTTCGGCCTGTTGGATGCCCTGCTGGCCGGCAAGGTGGCCCCCGAGTCGCTGAGCCTGGTCAAGCAGGCGGTGGCCCACCCGCGCGGCAAACGCGTGGTGGAGGTCCTCGAATCGTACAGCGCGGTGCTGGCGGCCCGACAGGCCCGTTCGGTCGCCGATGTCACCGTTGCCAAACCGCTGGACGCGGGCCAGGCCGAGAAGCTTGCCGCGGCACTGGGCAAGTCCTACGGTCGTGAACTCGCACTCAACGTCAAGGTCGATCCGACCGTGGTCGGCGGCGTGCGGGTCCAGGTGGGCGACGAGGTCATCAGCTCGACGATCCAGGACCGCTTGGCCGAACTGAAACGCCGTCTGGCCAGCTGATACCGCACGTAATAGACGCTGATCCGCGGCCGCGCGTACGGTCGCACGCAACACACGTAAAGGAAGCAGGGAAACCGCAATGGCGGAACTGACAATTCGCCCGGAGGAGATCCGGGACGCCCTGGGCAAGTTCGTGGACACGTACTCGCCGCAGGCCGCAGACAAGACAGAGGTCGGCAAGGTCGTCACCGCCGGTGACGGTATTGCCACCGTTTCCGGTCTGCCCGGCGCAATGGCCAATGAGCTGCTGCGCTTCCAGGACGGGACGCTGGGTCTGGCCCAGAACCTCGACGAACGCGAGATCGGCGTCGTCGTGCTGGGTGAGTTCTCGACGATCGCGGAGGAGCAGGAAGTCTACCGTACCGGGGAAGTGCTCTCCGTGCCGGTCGGCGACAACTTCCTGGGCCGCGTCGTGGACCCGCTGGGTGCCCCGATCGACGGACTCGGCGAGATCGTCGCCGAGGGACATCGCGAGCTGGAGCTGCAGGCTCCCAACGTGATGAGCCGTAAAGAGGTCAAGGAACCGCTGCAGACGGGTCTGAAGGCCATCGACGCGATGATTCCGATCGGCCGTGGTCAGCGTCAGCTGATCATCGGCGACCGCAAGACGGGTAAGACCGCCATCGCGCTCGACACGATCATCAACCAGAAGGCCAACTGGGAGTCGGGCGATCCGAAGAAACAGGTCCGCTGCATCTACGTCGCCTGTGGTCAGAAGGGCTCGACGATCGCCTCCGTGAAGCGCGACCTCGAAGAGGCCGGCGCAATGGAGTACACGACCATCGTCGCCTCCCCGGCCTCCGACCCCGCCGGTTTCAAGTACCTGGCGCCCTACGCGGGCTCCGCGATCGGCCAGCACTGGATGTACGAGGGCAAGCACGTCCTCATCGTCTTCGACGATCTGTCCAAGCAGGCCGAGGCCTACCGCGCCATTTCACTGCTGCTGCGTCGCCCGCCGGGCCGTGAGGCGTACCCCGGCGACGTCTTCTACCTGCACTCCCGCCTGCTGGAACGCTGCGCGAAGCTGTCGGACGAACTGGGTGGCGGTTCGATGACCGGTCTGCCGATCATCGAGACGAAGGCGAACGACGTGGGTGCGTTCATCCCCACCAACGTCATCTCCATCACCGACGGCCAGATCTTCCTGCAGTCGGACCTGTTCAACGCCAACCAGCGTCCCGCGGTCGACGTGGGCGTCTCGGTTTCGCGTGTTGGTGGTTCGGCCCAGACCAAGCCGCTGCGCGGTGTGTCCGGCACGCTGAAGATCTCGCTGGCCCAGTACCGTTCGCTCGAGGCCTTCGCGATGTTCGCATCCGATCTGGACCCGGCGACCAAGCAGCAGCTGGAACGCGGTGCCCGTCTGATGGAACTGCTCAAGCAGGGTCAGTTCACCCCGATGCCCGCCGAGAAGCAGACCGTGTCCGTGTGGGCCGGTTCGGAAGGCTACCTGGATGACGTGGCGGTCGACGACGTGCTGCGCTTCGAGGCGGAATTCCATGCCTACCTGGAGCGCAAGACGGATCTGCTGGAGACCATCCGCGATCTCAAGGACAAGCTGTCCGGTGATCTGATCGACCAGCTCAAGACCGCGGTGACGGACTTCAAGAAGGAGTTCCAGGCCGGATCCTCCACTGGCGTCCAAGCCGGAACCGAGGCGCACGACGCCGCGGATTCGGACGAGGTCGTACAGGAGAAGATCGTCAAGCAGCGCTGAGCGCTGCCCGACGACGCTTAAGGAAAGGAATACTCCATGGGTGCTCAGCAGAGGGTCTTCAAAGCGAAGATCAGCTCCACATCGTCCTTGCGGAAGATCTTCAAGGCGATGGAGCTCATTGCTGCGTCCCGGATCCAGAAGGCGATCGCGCGGGTCAAGGGCTCAACGCCCTACGCACAGGCCCTGACCCGCGCGGTGTCGGCGGTTGCGACCCTGTCGAATGTCGACCACGTGTTGACGACGGAACGCGAAGATGTCCGTAGCGCGGCTGTCGTCGTCATGGGTCCCGACCGTGGTTTCGCCGGCGCCTACTCCTCGAATGTGATCAAGCAGGCCGAGGAACTCGTCGAGTTGCTGCAGGCCGAGGGGAAGCAGGTCAAGCTGTACACCGTCGGCCGGAAGCCGGAGACCTACTATACGTTCCGCGACCGTGCCATCGAGCGCTCGTGGACCGGGATCTCCGAAACCCCGACCTACGAGGACGCCCGCGAGATCGGCCAGACGCTGCTCGGTTCTTTCGAAGCAGGCAGCGCCGGCGGCGGCGTCGATGAGCTCTACCTGGTCTTCACCCGCTTCAAGTCGAGCGTGGCCTACGACCCGGAATACCTGCGGCTGCTGCCGCTGGAGGTCGTGGACGCCCCCGAGGCTCCGGGCAATCAGGCACCGGCGGCCGGCGGCGAGGTGTTCCCCCTCTACGAATTCGAGCCGAGTTCGGAGGCCGTGCTGGACGCACTGCTGCCGAAGTACATCGAATCGCGTATTCTGGCCGCACTGCTCAACGCCTCGGCGAGCGAGCAGGCTGCGCGTCAGCAGGCCATGAACACCGCCGTGGACAATGCGGATGAGCTGATCAAGACGTACACCCGACTGGCCAACAACGCGCGTCAGGCGGAAATCACGGCGGAGATCTCCGAGATCGTGGGCGGTGCCGATGCGCTGGCCTCGTCCGGGGTCGCCGACTGAGTGAGCTTGTAACAGAGAGCAGAAAAGAAAGTAGACATGACTGCCACAACTTCGGAAACCCCCCAGGTCCAAGGGACCATTGGTCGGATCTCCCGTGTTATCGGCCCGGTCGTTGATATCGAGTTCCCGCTCGACGCGGTTCCCTCGATCTACAACGCCCTGACCACGCACGTGGACCTGGCCGAGGGCACGCGTAAGATCACCTTCGAGGTGGAACTGCAGCTGGGCAACGGCATCGTCCGTGCCATCTCCCTGCAGCCGACCGACGGCCTCGTCCGCGGCCAGGAGGTCGTCGACTCCGGTGCACCCATCTCGGTGCCGGTCGGCGATGTCACCAAGGGCAAGGTCTTCAACGTCACCGGTGACGTGCTCAACGATTCGATGATCGACGAACCGTACGAGATCACCGAGCGTTGGTCCATCCACCGCGAGGCGCCCAACTTCGACCAGCTGGAGTCGAAGACCCAGATGTTCGAAACGGGCATCAAGGTCATCGACCTGCTGACACCGTACGTGCAGGGCGGTAAGATCGGCCTGTTCGGCGGCGCCGGCGTCGGCAAGACCGTGCTGATCCAGGAAATGATCACCCGTGTGGCCCAGGACCACGGCGGTGTCTCCGTGTTCGCCGGCGTCGGCGAGCGGACCCGTGAGGGCAACGACCTGATCATGGAAATGGACGAGTCGGGCGTGCTGGACAAGACCGCACTGGTCTTCGGCCAGATGGATGAGCCGCCGGGCACCCGTCTGCGCATCGCCCTGACCGGTCTGACCATGGCGGAGTACTTCCGCGATGTCCAGAACCAGGACGTGTTGTTGTTCATCGACAACATCTTCCGGTTCACCCAGGCCGGCTCCGAGGTTTCGACGCTGCTGGGCCGGATGCCCTCGGCCGTGGGTTACCAGCCGACGCTGGCCGATGAGATGGGCGTTCTGCAGGAGCGGATCACGTCGACGCGTGGTCACTCGATCACCTCGATGCAGGCGATCTACGTTCCCGCCGACGACTACACCGACCCGGCTCCGGCGACGACCTTCGCCCACCTGGACGCGACGACCGAGCTCAACCGCGATATCGCATCGCGTGGTCTGTACCCGGCCGTGGACCCGCTGACGTCGACCTCGCGCATCCTCGATCCGCTGTACGTGGGCCAGGCCCACTACGACTGCGCGGTCAGGGTCAAGCAGATCCTGCAGAAGAACAAGGAACTGCAGGACATCATCGCGATCCTCGGTGTCGACGAACTGTCCGAAGAGGACAAAGTCACCGTGCACCGTGCCCGTCGCATCGAGCAGTTCCTGTCGCAGAACACCTACACCGCTCTCCAGTTCACCGGCGTCGAGGGCTCGACGGTTTCCATCAAGGACACCATCGACGGCTTCAACGGCATCTGCAACGGCGATTACGACCACATTCCGGAACAGTGCTTCTTCAATGTGGGTCCGATCGAAGACGTTCTGCGCAACTACGACGAGCTGCAGAAGGAGAACTGATCCATGGCTCTCAACGTCACCGTGGCCGCAGCACACGCCGCCGTTTGGTCGGGCGAAGCGACCCGGGTGTCGGCGAAGACCGTGGACGGTTCGATCGGCATCCTGTCGGGGCACGAGCCCGTGCTGGGCGTTCTGGCCCCCGGCGAGGTCACGATCACCACTCCCTCAGGCGATGTGGTGAAGGTCCATTCGGACGGAGGCTTCCTGTCCGTCAACCGTGACGATGTCACGGTGGCCGCGGACTCCGCCGAGCTGATCAAATAAGAAGAGCGCGCGACGTGAACCCTACGTACCTACTGATTATTCTGCTCTCGTTGGTAGGGCTGGTAGCGGTCTACGTCGCCGTTCTCATTTCCCGGCGCCGGGCCCTCTCACGAAGGCCCGGCGCTGTGGAATGCACCATGCACGTGGGCGCGGAGAAATCCCGCCCACGTTGGCGTTTGGGCTTCGCCGTACTCGGCGTCGAGTCCTTTCAGTGGTTCCCACTGTTCGGGCTGTACACCAAGCCCGCTCTGACCCTGCCGCGCGCTGATATCGAGATCGCCGCGCGCCGCGCGCCCGAGCCGACGGAGGAGCCGAGCCTGCAGCCCGGGGCAATCGTGGTCGATATCGTCTCCGGTGGTTTCGCCGGAGCGCCCCGCACGTTTTCCTGCGCAATCGCCGGTGAACCACTGGCGGCGTTCTCCTCGTGGCTGGAATCCGCGCCACCTGGACTCAATCATTCGATGGGACGGTTTACTTAAATGGAGGTCCTCCGGTTGACGGGGCCCTGCCGGCTGAACGGCGTGGTCGAGGTCCGCGGTGCGAAGAACAGCGTGCTCAAGCTGATGGCCGCCACCCTGCTGGCCCCCGGCCGCTCGACCATCGTCAACGTCCCGGCGATTCTGGACGTGACAATCATGGTCCGTCTGCTCGAGCGCCTGGGCTGCACGATCGACTACGATGCGCAGGCCGGTGAGGTCTCCATCGACGTCCCCGCGGCACCTGGGATCAGGGCGGACTACGAATTGGTCCGTGCGATGCGCGCCTCGATCTCCGTGCTGGGCCCCCTGGTGGGCCGGATGGGGCGGGCCCAGGTCGCCCTGCCCGGCGGCGACGCGATCGGTTCGCGCGGGCTCGATCTGCATGAAGCGGGCCTGAAGGAGATGGGCGCCGAGGTCCACCTGGATCACGGCTACTTCGTCGCGGCAGCACCCCATGGCCTGCACGGTACGCACTTTCACCTTGATTTCCCCTCGGTCGGAGCAACGGAGAACCTGGTGATGGCGGCGGTGCTGGCCGATGGCACCACCGTGCTGGACAATGCGGCCAAAGAACCCGAAATCGTCGATATCTGCACGATGCTCGTCGAAATGGGCGCGGATATCCGGGGGATCGGCACGTCCCAGCTGACCATCTCAGGGGTCTCCGAACTGCACCCGGTGACCCATCGTTGTGTGGGGGACCGGATCGTGGCGGGTTCGTGGGCCTTCGCCGCCGTTATCACCGGTGGTTCGATCGAGGTCCATGGCGCTGGTACCGAACTGTTGCCGCATGTCTTCGAGAAACTCGAAACTGCCGGTGCCGTGGTCGAACGGGTCGAGGCCGTGGGCGGTGGCTTCCGGGTCACCGGACCGACGCGCCCACACAGTGTGCGCATCTCCACCCTGCCCTATCCTGGATTCCCCACCGACCTTCAACCCTTCGCGATCGCGCTCAACGCGGTCGCCGATGGTGAGGGATACGTCACCGAGAACCTGTTCGAGGCGCGCTGGCGGTTCGTCAACGAGCTGGCCCGGCTGGGCGCACAGGTATCCGTCGACGGTAATCATGCGCTCATCACGGGGGTTCCCGAACTCTCCGGTGCCGAGGTGGAGGCCTCGGACATTCGGGCCGGTGCGGCATTGGCGATTGCCGGCCTGGCCGCCACCGGGGTATCGGAGATCTCCGGGGTCAGCCATATCGACCGCGGCTATGAGTTCTTCGTGGACAAGCTCAAATCCCTGGGTGCCGACATCGAGCGCATCGAGCGTGCGACCGTACTCGACATCGACTGAGCCGAGCACGGTCTGACCCCGGCCGAGGAGAGCCCAGGTGGGGGCGTGGGCCCGGCTCCTCAGAAGAGACGGGTCTCCGGGTCGTCCATCCCGCGCAGCGCATCGTAGTCCAGCACCACGCACCGGATGCCCCGGTCCTCGGCCAGTGTGCGCGCCTGCGGTTTGATTTCCTGCGCAGCGAAGACGCCGGCGACCGGCGCCAGGAGCGGATCGCGGTTCATCAGTTCCAGGTAGCGCGTCAGTTGTTCGACCCCGTCGATTTCGCCCCGCCGCTTGATCTCCACCGCCACTGCGCCGCCTGCGGAGTCCCTGGCCAGGATGTCGACGGGTCCGATCGCCGTCATGTACTCGCGGCGCACGGTTGCGAAACCGGTGCCCAGCGTTTCGATGTGCTCGGCCAGCAATTCCTGCAGATGGGCCTCGACGCCGTCCTTGATCAAACCCGGATCCACCCCGAGATCGTAACTGGTGTCCGTATGGACGGCGAAGATCGTGATGACCAGTCTGTCACCGGTCTTCTTGTGCTCGACCTGCCAGATCTCCTGTGCGCCGGCGGCGGCCTGTTCCGCGTCCGGTTCGCTGACCCGCACGGTTGCCGGCGGGCTCATCCAGTTCAGCGGCTTGTACGAGCCGCCGTCGGAGTGAACCAGGACCGAACCGTCCGCCTTGAGCATGAGGACCCGATCCGCGGCGGGGAGATGGGCGGCCAGGCGGCCGGAATAATCAACTGAGCACTTCGCTACAACCAAACGCACGGCAGACCACTCTACCGCATGACAAAATAGGGGACATGCCTCGATCCTCGAACTCGCGTAGAAAGAACAAATGGCAAAGGGAGACCCATGAACTGGGTATCTCACTCAATTCGATCCGTCATGTGGTCGAGGGCCCCGACGGCGAATGGGTGGTCCAGTCGGTACGGGGGAACTCATCGGGGAAGGTCTACACCTGCCCCGGGTGCAATCAGGACTTGCCGGCGGGTACACCCCACACGGTGGCCTGGCGTTCCGAGGACGAATTCGGCGTGGGAGTCGGGCTGGCCCACCGCAGACACTGGCACACCTCGTGCTTCAACGCCCGCCACCGCAGGCGGTGACGGGCATTGAAGCCGGAACCGGGTTCGGAGAGCCCGGACCTTAGCGGTTCCGATTGTTGTTCCGGGGCAACGACTCGGTGGGTGCGTCGGTTTGCTCCTGGGGCTTCGTCTGGGGCTGTTTGGCCTCGGTATCGCCGGAAGCCGCCGCGTCCTTGGCGCTACCACCGTCGGACTGCAGACGCCCCTTCGCCTTGACTCCGCCGGTGCCCCGGGCAGGCGACGGGGTATTGGGAGCGTCCTTGGGGCGTGCCGCAGCGCCCTTGGGCGCTTCCTGTGCCTTGAGCTGATCGAGTTCCTCACCCGAGGCGATGCGCTCGGTCGGGAAGGCCGCGGCCTTGACCTGATCGGACTTGTCCTCGGCCAGGTCGATATCGTCGAACAGCCCGGGGGCTGCGAACATGGAGCGCAACTGCTCGAGCTGTGCTGTGATGGTGCGCCGCTGTTTGGTCAACAGATCGACCTGGGCCTGGGCGGCTGAGACATTGCGCTTGGCCTCCGCCGAGGACTCCTCAATGGTCGCCTCGGCAGTGGCGCGGGCCTCGGAGATGAGCTCCTGGGAGCGCTTCTTCCCATCGGCGATGATCTGGTCGGCCTTGTCCAGCGCCTCCTTGCGGATGGCCTCGGCCCTGGCGGCGGCCTGCGTGGCGGCCTCGTCCGCTTCGGCGGCACGCGCTTTGGCCTCGTTCGTCAGCCGGTCGTTGTCCTGTGCCGCCTTGGCGAAGCGGGCCTGTTCGTCCTTTTCGTGCGCCTGGCGCCGGTTGGCCAGCTCGACGTCCAGTGCGTCGGCGCGCTGCTGGGCTTCCTCGGCCGTCTTCTCTGCTCGAGTGGTGAGTTCTTTCGCCTTGGCCTCGGCCTGTTCGGTGACCTTCCTGGCAGCGGCCTCGGCTTCGGACCTGACCTTCTGGGACTCCTCGGCGGCGGAGGCGCGCAACTGCTGGGCCTCCGTCTTGGCCGTGGTGCGCAGATCGGCGACTTCCTTCTGGGCGTCCGCCCTGGTCGTGGACAGCTCCCGTTTGAGCGCCTCACGGGACTGCGAGGCCTCCTGCTCGACCTCGCTGCGCAGCTGTGCCGCCTTGCGCTGTGCCGCGGCCACCAGTTCCTCCGCCTTCGTCTGCGCGGCGGTTGTGGTCTCCTTGGCGCGCAGTTCGGCGGCCTGTTTGATCGCTTCGGCTTCGTTGCGCGCCGAATTCAGGGTGTCATTGGACTCCGTGCGCATCCGCGCACGCGAACTGGCGGCGTCCGCGCGGGCCTTGTTGCGGATCGTCTCCGCATCCGCGGTGGCCTGGGCGAGGGTCTCCCTCGCCTGCGACTCGGCGATCTTGAGCAGATGGTCGATCCGGCTGCCGGGTGCACCCTGCGACTCCGGGGAGGACTCCGCGGCCTTCTTCAGCTGGGCCTTGGCCTCCGAGAGTTCCCCTGCGATCTGGAGTTTGGCGCGATCGGCCGTGATGACCTGGCTGCGCGCATCCGTCAGCGCCTTGCGCAGGGAGTCGATCTCACCGCGCAATTGCGCGATGCGGGAATCGACCTCGTTCTTCTCATAACCGCGCATCGACGTGCGGAACTCTTCGGGGGGTGTCACGTTCGCTCCTAGTGTGTCTGGGCCTGGCTTCGCCGTTAACTCTAGTGAGTGAAGTTGAGGATTGCTGGGACCTCCATCATTCGTCGGGTCGTGTCCCACGGAGGTGGGGGAGGGCGCCGGGATGGTGGAAGTGCATTAAGCTGGGCGAGCGTGGTCACACGGTCCGTGGGTGCCACCCGAACCCGGCCGGCATGCTCGTTCGATCGCGCCGAAATGCATTGACAACGTCGTTGACCGCAGCCGGTCCGCGACCGGAGAACAGGAGTGAACATATGGCCGAAGCCGTGATCGTCGCGGGCGCCCGTACCCCGCAGGGAAAGCTGCTGGGCGGACTGTCCGGCCTGTCCGCCGTCGACCTGGGCGCAATCGCCATCAAGGGCGCCCTTGACAAAGCGGGCGTGGACCCCGAAGCCGTCGAGTACGTGCTCATGGGCCAGGTGCTGCAGGCCGGGTTGAGTCAGGGGCCCGGGCGTCAGGCGGCTGCCAAAGCCGGTATTCCGATGAACGTGCCCGCGGTAACCCTGAACAAACTGTGCCTCTCCGGCATCAACACGATCACGCACGCGGCGATGTTGGTGCGCGCCGGCGAATACGATGTGGTGGTCGCCGGCGGGCAGGAGTCGATGACGAATGCCCCGCACATGCTGGAGAAGTCCCGTCAGGGTTACAAATACGGCACGGTGCCGCTGCGCGACCACATGGACTACGACGGGCTGTGGGACGCCTTCACCGACCAGGCGATGGGTGCGCTGACCGAGGACGCGAACGCCGGGGACGTGGAGTTCTCCCGCCTGGCACAGGATGAGTTCGCCGCACGCTCGCATCAGCGGGCCGGTGCCGCCTGGGAGGCGGGCCGCCTGGTCGACGAGGTCGTGCCCGTGACGATCAGGACCCGCAAGGGCGAGGTCGTCGTCGACCGGGACGAGGGTGTCCGCCCGGATTCCACTGCGGAGTCCCTGGCGGGTCTGCGGCCGTCGTTCAGGCCCGACGGCACGATCACCGCGGGCAATGCGTCACCGATCTCCGACGGGGCGGCAGCCGTGGTCGTGATGAACAAGGACAAGGCAGTCGCAGCCGGTCTGCCGATCCTGGCCGAGATCCGCTCCCACGCCTGGACGGCGGGGCCGGATTCGACTCTGCAGCACCAGCCGTCGCAGGCGATCAAGCAGGCCGCGGCGCGTGAGGGCGTGGCGGCGGACTCCTTCGACCTGTACGAGATCAACGAGGCCTTCGCCCAGGTGGGACTGGCCAGTATGCAGGACCTGGGCATCGACGCCGAACGGGTCAACGTCAATGGCGGGGCGATCGCCCTGGGGCACCCGATCGGGGCCTCGGGTGCGCGCATCGTGTTGACCCTGGCCCACGAACTGAAACGCCGCGGCGGTGGCCTGGGTGTGGCGGCGCTGTGCGGTGGCGGCGGTCAGGGCGACGCGCTGGTGATCAAGGTGGAGGGCTGAGACGTGCTCCTGGCCTTTTCGGTTTCGCCCTCGGGAGGGGAAGACCCCTCGGGTAGCGGGTCGGTCCACGATGCCGTCGCCGCCGCCCTGGAGGTCGTGCGGGCCTCCGGCCTGCCCAACGAAACGTCCTCGATGTTCACTACGGTCGAAGGGGAGTGGGACGAGGTCTTCGCCGTGGTCAAGGCCGCGACGCAGGCCGTTGCCGCCTACGGTCCGCGCGTTTCCCTGGTCATGAAGGCCGATATCCGTCCCGGCCACACCGGGGAGATCACCGGCAAGGTGGAACGGGTCGAGGCCGCGCTGGCCGAACGCCTGGACGCCCACCGGGGATGATCGGCACCTGTGGGGCCCGAGGTGAAACCCCGGGCCCCACAGGGTAACCTAGTCCTGGACCTGCGGTTTCCGCGGGTTCTTGGCCTCCGTAGCTCAGTGGATAGAGCAGTGGGTTTCTACCCCATGTGTCGCGGGTTCGAGTCCTGCCGGGGGCGCAGAGGTGTATGCGGCACGGGTCGCGGCTACGGCTCGATCGGATGCCACAGATCGTCTCAGGCTATAGGATCGCAGCATGAGCTATCAGCCGGCAGCAGACCGTTATGCACACATTCCCGTCCGCCGTTCGGGCCGCAGTGGCCTGCAGTTGCCCGGCCTGTCCCTGGGACTCTGGCAGCGCTTCGGCGATGACCGCAGCATCCAGACGCAACGGGAGATCGTGCTCGCGGCCTTCGACCGCGGTGTCTTCCATCTGGACCTGGCCAACAACTATGGCCCGCCGGCGGGTGCCGCGGAGGCGAACCTCGGCAGGATCCTCAAACAGGATCTGGCCGCGCACCGCGATGAGCTGGTGATCTCCACCAAGGCCGGCTGGACCATGGGGCCCGGCCCCTTCGGGATCGGCGGCAGCCGCAAATACCTCGTATCCAGCCTGGACCGCTCGCTCGAGCGCATGGGACTGGACGCAGTCGACATCTTCTACCATCACCGGCCCGACCCGGACACCCCGCTGGAGGAGACAGCCGCCGCGCTGGACCACATCGTGCGCTCCGGCCGCGCCCACTACGTCGGCATCTCCTCCTACTCTCCCCAGGACAGCCGCACCATGGCCGGGCTGCTGCGCGGGCTGGGCACACCCCTGACGATCCACCAGCCCTCCTATTCGATGTTCAACCGCTGGATTGAAGCCGAGGGACTGGTCGACGCGGCCGCCGATGAGGGCTTCGGCATCATCGGCTTCAGCCCGCTGGCCCAGGGCATGCTGACCGACAAGTACATCGGCGGCATCCCGGACGGCGCCCGCGCAGCCCAAGGGGGCACGCTCAACCCCGACTGGCTGACAGACGAGGTGCGCGCTCGCCTGCAGGGCCTGCACGACATCGCAGCCGGACGCGGCCAGTCACTGGCCCAACTGGCACTGTCCTGGGCACTGCGCGACCCGCGCGTGACCAGCCTGGTCGCCGGGGCCTCGAGCGTGGCCCAGCTGGAGGAGAACCTCGACGCGCTGGACCACCTCGACTTCACAGAAGCGGAACTGCGGGAGATCGACCGGTTCGCCGTCGACTGTGGGATCGACAACTGGGCCGATGCGCGCAACGGATCACCCGTGACGTTCCGGTGAGGCCGTGGCGCCCCTGATCACCGGAGCGACAGTCCGGCTTCGTCCATGGTGATCCGGGTGTCGATGCCCAGCCTGTCCAGGAAGTGCTCATCATGGCTGACGACGATGAGTCCGCCGCGATAATCGCTTAGCGCCGAGACCAGCTCATCGACACTGCGCAGGTCGAGGTTGTTGCTCGGCTCGTCCAGCACCAACAGCCGGCAGGGCGGATCGGCCAAGAGCAAGGTCGCCAGCGCGATGCGGAAGCGCTCCCCGCCGGACAGGTCGCCGACGCGCCGTTGCACCGTGTTACCGCGGAACAGGAAGCGCGCCAAGCCCGCACGCAGGCGGTGCTCCGTGGCCCTCGGGGCCGCAGCCCGCACGGTTTGGAGCAGGGTCGCATCATCGTCGAGATGGTCCAGGCGCTGGGGCAGGTAGCCGATTCGGTCGGTGAGGGCCTCTGCCCGGCAACCGCGCGCGGCGCCGGCCTCTCGTTCCGGGTGGACCAGCTCCTCGAGCAGCCGGGTCTTGCCGATCCCGTTGCGTCCCGTCAGCGCCACGCGTTCAGGGCCCTGCACGATGAACTCACGGCCCCGCCCATCGCGCAGGGCCGCCAGCCTGCGAGCCGCAGGCACCTCGGGGTCGGGCAGGTCGATCGAAATACCGGCATCGCCGCGGATCCGTTGTTCCTGCTCGGCCACAACCTGCCGGGCGGCGTCGACGGAGGCGTCGTGGCGGCCCTGCAGCTTGCCGGCGGAGACCTGCGCCTCCTGCTTGCGGTTGTTCATGATCATCTTCGGCTTGCGCTTGTTCTCGAAGTCGGTCCGCGCGTAGCGTCGGCGCCGGTCCAGCTTGGTCTGCGCCTGGATCCGCTGGCGTTCCTCGGTGCGCAGCCGCTGTTCGGCCGAACGCAGGGCCTGTTCGGCGGCGGCCTGTTGGACCTCCAGGTACTCCTGGTAGGCCCGATAGGGTCCGCCGAATACCTCAAGTGCTCCGTCGCGCAGCTCCGCCGTCGAATCCATCAGATCCAACAATTCGACGTCGTGGCTGACGACGAGCAACGACCCCCGCCAGGAATCGATCGCCTCGTAGAGCAGGCTGTGGGAGGCGCGGTCCAGGTTGTTCGTCGGTTCGTCGAGCAACACGACTTCGTCGCCGGCCAGTGCCAGACCGGTCAGTGCGACCAGGACCGTCTCCCCACCGGAGAGGCTCCCGACCGGGCGGTCCAGTTCGATGTCGGTCAAACCGACGCGATCCAGCGCCGCTCTGGCACGGGCCTCGACGTCCCAGTCGTCGGCGAGAGCATCGAAATGCGCCGGGTCGGCGTCTCCCGACTCGATTGCGCGCAGGGCGCTGACCCGGGATTCGATGCCCAACAGCCCGGCGACGCCGGCGCCGGCGTCCAAAATGAGGTGTTGGGGCAGATAGCCGAGGTGTCCGGTGACCGTGACGGAGCCGGCGCTGGGCACCAGCTCGCCTGCGATGATGCGCAGCAGAGTGGTCTTGCCCGTGCCGTTGGATCCGATCAGGCCCGTGCGGCCGAGGGGGAATGTGGCAGACAGGTCACGGAATACGGTGGTGCCGTCGGGCCAGGTGAAGGAAAGGTCTGCCAGCGTCACAGCCGGCTTCTGAGTGGATAGCATGAGGACTCCCGGGTTGTCAGTGCAAGCGCTGACACCGGAGCCCTCAGTGCAGGGCGATCGACGGGGTCAGCGCGGTGGGGACGCGGCCAGACGGTCGTCGATCAGCATTTTGGGGATCCTCACGTGGAAAACAGGGACGGCTCGACGATAGCAGGCGCGCGCCGGAACTTCCAGAGATCTGCGTCACCCGGGGCGACGGCCTCCGGGCAGGGAGTCAGGCGGCGATCCCGCGCAGATAGTCGGCCAGGACCTCGGCGTGATTGTGGGTGGTGTCCTTGGACGCGAACAGCAGCACGAGCGTGTGGGCGCCGGTTGCAGTGGCACGATTCACGAGTGCTGCGGGGGCGTCCGAGCCCTCCAGCTCCGCGCGGTATTCGCCTGCGAAGTCGGGGAAGTCGACGGTTCCGGCGTGGAACCGTTTCCGCAGGTCCGGGCTGGGCGCAACCTCTTTGTCCCAGGAAGCCGCGGCCAGGCGCTCCTTCTTGACTCCGCGTGGCCATAGTCGGTCCACCAGTGTCGCGTATTCGCCGGCGTCCGGCGACCAGTCGTACACACGTTCCGTCCGGATGTCCATGGCCCCAGGCTAGACCCGCTGGGTCCAAGGCGCGAGCCCGTAACGCCTCCGGACATCGCCGGGTCGGGGAGGCGCCTGTGCGAGGGTCAGTGGGTCGTACCGCCTGGTATTATCTGATTGACCAATCAGATAATAAATGTGGAGAGCCGCAGATGGCCAGGAAAGTCGATCCGGAGAGGGTTGCGCAGAAGAAGGCGGAGATCGCCGCGGCCGCCGCCCGGCTGTTCGCCACCCAGGGCTTCGAGGCGACCAGCGTTGCCCAAGTGGCACAGGAGGTCGGTATCAGCCCCGGCAGCGTCTTCTACTACTATCCGGACAAGGCCGCGCTGTTCCGCGCGCCCTTCGAAGCGGACCTGCCGGCGGCAGAGGACCTCATCGCCGGACACGCCAACACCTGCGACCCGCTGGCCGCGATCCTCGACATCCTCGAAACCCTGGCCGCGGACGCCGCCTATCCCTATGCACAGGGGATGCTGATCGAATCGCTGCGGCGGATGGGTCACGATCCGGAACTCATCGCCGCCTCGGAAGCCGTGTCGGCAGTGCAGCGCGCCGGGCTGATCGACCTGATCACCCGGGCCGCCGCAGCCGGACAGATCGACCAGGGGATAGACCCTGAAGCTGCTGCCGGCTGGTTGCTGACCATTGTCGACGCCTGCTATCTCAACGCCGAACCCGGACGAAATCCGGCGCCGGAGGTGCGGCGCACCGCCCTGGGCTACCTGAAAGGACCCTGCGCATGACCGCTTCCATCCCGACGAGCACCGTCGCCATCCCCACGGGGTACAGACCAGCCTTCATCGTCGGAGGGGGCCTCATCGGCCTCCTTGCGGCATTCGTAGTCGGCCCGCTGGTCTCCTGGCTGGTCGGACGCATCGGAGACGCGCCGGGAATGCTGCGCCTCGCGGCAGAACTGCCGCTGGCCTGGGCGATCCCGGTGTTGACCGTCGTCGGCGCGATCGGCGGCTTCCTGATCGTCGGAAAGTGGATGGACGAGGCCGGTGCGATCAAGGTCTCCGCCCGGGGCATCACCGTGCACACGGAGGACGCCGATCGGTTCATAGCGGCCGAGGATATCTCCGGACTGGCCCGTACGGGGCACAAGGAACTCCTCGTACTGGGCGCGGGCGGGCGTGAACTCCTCCGCAGCAGGCTGGAGGCCGAGATGGTCCCCGGCCTGGTAGCGGCGCTGGACGCGCACGGGCTCCCCGGACTCGCCCCCGTGGACCCCCACGAAGCGGACTTCACGACCTGGGTGGACGGCGCAGGTCTGGTGGAAGAAGACCTCGAAGAGCTGCTGCGGAGCCGCCGGCGGGCCCTGGCCGATAAACGTGGAGGCGCCGCCGAGGACGCACTGGAAGCACTGCGGGACAGAGGTGTCATGGTCCGCGACCGTGACGGCCGTCAACAGATCCGGACGATCGGCCGGCAGGGCTGAATCGTCACAGGGTCCCAGGTTCCACAGCTGCGCCACAGGCTGCACAAAGCACCCCCTTCACCCGGAACGATGTGATGGTCTCAACGCACACGACGAGGAGAACATCATGAACGTGCAGCAGCACCCGCAGTACCCGGTGAACGCCACCGCCGCGCGGCACTGGTATCAGAAGCCGGGACCCATCGGCGCCCTGGCCGCCGGCCTGGGTCTGGCCACCGGACTGGTCCTGGGGGTGCCGGCGACCTTCGGCATCGAGTCCGCGCTCGCGGTCGTGGCGGAGCAGGGGAGCACGGTCCAGCAGGCGCCGGGTTATCAGGCGGCGGCCGGAACCGGGCAACCCGGAACCGGGCGATCCGGAGTACAGGGCGCCGATGGCAGTGCCGGTCCCGGCTCGTCCGACGGCCTCGGCGATGGGGCAGGGGGCGCACGGCAGGTTCCGGGCGGACAAGACTCCGCCGGCGAAGCGGGCACCGGTACAGCTTCGGGCCAGGCAGCGGCGACCTCGGCCACCGCGAAGCAGGCGGCAGGGGTCGTCATCATCAACACGAACCTGAAGTACGAGGGCGCAGCAGGTGCGGGCACCGGCATGGTCGTCAAGTCCGACGGCACTGTGCTGACGAACAACCACGTTATCGCCGGGGCCACCTCGATCAAGGTCACCGTGCCGGCAAGTGAGAAGACGTACACGGCCACTGTGGTCGGCACACAGGCGCAGGACGACGTCGCGGTGCTCAAGCTGACCGGGGCGAAGGACCTGGCCACCGTCGCCCTCGACGAGGATCAGGAGAAGGTGGGACAGGCGATCACGGCGGTCGGCAACGCCCAGGGCAGGGGAGAGCTGGCTGCGGCCAGGGGCACCATCACCGCCCTGGACTCCACTGTGACGACCGAATCCGAGGGCACGGTCGGCTCCGAGTCACTGGACGGGATGATCGAGATCTCCGCCCGGGTGGTCTCCGGGGACTCCGGTGGGGCCCTGCTCGACGATGAGGGCGAGGTCGTCGGGATGAACACGGCGGCGTCCTCGGGCAGCAGTACGATCACCGCCTACGCCATCCCGATAGAAGACGCGATGTCGATCGCGGACAGGATCACCGCCGGGGACGAATCCGCTGGGGTGTCCCTGGGCTATCCGGCCTTCCTGGGCGTCCAGGTCGCCGCTGCAGACCAGGACTCAGCGGGGGCCGAGGGGAGTGCCGGCGGAGTCGCTTCGGGTGCGCCCGTGGCCGGTGTCATCGCCGGCACGGCCGCGGCCAAGGCCGGCCTGGAGGAGGGCGACCTGGTCACCTCGGTGGGAGGCACGAGGATTGCATCGCCCACGGCCCTGACCAAGGCGCTGTCCGGCTACGATCCCGGACAGCGGGTGAAGATCGAATGGACGGACTCCGCCGGCGCATCCCACGCCGCCACGGTCACCCTGACCCAGGGTCCGGCGTCCTGAGGGCGCCCGGCCGCTAGCGCGTGATGAAGCCGGTCACCCGTGTCACCACGTGGGCGATGGATTCCTCACAGCCGGAGTCGAGCCACCGGTAGATCAGCCAGACGGCTCCGGCGGCCACCGCCTCGACCGCCTCGACATCGGTGTGCGCGCTGGGGGTACCCAGCAGGCGCTCGACGACGAACTCGATGACCCCGCGCAGCACACGGAAACCGGCACGTGAGGGTAGGACTCGGCTGAAGAAGGCTGTGTGGATGCGCAGTCTGGTCAGTACGGTGCCCAGGTGCTCGGCGATCACAGAGTCGTCGACGGTGCCAGGGGGTGCCGGATGGATACCCGAGAAGACCTCCCGCAGCAGGTCGTCCGCAGCGGCGGCCAGGGAGGCGGGGACATCGGGGAATGCCGCATAGAACGTGGGGCGGGACACGCCTGCGCGGTTCACGATCGCGGTGATGGTCAACCTGTCGGGATCGTCCAATAGAGCCAGTTCGCGCACGGCCGTGACGATGCGCACCATGGAGTCGGGATTCCGTGGTGTCGGGTCTGCATGGGGATGCGAGCTCATGGTGTCAGCTTACGTCTGACCCCGTATACACAGGTTCCCGGCGGTGCCCCACGACGCAGGGTGAGGGTTCTGACACTACGGGTGTCGGTATAAGAATTGCCGCCTCCCACGGCGCGCCGACTGGTGGGAGACTGAGAAAACAGTCAGAGTATGAGCGTGACTACCATCGCGACGAGCGACCAACAGCTACCGACCGCACTGGGCCCTGCCCTGCGCGACCTCGTTGCCCGAGTCGGGGCGGCGCGGTTTCCCCTGGCGGCCTCCGGGGCGGAGGCGGGACGTGAACTGCAGATCAGGCTCCGGGCCCAACTCGGCGACTACCTGATTCCCAGAGCGGCCGATCCACGTGCACCGTTGCTGGTCGTCGTGGGCGGTTCGACCGGCGCAGGCAAGTCGACCCTGGTCAATTCGATCCTGCGCACGGAGGCCACCCGGGCGGGGGCACTGCGACCCACCACCACCTGGCCCGTGCTCATTCACAATCCGGCCGATGCCGACTTCTTCACCGGTAACCGCATCTTCCCCAGTCTCAAACGCATCGCAGGGGGATCTACGGCAGCCGGCAGGCCCTCGATGCAACTGGTCGAAAGCACAGAGGTCCCCGCCGGGATCGCGCTGATCGACTCGCCCGATATCGATTCGGTGGCCTCGACCAACCGCGAGGTCTCCCGTGAGCTGTTGGGAGCCGCTGACCTGTGGCTCTTCGTGACCACTTCCGCCCGGTACGCCGACGCGGCGCCGTGGGAGGTGCTCAAGGGGGCCTCGGACCGGGGGACCTCGGTTGCCGTCGTGCTCGACCGGGTCCCCGCCGATGCCAACCGCGAGGTCCGTCACCATTTAGGCGGGCTGTTGCACGCCGCGGGCCTGGGCCAGGCGCCCCTGTTCACCATTCCGGAGATCGACCTGGAACACGGATTGCTGCCCGAATCGGCCGTTTACCCCGTGAAGTCCTGGCTGTTCAACCTGGCCACGGGCGACCGCGCCCGCTTGCGTGTGATCAACCGAACCCTGCTGGGGGCCCTGCACACGGTGGGTGCGCAGATCGAGACCCTGGCCGACGATGCAACCAGGCAGGAGGACGCGCACCGCGAACTCAGCACGGCCGTCGAGGGCGCATTCGCCGGCCAGATCGACGAACTGTCCGCAGCACTGCGGCGCGGCGATGCGGTACGCGGCGAGGTCCAGGCCCGGTGGCAGGACTTCATCGGCACCGGCCAGTTCTTCAAAGGGCTCGAGCCGTCCGTCGCCCGTCTGCGTGATCGGCTGACTGCCCGGGTCGTGGGCAAACAGGACACCGCCGGCCCGCTCATCGCCTCCCTGCAGAGTTCTATCAACCAGATCATCCGACTGCACGCCGTCGAAGCGGTAGGGCGCACGGCACTGGCCTGGCAGCAGACCCCTGCCGGAACGGCCCTGCTGGACCGCAACCGGCATATGGCGGCGGTGCCGGCCAGTTTCACGGAGTCGGCCAAGGACTTCACCCGTGAGTTCGTCGGCAAGGTGTTCGCCGAGGTCTCCCAGGCATCGCAGACACGCAAGGCGAAGGCCCGTATCCTCTCCTTCGGAGTCGAGGCGGTGGGCGCCGTCGTGCTCATCTCGCTGGTCAGCGGGGTAGATGTGCAGACCCCGGGGCGTGCCAGGGTCGTCGCGAATACCGCCGAGGTCGCCGAGCACCTGCTCGACACGATCTTCGGCCCCGACGTCGTCTCCGGCCTGCTCGGCGGGCTGCGCACGGACCTGGAGGCCGGGACCGGTGAGCTGCTGCGCAGCTGCCGGCGTCCTTTCGAACAAGCCCTGACGGTGGCCGAGGTCCCGGCCAGGCAGGGACGCGGACTGCGCTCGGCGAGCGCCCGATTGGAGGAACTGCTGTGAGTGAGCCGGGCATCAAGGAGCAGATCGCTCATTATGCACAGGGCATCAGGCAGGCCCTGACCCTGCCCGCGGGGCACCTGAGCCCGGAGACTGTTGCGGAGGCCCGCAGCGTGCTCAAGAAGTCCAGTGCCCGGATGGGCATGGGGGAGGACTACACGGTCGTGGCCTTCGCCGGTTCGACCGGTTCTGGCAAGTCATCGCTGTTCAACGCGGTGTCCGGTCTGGAGCTGGCCCGCGTCGGGGTGCGCCGCCCCACCACCTCGAAGCCCACTGCCTGTGTCTGGGGCGATGGCGCGCAGGACCTGTTGGATTGGCTGGAGGTTCCCCAGGAGAACCGGACATGGCGCGAATCCGCGCTCGACGGCGACGACGAGCGGGCCCTGCACGGCCTGGTCCTGCTTGACCTGCCGGATCACGATTCGACCGCGGTGGAACACCGGGAGGAGTCGGACCGGATGGTCGGCCTGGTCGACGTGCTGGTTTGGGTCGTCGACCCCCAGAAGTATGCAGACTTCGCCCTGCACTCGCGGTATCTCTCGCAGATGAGCGAACAGGACTCCTCAATGGTCGTGGTGCTCAACCAGGTCGATCGTCTGGCACCGGAGGACCGGGAGATCGCGGCCACCCATTTGCGCAGCCTGCTGACCAATGACGGGCTGGATCAGACCGATGTCCTCCTGGCCTCGGCGAAGTCCCGCGAGGGGGTCAAGGAGATCCGCGAGCGCCTGGTCCGTCGGGTGTCGGAGCGGGCCGCGGCATCCCAGCGTCTGGTCGCCGATCTGCGGACGGTGGCCAGACGGATCCAGTCCGAGCTGGGCGAGCCGGTCGCCGATCCGCAGGCGCTGCCGGGTGCGGCCCGGTTGGTCTCTGCGATGACCGATGCTGCGGGCGTCGACGCACTGGGCCAGACGGTGCACGACGACTACACTCGCAGGTCTTACCAGGCGACAGGATATCCGCCACTGGTCTGGATGCAGCGGGGCAAGGCCGACCCGTTGGGATCGCGGCACGGGGCCAACCGTGCAGCGTTGATCAGGGCCTCGGTGCCTGCGACCACTCCGACGCAGAGCGCGCAGGTGGGTCTGGCCGCGCACGAAGTCGTCGCCGAGGCCGCGGCGAGCCTGCCGTCGAGTTGGCGTTCCGCGGTGTCCGAAGCCGAACGGAGCACCGCCAGTGAGCTGACCGATTCGCTCGACCAGGCGGTCACCGGAGTGCAGATCACCACAACGCCCCCGGGGTGGTGGGCCACTGCACGCTTCTTCCAGTGGCTGTTCTTCATCTTGACCCTGGTGGGCCTCATCGGCACAGTCGCCGCGATCGTCCTGGCGGTTGCGGGAACGACCGGTGTGTCATGGCCTGTGTGGATTGCGGGCCCCGTGGCCCTGTTGGTGGGCCTCATCGGGTCCCTGGTGACCTCGCGCAGCGCCAAGGGCGGGCGCGACCGTGGGGCCGATGAGGCCGAGGCCCGGGTCCACCGTGACCTCGAACAGGCCGTGCTCGCGGCGGCAGCCGGATCGTATCTGGCCCCGGTGACCGAGGTTCTGGCCGAGCACAAGGCCGTCTTCGACTCCCTGCGCTAGGCGCCCGACATCCGGCGATCGGGCGTCGCGCGCCTGTGGACCGACCGGGGACCGGCGCGTCCGCTGCCTGGGGACACGCCGACGGTGTCCACAGGCACACGTGTCTCCCTTGTGCCCGAGGTCCCGTGCCGGGTTCGCTGGTGGTGTTCACGAATACCTGTGGGAGGCAGTGATGAACACCAAGATGCTCAACCATTTCATCGGACACGTGGGCGGCCCGCCCACCGCGGGACAGGACAGGGAGGACCGGCCCTGGGTCCGGTTCCGCCTGGCGGTCGGCCACAGTTGGTTCGATCGCGAATCAGGACAGTGGAAGAACAGTGATCCGACCTGGTTCGACGTCAGCTGCAACGGGATGCTGGCGGACAACGTCAGGAAGTCGATCGACAAGGGAGACCCGGTCATCGTGCTGGGCAGGGTGACGGATCGCGAATGGAAGGATGCCGCGGGCAATGTCCGTAACAGCCTCGTCATCATCGCCGAGGCCGTCGGTCTGAATCTGCAATTCGGCAGGGGCGCGATCACCACCCGGTCCAAGCAGCAGCGCGGGGAGGAGGAACGCGACGCCCGCCTCGAGGCGGACACCGCACCGGGGTCGGACGGGCAGGACACCAATGCCTGGAGCATGAGACCGCCCCCGGACCAGGCCGAACAGCGTGCGGACTCGGAGCCGGCGGGCTTCGGCGCCGGACAGACCGGGTCCTACACCCAAGCCGTCGGTGCCGCGACGACGCCCCGCACCACCGTGAGCACTCACGTGGATGCCGCAGTCGGCGATGACGACGCGCCCTTCTGAGGTGCCGCCGCCGTGGCGGCAAGCGGCGGCACCGGGATAGAGTGGGGCCTGTGAGAGCCCACATCCAGTCCCGTGTCGTCGCCGTCCTCGGTGGCAGTGCCATGGTGCTCGCCCTGAGCGCCTGCAGCCTGTTCGGTCCTTCGGGCAGTGCTCCCGCCGATGATCCCACGCCGGGGAAGAAGCAGACTCCCGCGGATGTGCAGAAGGTGATCAAGACCCTGAAGCCACTGGCGCAGAAGGACAAGGCGCCCAGCGCCAAGGACTTCTTCCAGACGATGACCGCCGCGGGCTACAAGAAGTCCGCGCTGGAGGCCACCATCGATGCCACGCCCCTGGATACGGGGATTCCGGCCAAGATGTTCGGCGTCCGGGTGTCCGGCGGCTGCGTGATCGGCGAGATCCGCGGCGGCAAGGTCGAGGCTAAGAAGGTCCCGCGGACCAAGAGTACGGGAACCTGCCTGGTGGGCGATGTGCAACGGCCGGCGGGAGTCGCCACGCCTTCGGGGGAGCCCCGGGGTTCCGAGCAGACTGGCCCGGACGAACTGCTGCCCGGTGACGGCTGAGTCGGTCGAACAGGTCCTACGCAGTGTAAACGGTGCCGGGACTGGCCCGGGTGTGGGCTGACCGGATAGGCTAAGGGCACTATGCCAGAGTTCATTTACACCATGTACAAGGCGCGCAAGGCGCACGGTGACAAGGTCATCCTCGACGATGTGTCGATGTCGTTCTACCCCGGTGCCAAGATCGGCATGGTCGGTCCCAACGGCGCGGGTAAGTCGACGATCCTCAAGATCATGGCGGGCCTCGACCAGCCGTCGAACGGCGAGGCCAAGCTGGCCCCCGGCTTCACGGTGGGCATCCTGCTGCAGGAACCGCCGCTGAACGACGACAAGACCGTCCTGGGTAATGTCGAGGAGGGCGTTGGTGAGATCAAGGCCAAGCTCGACCGCTACAACGAGATCTCCGAGGAGATGGCCAACCCCGACGCGGACTTCGACGCGCTGATGGAGGAGATGGGCAAACTCCAGGAGGCCATCGACGCCGCCGACGCCTGGGACCTGGACTCCCAGCTGGAACAGGCGATGGACGCCCTGCGCTGCCCACCGCCGGAAACCGACGTCAAGGTCCTCTCCGGTGGTGAACGCCGCCGCGTCGCCCTGTGCAAGCTGCTGCTGGAGAAGCCCGATCTGCTGTTGCTCGACGAGCCGACCAACCACCTGGACGCGGAATCGGTGCTGTGGCTCGAGCAGCACCTGCACTCCTACCCCGGCGCCGTCATCGCCGTGACCCACGATAGGTACTTCCTCGACCACGTGGCCGAATGGATCGCGGAGGTCGACCGCGGTCACCTGTATCCCTATGAGGGCAACTACTCGACCTATCTGGAGAAGAAGGAAGAGCGCCTCCAGGTGCAGGGCAAGAAGGACGCCAAAATGGCCAAGCGGCTCAAGGAGGAACTCGATTGGGTTCGTTCCAACGCCAAGGCCAGGCAGACGAAGTCCAAGGCCCGTCTGAACCGCTATGAGGAAATGGCGGCTGAGGCGGAGAAGACCCGCAAGCTGGACTTCGAGGAGATCCAGATCCCGCCGGGCCCGCGGCTGGGCAATGTCGTCATCGAGGCGAAGAACCTGGTCAAGGGCTTCGACGGGCGCACCCTGATCGACGGACTGTCGTTCGATCTGCCGCGCAACGGCATCGTCGGCGTGATCGGTCCCAACGGCGTGGGCAAGTCGACTCTGTTCAAGACGATCGTGGGTCTCGAACCGATCGATGGTGGAGAACTCAAGGTCGGCGAAACGGTCAAGATCAGCTATGTCGACCAGAACCGCGGTGGAATCGATCCGGAGAAGTCGCTGTGGGAGGTCGTCTCCGACGGACTGGACTACATCCAGGTCGGCAATGTCGAAATGCCCTCACGGGCCTATGTCTCGGCGTTCGGCTTCAAGGGTCCTGACCAGCAGAAGAAGGCCGGAGTTCTCTCCGGCGGTGAGCGCAACCGGCTGAACCTGGCGCTGACCCTCAAGCAGGGCGGTAACCTGCTGCTGCTCGATGAGCCCACCAACGACTTGGACGTGGAGACGCTCAGCTCGCTCGAGGACGCCCTGCTGGCCTTCCCCGGTTGCGCTGTGGTGGTATCCCACGACCGGTGGTTCCTCGACCGTATCGCCACCCACATCCTGGCGTGGGAGGGCACGGAGGAAGACCCCGCCCAGTGGTACTGGTACGAGGGCAACTTCGAAGGCTACGAGAAGAACAAGGTCGAGCGCCTGGGCGAGGACGCCGCGCGGCCCCACCGGGTGACGCACCGTCGTCTGACCCGCGGCTGACACCGGCCGGGTACCGGGGCCGGAGGTCCGGGGTGAAAGAATGAGCCAATGAGTTTCGAATTGGTCAACCCCCTGATCTCCGGCCCCTTCACGCGTGTGCTCATCGAGTTGCGCTGGGGCGATATGGACGCCTATGGGCACGTCAACAACGTCACCCAGCTGAAAATCCTGGAAGAGGCACGTGTGCGTGCCTTCGGTTCCCCCACCGCCGCGCGCGATGTCCAGCCGGTGGCCGGTCCCGCCGGTGCTGCTCGGCAGGTGTTCGGCACGGCCCTGCCACAGGTGTTCCGGGCCGCCAGCGACGGCGCCGACATCCTGGTCTCGAGCCATGCGATTGAATATCGCACGCCGGTGCCTTACCGTGAGGGCCCCATCGCCGTGGACCTGGTGCTGGCGAAGGTCTCGCCGGTGCTCATCACCGTGGGCTACGTGATCGGAGAACCCGACGGCTCGGCCCAGTACTCGGTGGCCGAGACCGACGTCGTCTTCGTCGACTCCATCACCCACCGGGCGCGCCGGCTCAGCGAGCACGAATACGCGGAGCTGAGCGGGGCAGTGGTCGGCCCGATCCGGATGAAGAGGCGCAAGTGACGTCCCTGCATCCGGCCGATTCGGGAGCGCTGGCCGACTGGCAGTTGTTCACCGCCCGCCTGCTGCGGGCCGATCCGGACGCCGCCGTGCGCTTGAGCGTGGGCGGCGATGTGCTGGTGCTCACTACAGCTCCCCTGTATCCGGCCGGCTTGGGCGACACGATGCCCCTGGTGCTGGCGATGCGGATGCTGCGATTGAGTGACTCCGGGCTGGACGGGCTGGACCGGGTGGTGCCGGCTCGCGCGCTCGGCGACAGGTTCGCCCGAGCGGAAACCACCGGCGACGCCCGTCTGCCCCTGCCTCCGACCGAGGTGCCCGTCGCCTGGACGGCTCGCACCCCGCCCCGGACCGGCTGGACCAACGTGGGCGAGGTCCCGGCCGCGAACCTGGTCGAGGTTGCCCGCGCCGGAATCGCCGAGGTCGCCCAGGGCAGCCCCTCCGGTTCCGGTGGGCATGCGGTGAGCAGGCTGCGCCGCCTGGTGTGGAGCCGGGAGGTCGAACTCGAGCCGGGCGCCCCGGCCGCTGCAATGGGGCCCGAGCGCCTGCCATCCGTACCCGCAGGAATGGCCTACGCCGGTGAGGTCCTGGGGTTCTTACCGCATGGACCCGTGCTCGAAGACTCCGGGGTCACGGTGTTCCGGGTCTCCGGCTGGTTGCGCCTGACGACTCGCGGCGGCCATCTGCTGACGCCCCTGCGCAGCCTCTAGGAGCGGTCGTTGGAACCCGGGGTCCGATCCCGGGCGCCGGGCTCTTCGAAGCTGTTGATCATGGCAGTCGCCGCACGGTTGAAGTAGTCCCACATCGCAGCGTCGTACATGGGTGCCAGTTCCAGTGTGTCGAGTGCTGCGCGCATATGGGCCAGCCAGTGTTCGCGCCCGCGGGGAGTGACGGTGAAGGGCATGTGGCGCATCCGCAGACGGGGGTGCCCGCGTTCCTGCGAATAGGTGGTGGGCCCACCGAAGTACTGTTCGAGGAAACCCTGCAGCCGGTGCTTGGCGCCGACGAGTTCCCGGCCGTCTGGATACATGGCGATCAGGTAGGGGTCATCGGCGACCCCGGCGTAGAAGGCGTCGACCAGCTTCGTGAAAGTGGGGTGCCCGCCGACCAGGGCGAACATGCTCTGGGGCGCTTCGGCAGCGTCCTGTGTTGTCATCGGAGTTCCGTCATTTGCGCGCATCGTCCTTCCCAGACACCGTCTCGACCTCGGTCGACTCTACCGCACCGGCGCCCAGTGGCCCCATGGAGCGCAGCACCGTCTGCATCTCGAAGGGCACGGCCAGGTCCCGTCGCGAAAGCTGGTGGCGGAAGTTCTTGCGGAACTCGCGTGAGACGGAGCCGTTCTGCCCCGGTCGCGTCTTGATTGTGACCCGGACCGTCACCGCCTCGCCGGTCATCTGCTGGACGCCCAGGACCTCTGGGTCCTCCAACAACGACTTCTTCAGCTCCGGCTGTGCCTGCAGATGGGTGATCGTATCGGCGATCACAGCGTTGATCGCGTCATCGTCCGCCTCATAGGGGAAGGGCAGATCGAGCACAGCCACGGACCATCCCTGGGAGGAATTCCCCACCTTGAAGATCTCGCCGTTGCGGATATGCCACAGGGTGCCGTCCATGGCCCGGATCTTCGTGATCCGCAGACCGACCTCTTCGACGCTGCCCTGGACTTCGCCCAGGTCCACTGAGTCGCCGATGCCGAACTGGTCCTCGATGACGATGAAGAAGCCGGACAGATAGTCCTTGACCAGGGTCTGGGCCCCGAAGCCCAGGGCGATGCCCACGATCCCGGCCGATGCCAGCACCGGCGCCAGATTGAAGCCCAATTCGGTCAACACCATCATGCCCGTGATGACGGCCACGACAATGGCGGTCAGGGACTGCAACAGTGAACCGACTGTGCGCGCCCGCTGGGCCCGCCTGGCCCTGGTCATCGGGTCCTGTCCGAACATCTCAACGGAACGCGATGACTTGCCCATGCGCAGCCGGCCGTCCGCGCCGGCTGCGATCGACCGAGTGAAGCGGCGGATGATGAGCCGCAGGATCAGCGCGATCAGCAGGGCGACGAGGATGATCACGGCGATCTTCAACGGTGTGCCCAGCCAGAATGCGTAGTCGAAGTCACGCGCCTTCTGCACCGTCTCGTCGACCGTGCGCTCGAAACCGGTTGACGTGGGCGTCGGGGTGGGTGAGGTCGTCCCGTCCGCAGGCCCGGGGGAGACCGAGGAAGGGGACGGGGTGGACTGAGCGAAGACGGACTGAGCGTTCATATGCACTCCAGGCTAGTGGAGGCCGCTGAACGGTTCCCAGGACCCCGCTGAGTTCCTCCCGAAAATCCGATACCGAAACGTTATAAAGTCAGATGGTCGCATAGGCGGCCGCAGACACGGTCGGCCGGAAGCGCCGCCGGCCCCGACCCCTCTGGAGGGTCGGGGCCGGCGGACGGTCGGCAGGCCGCTGTCGCGCATGCCGGGCGGATGAGCCGCCTATTCGGCTGTGCGCACCCGCAGGGTCCGCTCCGCGGAGTCCAGGTTCTCCCTCATCAGGCGGACCAGGCCCTTGTGGGCCTCGGCGTGCCCGTCCAGCCAGCTGCGGGTCGCCTCGACGGTGGCAGCCGAAGCCGGCGGGTACAGGCCCAGGGTCAGGGTCTGGGCGATCTCCAGGGTGCGGTCGGCCCAGACCGATTCGATCCGCTCGAAGTAGGCAGAGCGGAAGTCGCCCAGTCCCTCACCCGCTGCGATGAGCGAGCCATCCGGATTCTCGATCCCGTGGCCGAATCCGCGGGTGATGGCGTCGACCATCGTATTGGGCACCGAGGTGTCGGTGAGGAGTCGCACGAAGGTAGCAGTCTTGACCGCGGAATCGGCGCGCGCGGCCTTGGCCGTGCCCGCCGCGTAATGTCCGTCTGCGGTGTTGTCGGCGGCCAACCAGCCATCGATGGCAGCATCGTCGAGGCGGCCGGCGGCTGCCAGCGCGATGATGATCTCCCAGCGCAGATCGGTATCCACGCTCAGCCCCGGTCCCGGCTCGGTGGTGCCGGCCAGAATCGCCTCGAGGGTGTCGAGCTGTTCGGCGCTCGCGGCGTGCTTGACGAAGGCCTGGAACAGCTGGAACTGCTGATCGGAGTTCGCCGGCGCCTGCTGGACCATCGTCCACAGGGCTGCTGCGGCCTCGGTCCGGCCGGCCGGCCTGTCGGCGGGGGCGGTGTAGGCGCCCAGGGCCGTGGCCAGATTGCGCATCTGCACATTGAGCGCGGTCGAATGGACGACCGATGGCAGGTGCTTCTCCAGGGCGTGCACATAGGCTGCCGGGGCCAGTTCGCCGTCGCGCACCATGTCCCACAGGGTCGTCAACGCCACAGTCTGCGTGAGCACATCGGAGAAGCCGTCCAGATGCTCCAGCACGACCTGCAACGACTCCGGATCGAATCGGACCTTGGCGTAGGTAAGATCCTGATCGTTGACGACGATGACCGCGGGGCGCTGCGCGGGCACGGGCAGTTCGACCGATGCGCCGTCCAGATCGAGCTCGTGCAACGCCGTGCGTTCGAGCTGCCCGCCGACCAGATCGTAGTAGCCCACGGCCAGGCGGTGCGGGCGCAGCGAGGGCACGGGCCGGCCGGCGAGCGCAAAGGGCTCCTGCAGCAGGGCGATGCGCTCCACCGTGCCGTCGGAACCGGATTCGACGATCGGCCGGATCAGGTTCACCCCCGATTCCTGCAGCCACAGCTTCGTCCAGGCGTCGACGTCGCGGCCGGAGGCCACCGCCAGTTCGGCCAGCAGATCGGCCAGGGTCGCGTTGGACCACGAGTGCTTGTCGAAGTACGCCTTGATGCCGGTGAAGAACTGCTCGCGGCCGACCCAGGCGACCAGCTGTTTGAGCACGGATGCGCCCTTGGCATAGGTGATGCCGTCGAAGTTGACCTCGACATCGGCCAGATCCTCGATCGGGGCGACGATCGGGTGGGTGCTGGGCAGCTGGTCCTGGCGGTAGGCCCAGGCCTTCTCCAGGGAGGCGAAGGTGGTCCAGCCCTCGGTGAACTCGGTGGCTTCGGCGGTCGCCAGGGTGGACATGAATTCGGCGAAGGACTCATTGAGCCACAGGTCGTTCCACCACTTCATGGTGACCAGATCGCCGAACCACATATGGGCGAGTTCGTGCAGGATCGTCACCACGCGACGCTCCACCGTGGCGCCGGTGGGCCGGGAACGGAATACGTACTTCTCCACGAAGGTCACCGCGCCGGCGTTCTCCATTGCGCCTGCGTTGAACTCCGGGACGAACAGCTGGTCGTACTTCTCGAAGGGATACGGAGTGTCGAACAGGTCCTCGTAGAAGGCGAAGCCGGCGCGGGTGACGTCGAAGATGTTGTCGGCATCGATGTAGTCGAACAGCGAGGCACGGGTATAGACACCCAGCGGCACGGCCTCGCCGTCGGCCGACTGCAGCGAGGAGTGCACCGACTTGTAGGGCCCGGCGACGATCGCGGTGATGTAGCTGGCGATCCGCGGGGTGGGGGCGAAGCGCCAGACCGCCATGGCCTCGGCGGAGTCCTCGGGCATGTCCCGGGGCGCGCTTGCCAGACCGCCGAGCACATCGTCCACGGAGTCGGTGGGTGCGGGGGTGGGGGAGTTGGAGACCACGGCCCACCGGGCCGGCGCGACGATCGTGAAGGCGAAGGTGGCCTTGAGGTCGGGCTGTTCGAACACGGAGAAGACGCGGCGCGAATCGGGGACCTCGAACTGGGAGTACAGGTAGGTTTCGCCGTCGGCCGGATCGACGAAGCGGTGCAGGCCCTCGCCGGTGTTCATGTAGAAGAACTCGGCGTCGACGACCAGCTCGTTGCGCTCCTGAAGTTCCGGCAGGCGGATGCGTCCGGGGCCCACGTACTTGGCCGGGTCCAGGATTTCGCCGTTGAGCCGCAGCTCGTGAACCGAGGAGGTGATCGCATCGATGAACGTCTGCGTGCCCGCTTCTGCGGTGAAGGCCACCACCGTGCGGCTGCGGAAGGTCGGTCCCTTTCCGGTGAGCACCAGGGTGACGTCATAGGAGTCGACTCGCAGGGCCGCCGCGCGTGCGGCGGCCTCCAGCCGGGTCAGATTGTGCTGGGCCATTGGTCCTTCTTCCCTCTTGCAATGTCCGTGTGACTTGCAAGTATTCTTTCATGTGAGGCCCGGGCAGCCACCGGGCACCGTCGATTCCTCGGAGGATGATATGGCCACGCAAACCCTAGATTTCTGGTTCGATCCGAGCTGCCCCTGGGCCTGGATGGCATCGCGCTGGGCGCTGGAGGTCCAGCGGGTCCGCGACGTCGAGGTCGAATTCCATGTGATGAGCCTGGCAGTGCTCAACGAGGGCCGGGAGGAGCTGCCGGAGGACTACAAAGCCGCCATGCAGCGGGCCTGGGGCCCCGTGCGGGTGATCATCGCTGCGGCCGCCGGTCACGGCAAGCAGGTCATCGAACCGCTGTACACGGCCATGGGCACTCGCATTCACCCGGGCGGCAACAAGGACTATCCGCAGGTCATCGCCGAGTCCCTGGCCGAGGTCGGGCTGCCGGCGGAACTGGCACAGGCCGCTGATTCGACTGAGTGGGACGATGCGCTGCGGGCCTCCCATCAGGAGGGGATCTCCAAGGTCGGCGAGGACGTGGGCACTCCGGTCGTGGCCGTGGGCGATGTCGCCTTCTTCGGTCCCGTCGTCACCCCCGCTCCCAAGGGCGAGGCCGCGGGTAAACTGTTCGACGGCCTCGTCCTCGTGGCCGGCACCCCCGGGTTCTTCGAACTGAAGCGCACCCGGACATCCGGCCCGATCTTCGACTGAACACCCTACGACTAGGAGTCTGACAGTGCGCGTGCACCTGGGAACCGATCATGCCGGTTTCGAATTCAAGGAAATCCTCAAGCAGCATCTGAGTGAAGCCGGCTTCGAGGTCGTGGACCACGGAGCGCTGGAATACGATGCGCTCGACGACTACCCGTCCTTCTGCATCGCAGCGGCCGAGGCGACGGTCGCCGACCGCGCGGAGGGCCTCGACTCGCTCGGCGTGGTCGTCGGTGGTTCGGGCAATGGCGAGCAGATCTCGGCGAACAAGGTCAAGGGCGCCCGCTGCGCCCTGGCCTGGAACATCGACACAGCCCAGCTGGCCAGGCAGCACAACGATGCATGGATCGTGTCCATCGGCGCCCGGCAGCATCCGCAGGACGAGGCTCTGGCGATCGTCGACGCCTTCCTGGCCGAACCATTCTCCGGTGATGAACGTCACGCCCGCCGAATCGCGAAGATCGGCGCGTACGAAGAGAAGTGATGCGCTGAGCCGGGGTGACTGCCCCCGGCACACGAACAGGGCCCCGGAGTTCAACTCCGGGGCCCTGTTCATTCGGTCGGGACGACAGGATTTGAACCTGCGACATCCTGCTCCCAAAGCAGGCGCGCTACCAAGCTGCGCCACGTCCCGTGACCGTGATCGAGTATATGTCATCACCGGTGGGGCGCCTAATCCCCGGTTGGTGCGGTGCCGAATCCGGCTTATGGACCTACGCTGCGGGGGCCGTTTTGCGCATGGCCGGATCGTCCAGTAGAGTTGAGCTCGTCCTTCGGGGATGTAGCTCAATGGTAGAGCCTCAGTCTTCCAAACTGATTACGCGGGTTCGATTCCCGTCATCCCCTCCAGATTCGTCGAGGCCCCGTCATCAGCACCATGATGGCGGGGCCTTTGTCGTCGAATGCACCAGTGTTCCCTACCCGATGTGCAAAAGTCCGGCCGCGACAAGTAGAATCATTGACCGTGCCCTGTCGTGGTGTGTCCGCGGAGTCCTCGCGGGCGTGACGGCAGGTGAATATCCGAGCCAAACGGCTCACCCATGTCCGAAACGAAGAGGTAAACAGTGAAAAGCTCCGTCGAGCGGGTCGATGAGACCCGCGTCAAGCTCAGCATTGAAGCTCCCTACGCCGAACTCAAGCCGAGCATCGACGAGGCCTACAAGGAGATCGGCAAGCAGGTCAACGTTCCCGGTTTCCGCCGCGGCAAGGTGCCTGCGCGCATCATCGACCAGCGTGTGGGCCGTCCGGTCGTCCTGCAGGAGGCCGTGAACAACAGCCTCGACGACTTCTACCGCAAGGCCATCGACGAGCAGTCGCTCGAACCGCTGGGCACCCCCGAGGTCGACGTGACCGAGGTCCCCGGCCTCGACGGCACCGAATCCGGCGATCTGAAGTTCACGATCGACGTCGACGTCCGCCCTGAATTCGAACTGCCGGCCTATGACTCCATCGAGGTCACGGTCGACACCTTCGAGGTCACCGATGAGGACGTCGATGCCCAGCTGGACGAACTGCGTTCGCGTTTCGGCACTCTGAAGTCCGTCGAGCGTCCGGCCGCCAAGGACGATTTCGTCACCATCGACCTGGTCGCCTCGGTCAACGGCGAAGAGATCGACAACGCCTCAGACATCTCCTACCAGGTCGGCGCCGGTACCATGCTCGACGGCCAGGACGAGGCCCTGGAGGGCCTGTCCGCGGGTGAGGAGACCACCTTCGAGACCACGATCGCCGGTGGCGAGCACGCCGGCGAGACCGGCTCCGTGAAGCTGAAGCTGACCGCGGTCAAGGAACGCGAACTGCCGGAGGCCGACGACGACTTCGCCCAGCTGGCCAGCGAATTCGACACGATCGCCGAACTGCGCGAGGACCTGAAGAAGCAGGCCGCGCAGCAGAAGGAACTGGACCAGGGGGTCGAAGCCCGCGACAAGGTCCTCGAGGCCCTGCTCGAGCAGCTGAACCTGCCCGTCCCGGCCCGCGTGGTCGAGGACGAGGTCAAGCGCCACCTCGAGGGCGAGGGCCGTGAGGACGACGAGGAGCACCGTACCGAGGTCACCGCCGACACCGAGAAGGCACTGCGCACGCAGTTCATCCTTGACAAGGTCGTGGCCGCGGAGAACGTCGAGGTCGGCCAGGGCGAGCTGATCGAATACATCATCTCCGCCTCGCAGCAGTACGGCATGAACCCCAACGACTTCGCACAGGCCATCGATTCGCAGGGCCAGATCCCCGCGATCATGGGCGAGGTCGCCCGTCGCAAGGGCCTGGCCGCTGTGTTGGCCGGTGCCGTGGTCAAGGACGGCGAGGGCAATGTCGTCGACATGACCGCCTTCACGACTCCCGGCGGCCTGGCCGCCCAGGAAGCCGCAGAGGCCGAAGACGACGCCGCCGAGGCCGAAGCAGCGGAAGCCGCTGAGTCCAAGGACGCCTGAGTTCTGCGACGCCGGACCAATGGTCCGGTGACCAGGGGCGGGGCCCTCCGATTACCGGAGGAGCCCCGCCTCTGGCGTATCCGGCCCCGCCCGGTTCTCAAGCTGCCAGCGAACACCGGCGGTTGTGGGACTAAAACGGGGGATGGTCCGGTTAGAGTTCCAAGAAAGCAACGATCAACCCACAGGAGACAAGCGTGGCAGGAAAAGACCTCGACTCCCGCCCCGTGGCCGCCGGCAACGGCGGTGGCATGGGCCTGGACGATCACATCTTCAACCGGTTGCTGAAGGAACGCATCATCTGGCTGGGAGAGGACGTGCGTGACGACAATGCGAACGTCATCTGCGCTCAGCTGATGCTGCTGGCGGCCGAGGACCCGGACAAGGACATCTGGCTCTACATCAATTCCCCCGGAGGTTCCGTGACCGCCGGCATGGCGATCTACGACACGATGCAGTACATCAAGCCCGATGTCGGCACCGTGGCGATGGGTATGGCCGCTTCGATGGGACAGTTCCTGCTGTCCTCGGGGTCCAAGGGCAAGCGCTTCGCCCTGCCCCACACCCGGGTGCTCATGCACCAGCCCCTGGGCGGGATCGGCGGCACGGCCACGGACATCAAGATCCAGGCCGAACTGATCCTGAAGATGAAGCAGGAGATGGCGGAGCTGACAGCACAGCAGACTGGCAAGTCGCTGGAGCAGATCCTCAAGGACAACGACCGCGACCACTGGTTCACCGCGGCCGAGGCCCTGGAGTACGGCTTCATCGACAAGGTCGTCACGAGCGCCGACGAGCTGGGCTCCCAGGCCTGATCAGGAAGGACACCATGACCATCATCAATCCGCTGTCCACGGCGGGCAACCTGACGCCGATGGCTGCCGGTCCCGCGATGCCCAGTGCCCGTTACGTCATGCCGCAGTTCGAGGAGCGCACTCCTTACGGCTTCAAGCGCACGGACCCCTACACCAAGCTGTTCGAGGACCGCGTCATCTTCCTGGGTGTCCAGGTCGACGACACCTCCGCCGATGACATCATGGCGCAGCTGCTGGTCCTGGAATCGCAGGACCCGGATCGCGACATCACCCTGTACATCAACTCGCCGGGTGGTTCCTTCACCGCGCTGACGGCGATCTACGACACGATGCAGTATGTCAAGCCGCAGATCCAGACGGTGTGCCTGGGCCAGGCGGCCAGTGCAGCGGCCGTGCTGCTGGCAGCCGGGGCGCCGGGCAAGCGCCTGGCACTGCCGAACGCCCGCGTGCTCATCCACCAGCCCGCGATGCAGGGCCAGGGCCAGGGCCAGGCCTCCGACCTGGAGATCCAGGCCGCCGAGGTCCTGCGCATGCGCACCTGGTTGGAGGAGACCCTGTCGAGTCACTCCAATAAGACGCCCGAGCAGGTCTCGAACGACATCGAACGCGATCTGTTCCTGACCGCCGCTCAGGCCAAGGACTACGGCCTGGTCGACGAGGTGCTGGCCTCGCGCAAGGCGCAGTGATCCTCTACGCGCGCGGCCGGGGCATTGCGTGAGATCGTAGTGCCCTTGCGGCGGGCGCGGTAGTTAGGCCGTGAGATGACGGGCGGGTTAGAGTGGTTACGCGAGTAATCGGGCTGACCCGCCCGTCGTGTTTCGAATACGATGAGTGGGCGTGTCAGACGCCCCGGCTATGATGAGCACGACATGCAGATCCGGAACCTCATCAAGAAAGGTAGACACTGTGGCACGCAGTTCTGAGAGCGCAGACCTCCTCAAATGCAACTTCTGTGGGAAGTCGCAGAAGCAGGTCCGCAAACTCATCGCCGGCCCAGGCGTATACATCTGTGATGAGTGCATCGGGCTGTGCAACGAGATCATCGAAGAGGAACTCAACCAGGTCGCAAGCGAAGAGGTAGCGGATTTCACCCTGCCCAAACCCGCGGAGATCTACGACTTCCTCGACGAATACGTCATCGGCCAGGACGCCGCCAAGCGGGCCCTGTCCGTAGCGGTCTACAACCACTACAAGCGGATTCGGGCGCATAAGGACCGGGTGGACGACAGTGAGGTGGAGATCGCCAAGTCGAATATCCTCATGGTCGGTCCTACGGGTTCTGGCAAGACCTATCTGGCCCAGACACTTGCCAAACGCCTCAACGTCCCCTTTGCGGTGGCGGATGCGACTGCATTGACGGAGGCGGGCTATGTCGGTGAAGACGTGGAGAATATCCTCCTCAAGCTCATCCAGGCCGCGGACTTCGACGTGGAGCGCGCGCAGACAGGCATCATCTACATCGACGAGATCGACAAGATCGCCCGCAAATCGGAGAACCCCTCGATTACCAGGGACGTGTCGGGCGAGGGCGTCCAACAGGCCCTGCTGAAGATCTTGGAGGGCACGCAGGCCTCGGTCCCGCCGCAGGGCGGCCGTAAACACCCGCATCAGGAGTTCATCCAGATCGATACGACGAACGTCCTGTTCATCGTGGCCGGCGCCTTCGCCGGTTTGGAGGAGATCATCGCCTCCCGCAAGGGCAAGCACGGGATCGGCTTCGGAGCGCTCATCGCCTCCAAGCAGGATACCGACGACGTCTATTCGGAAGTTCTGCCAGAAGACCTCCACAAGTTCGGTCTGATCCCCGAATTCATCGGCCGTCTCCCAGTGCTGGCCACGGTCAGTGATCTGGATCGGGAAGCGCTGATCGAAATCCTCACCCAACCCCGCAATGCTCTGACCAAGCAGTATCAGAAGATGTTCGACATCGATGGGGTGAACCTGGAATTCGCCGACGACGCCCTGGAGGCGATTGCGGACCAGGCGCTGCTGCGCGGGACGGGCGCCCGTGGCCTGCGGTCCATCATGGAAGAGGTGCTCCAGCCGGTCATGTTCGAGATCCCCAGTCGGGACGACGTCGAGCGGGTGGTGATCACCAGGGAGGTCGTGGAGAACAACGTGGCACCCACCCTGGTGCCCAAGACCTCTGCCAGGGGCATCACTCAGCGGCGGCGCAAAAGCGCCTGAACACTCAGGCAGGAGGGCCCCGGAGTCCGGGGCCCGAGCCTCGGCCACCGTGCCCTCGCTTTCAAGTGAAAGGGCCGGGCCCGTACAGTCGGTGACTGTACGGGCCCGGCCCTTTTCGGACGTTGAAGCCTAGTCCGCAGTGGCGAACTCAACCTCGTCGAGCACCGGCTCGGCGGCCTCAGCGGACACCAGGGTCCAGGCGTCCACCCGGCCCGCAGCCTGGATGTCACCGGCAGCGGACTCGACCAACGGCAGGTCAGCAGCCGCCAGGGTCAGGCGCGCGGAGGCGATGCGGGTCTTCTGCGAGGCCTTGGCCTCGGTCTTCTTCCCGCGGATCGACCCGAGCACCTGGCCGGCCAGTGTGATGACGCGCGGATCGCCCTGGATGCCGGACAGCTCGTCAGCCTGCGGCCATGCGGCACGGTGGACCGAACCGGACTGCCACCACGACCACACCTCTTCGGTGACGAACGGCATGAACGGGGCGAACAGGCGCAGCAGCGTGTGCAGTGCCGTGGCCAGGGTGACGTGCGCTGACAGCTGGCCGGCCTCGCCCTGGGCTCCATAGGAACGGTCCTTGACCAGTTCGACGTAGTCGTCGGCGAAGTCCCAGAAGAACGACTCGCTCACACGCAGGGCATGGGCGTAGTCGTAATCGGCGAAGTGCTTGCCCGCGGACTCGACGGTCGCGGCCAGCTTGGCCAGCAGCGCACGGTCGATCTCGTGCGTGACGGAGTCGAACTGGCCGACCAGTCCGCCGTGCACGCCCTGGGCCAGCGCGAACTTGGAGGCGTTGAGCAGCTTCATCGCCAGACGGCGGCCGATCTGCATCTGCGAGACGTCGTAGGCCGTGTCGGCGCCCAGACGGGCCGAGGCAGCCCAGTAGCGCACCGCGTCGGGGCCGAAGCCCGGCTTGTGCTCGGCCAGGATGTCACTGGGCACGACCACATTGCCCTTGGACTTCGACATCTTCTTCCGGTCCGGATCCAGGATCCATCCCGACAGCGCCGTGTCGGTCCACGGCAGGGAGCCGTTGAGCGAATTCGCACGGACGACGGTGGAGAACAACCAGGTGCGGATGATGTCGTGGCCTTGCGGGCGCAGATCCATCGGGAAGACCTTGTTGAACAGGTCCTCATCCCGGCTCCAGCCGCCCACGATCTGCGGGGTCAGCGAGGACGTCGCCCAGGTGTCGAGCACATCGGGGTCTCCGGTGAAGCCACCGGGCTGATCCCGCTGGGACTCATCGAATCCGGCGGGCGCCTGCGCCGCGGGGTCGACCGGCAGCTGCGCATCGTCCGGGACGATCGGATTGTCGTAGTCGGGTTCGCCGGAGGCGTCCAGGCGGTACCACAGGGGGATCGGCACGCCGAAGTAGCGCTGGCGGGAGACCAGCCAGTCCCCGTTGAGGCCCTCCACCCAGTTCTCGTAGCGCGACTGCATGAACGCGGGGTGCCAGGTCAGCTCACGGCCGCGGGCCAGCAGCTGTTCGCGGATCTCGGCGGAGCGCCCGCCATTGCGCAGGTACCACTGGCGGCTGGTGACGACCTCCAGCGGCTTATCGCCCTTCTCGTAGAAGGGCACCGGGTGCTTGATGGGCTCCGGCTCTGCCAGCAGATCGCCGGATTCGCGCAGCAGATCCACGATCGCGGCCTTGGCCGAGAAGCTCGTCTTGCCGGCCAGCTGCTGGTACTGCTCGTTAGCGTCGGCCTTGGGGGAGTCCGTGATCCACTCCGGGGTGTCGCGGGCCAGCCGGCCGTCGCGGGTGATGACCGCACGCGTCGGCAGATCCAGTTCGCGCCACCAGGTGACGTCGGTCAGGTCGCCGAAGGTACAGACCATCGCGATGCCGGTGCCCTTGTCCATCTTCGCCAGCTGATGGGCGCGCACGTCGATCGCGACGCCGAACAGCGGGGAGACGACCCGACGTCCGAACAGCGGCTGATAGCGCTCATCGTCCGGGTGGGCGACGAGGGCGACCACTGCCGGGATGAGCTCGGGCCGGGTCGTCATGATGACGACCGGTTCGGCCGAGGTGTCGGCCAGGCCGTTGGCGCCCTCGGGGTAGAAGGCGATCCGGTGGTAGGCGCCGTCGCGTTCACGGTCTTCGAGTTCGGCCTGCGCGACGGCTGTGCCGAAGGTGACGTCCCACATCGTGGGGGCGTCCTGCGAGTAGGCGTGGCCGGCTGCCAGGTCGGTCAAGAAGGCGCGCTGGGACACGGCACGCGAGGTGTCGTCGATCGTCCGGTAGGTGTACTTCCAGTCCACCGACAGGCCGACGGAGCGGAACAGGTCCTCGAAGACCTTTTCATCGTCAGTGGCCAGGCGCTCGCACAGTTCGATGAAGTTCTGGCGGGAGACCGGGACGAAATCGCGGGCGTTCCTGGGCGCCTTGGCCGGCGGCTGGAAGTCCGGGTCGTAGGGCAGCGAGGGCACGCACTTGACGCCGAAGTAGTTCTGCACGCGGCGTTCGGTGGGCAGGCCGTTGTCGTCCCAGCCCAGGGGGTAGAAGACGTTCTTTCCGTTCATGCGCTGGTAGCGCGCGATCACATCGGTCTGGGTGTAGGAGAACACGTGGCCGACGTGCAGGGAGCCCGAAGCCGTGGGCGGGGGAGTGTCGATCGCGTAGACCGCCTCCCGCGTGGTTTCGCGGTCGAAGGCGTAGACCTGGTCCTCACCCCATTTCCGGTCCCATTTGTCCTTGAGGCCCTCGAGGGCCGGTTTGTCCGGAAGATGCACCGAGTCATGTGTGCTGGGGGTGTAGTCCATGGGCCGATTTTCTCACCAAAAAGCGACTCCGGCCAATCCTACCGGCGTGCACCCGGTCGGAGACGGTAGGGGAACCAGTAGGGTGGGACGAGAATCACAGACCCGGCGGTGCGAATGCGAGCGCCACCGGCCGGACCGAAACACTACGGAGAGGGGACTCACAGATGACGGAGCAGATCCACGGACAGCAGACCACGGGCCAGGACGCCGGCGCCGAGCGCGGTGCCGAGACCCTGCGCGCGGTGGTCACCGGCGCCAGCTCGGGGATGGGCGCGGCAACGGTGCGCCGGCTGTGCGCACTGGGCTGGGACGTATTCGCCGTGGCCCGGCGCGCCGACCGCCTGGCGGAACTGGCCGCTGAGACCGGCTGCCATCCGATCACCGCCGATGTCACCAGTGACGAGGACATGGCCCGGATGGCAGCGGAGGTCACGGCAGCCGGACCGGTGAATTCCCTGGTGGCCAATGCCGGCGCGGCCTTCGGCCAGGACGACATCATCGATGCGAACCTGGACGACTGGCAGCGGATGCTCGACCTGAACGTGATGGGCACCGTCCGCACCGTCAAGGCGCTGCTGCCTGCCCTGATCGAATCCGGCCGCGGGGACATCGTCGTCATGTCCTCGACCGCCGGCCTGATCGTCTACGAAGGCGGCGGTGGATACACCGCCGCCAAGCACGGCACCACTGCGATCGCCGAAACCCTGCGCTTGGAGCTGGCGGGCAAACCCGTGCGCGTCATCGAGATCGACCCGGGGATGGTTGCGACTGAGGAGTTCTCCGCCAAGCGCCTGGGCTCGCAGGAGGCCGCGGACAAGGTGTATGCGGGGGTGGAGAAGCCGTTGACCTCCGATGACTGCGCCGATGCGATCGTCTACACGCTGACCCGGCCGCACCACTTCAACGTCGACCGCATGGTGATCCGTCCGATCGCCCAGGCCGCCCAGCACAAGGTCGCCCGCAACCAGGGGTTGTAAGCGACGAGGGATGGGTAGGACTTGGGCCTTCAACCCTCCACGTCCGCCTGGAGGACGACAACCGCGACCCGCACGCGGTTGTCGACTCCAAGCTTTTCGAAAATATGGGTGACGTGAGTCTTCGTGGTGGCCAGAGAGATGAACAGCCGTTTCTGAATTTCGGCATTCGACAGACCCTCGGCGATGAGCCTGGCGATTTCCAACTCGCGCTCGCTCAGAGTTGCGAGTTTCATCTCCGAGATTGAATGGACCGTCGACTGTGTTGTTTGCTGCTGCGCGGGCTGGTCGGGTGGCGTAGTTCGGACCAGCCGCCGGAGCACGCCCGCATCTAACGGCGCATTTCCCTCATCGGCCGATGTGACGGCGGCGATGAGGCGGGCTGGCGGCGATGCCTTGAGAAGAAAGCCTGTCGCGCCGGCCGCGATTGCCTCGATGACGTAGTTCTCAGTGTCGAACGCGGTGAGGACCAGGACCGCGGGGCCATCCGGGCTATCTGTGTGGGTGGCGCCGCTGCGGATCTGCCGGGCGGCGGTGATCCCGTCCATAACCGGCATGCGGATGTCCATGAGGATGACATCGGGGCGCAGTGTCTGGGCGAGTTCGACTGCCTCGGCACCATTGGTGGCCTGGCCGACGACGTCGATGAGTGGACTGCTGCTCAGCACCAGCGTGATTCCGGTGCGGATCAGCTCTTCGTCGTCGACGACCAATACGCGCGTGCTCAAAGCGTCACCTCCAGGGGAAGCCTGGCTTTCAAGGCGAAATATGGGTGGCCGGGTGTGGGCCCGGTAGTTATGAGCCGGCCTCCTAGTAGCATGGCTCGTTCGTGTAGTCCGACCAGTCCGTAACCACGCCGTGTGCCTTCGGCGGCTCCGGCCGCGGCTTCACCTGCGGCGGGTGCACGGTTAGAAATTTTCAGTGTGATCGCGCGGCGTGTCCTGCCCACAGCGATGGATACCTCCTGGCCGGGCGCATGCTTGCGCGCGTTGGTCAGCGATTCCTGGACGATGCGGCAGGCCGTCTGTGCGACTACCACCGGCAGGCTGGCCAACAGGCGGTCGAAGTCCTCGTCGCTGAGGTTGCAGGCAACGCGTTGGCCGCTGACTCTGGCCTGGCTCAGGTATTCGGACACGAGTGTCAATGCTGCCGGGCCGGGCATGCCCGAGTCCTCACGCAGGACCGTCAGCACAGTGTGTAAGTCGTCCACGGCCTGACGCGCGGTCGAGCCGATCAGAGCTGACTCCTGCCGGATGAGGCTCGGGGCGGCTTGGGGACTGACCTCCAGAACGCCTGCATGAACGCTGATGAGGCTCAGACGATGGGCGATGGAATCGTGCAGCTCACGCGCGATTCGCGCACGCTCGACCCGTCGGGCCTTTTCAGCCAGTCGTGCGGCTTGTTCCCGGTTGAGAGAGGCAAGGCGCTGCACACTTTGGCGCGTATTGCGCCGCCGGGCCGATAGTAATCCGGCCGCGCACAATACGATCGCGAATCCCATGTTGACTGCGGCAAGTGACACGGGGGAAGCGCCATTGGCCGTTCCGGTCAGGACCGGCCACGCGACACCCCCGGCGGCCAGCACCACAGTACCCACCGTGGCCGTGGGCGTGCGCCCGCGGGAGTATGCGGTGAGCAGTGCGACGACCGCGCCGGGGAATGCCCAGGTGGACGCGATCGCCAACACGCTGACGAGGATGATGAAGACGGCACCCAGGCGATGGCGAATGTGGTCCAGGCAATACAGTGCAACGGGGAGCGCGATGAGGGCGAGCAGACCGGACCAGAAGTCCACAGCAGTCAGGGCTCCGATTCGCCGCTCGGCCGCCGGACTCAACCCTGCGGGGTCGCCGTCGGTAGCCAGATACACGTTCGTGATGAACAGGCAGAACCCGATGAGGAAACACGCCACCGTCGTCACGCTGATTCTGAGCCACCGTGAGTGCATACCTTCGATCATAAGCAGTCGTCAGGGGACGGACCTCGGCCATAAGTATGACCCGTGACGTGAGATGTGCCATGGACGAATGGGCCGGGCGGCCGATGTTGTTATGGCGCAGACGGTGTGGAGTGGTAGGCATGAACGCTCGAACACAGACGGCCTATCATCGAATAGCACACGACCAACCCAACTACCGCTGGTGGCGCCCACTCGTGGCCCTGGCAACTGCGGTCGGCTTGTACTTCGGCATGGGAGTTGCCCTGCTGGTCGTCATTCTTCTCGGAATGGTCGGTTGGGAGCTGCTGTGCCAGACTTCGCTGGCCGGTTCGCTTACGGAGTTCGCCAGCGCCGTCGGCATCGATTTCGGCGCAGACTCGGACCTTGAAGACATGGGCAACCCGCTGACGCTGTTGCTCTTGTGTCTCTCGCTTTTCATGTTCTTGCCGTGTTGCCTCGTGGCCACCCGGATTGCCTGGCGGCGTCCGGCGGGACAACTGTCATCGGTGGCCGGCCGGCTGCGGTGGCGGCGGGTCTGGGTATCCTTATGCATCGCTGCGGCCGTCATTGTGCCGGTGCTTCTGGCCTATGCCTTGCTGGCCGGCCGGGGTCCACAGATCATGTTTGACGCGCACGCTGTCGTGTTGTTGGTTGTGATCATCGTGCTGGTTCCCCTCCAGGCCGCGGCGGAGGAATACCTGTTTCGCGGTTTCTTAGCCCAGATCATCGGCTCCTGGCTGCGGCACCCGGCTTGGGCGATTCTGTTGCCGGTACCCATTTTCGTGCTGGGCCATACCTATGATTGGACCGGCCTGGTCGACGTGGCCGTATTCGCCGTTGTGACCGGGGTACTGGCCTATCGGACCGGAGGGATTGAAGCGGGAATCGCCTTACATGTTGTGAACAACGTAACGATATTCGCCCTGGGTGCGGTAGGCCTTGCTGACATGAATGCGGAGTCGGAGTCACTCGTGGGCCTTGGCGTCTCGCTCATCGTGACCATCGGCGTTGGTCTGCTGCTGTTGCGAGTGGGTGGCCGTGCGGAGAAATACTCAGTTGCGGCGGGTCGATAGCCGGCCCGTGCGCTCCATCCAGATGTCGAAGGGCACCGTGAGGAACGGCAGCACGGACATGACCAGTCCCAGCGGCAATGCCCACCAGGTCCAGCGGAAGCGCACTGCCGCGGCCAGGCACGCCAGGACGAAGAGGATCCAGGCGATTCCGTGAATCCACCCGAACACCGTCACTCCCATCGGGCTGCCGGCCAGCGGATACTTCACGATGAGGGCGGTGATCATGCCCACCCAGGTGCAGGCTTCGATGATGGCGGCCGAACGGAACAGCAGTCGGAAGGCCGAACCGGCAGGTGCGATGGCGGTGGTGGGGGACGGGGTACTGGCGGACATGCGTCAATCCTCGGTAGGTCGTTCGATGGGTCTGCCGGGTCGACCCGGCAGTGCCGAGAAGGCAGGCATACCTACCCTATAGGACCGCCGCGCCGAGCCATCACAGACTTTCGACTCAGCGCGGCCGAATCGATCATTTGCGGCGGTTCGGCGAGAGGGCATCGGCCAGCCGGTGGAAGTCCGGGCTGGGATTGCCGAAGCGGTGCAGGGTCATGGAGATCGCCTGCTCACTCAGGTAGTACCTCAACTCCACCCGGCCGGATACCGTCGCGTCATCGGTGATCAGTGCGACCTCGGGACGGCCGGTAACGGCCTCGTACAGGCCGGGCTCGACCCTACCCAGCACGCGCACCCGGGCACCGACTGTGTCGTCATAGGTACCGGCCACGAGCGCCTTGGCGAACTCCTCGGCGCCCTGGAAACGAGCGGAGCCAAGCATGGCAGCGGCGGCCCGAGCGGCCTCGCCGGCCAGGCCTTCACCCTTGAGCAACTCGGCCGCCGCGGCGACCACCTCCTTGGCGGCCGGATCGGCAACGACGCCCACGGGTGCCCCTGCGACGCCGCCGGCATGCACCGACCGGGCCACAGCCGCGGCGCTCGCGTCCGCGCCCACCCGCAGCGTGACGGCACGCGGCACATAGCGGAACAGGTTGGCCTCCGACCTCAGACCCGTCGGGTCGTGGCCAACGCCGAACTCAGTTACCCACGCGTCGCAATCGGACGCTGCAGCCGCGGCCAGCCAGGAAGCGGTCTGGCCGGCCGAATCCTGCGCGCCGGACTCCCCATCGGCCCAGGACCCGAACAACATGAGGTAGTTCGGCCCGCCGGCCTTCGAACCCAGACCCACCGAGGACTTCTTCCAGCCGCCGAAGGGCTGGCGGCGCACGATCGCGCCGGTGATCCCGCGGTTGACGTACAGGTTGCCGGCCTGCACCCGGTCCAGCCAGGTGCCCACCTCGGAGGTGTCCAGCGAGTGGATACCGGCGGTCAGCCCGTAGTCCACCGCGTTCTGCAATTCGATCGCCTCATCCAGGCTGCGCGCATCCATGAGCCCCAGCACCGGGCCGAAGCACTCGGTGAGGTGGAAGAAGGACCCGGGCTTGACCCCGTCCTTGACACCGGGGGACCACAACCGGCCCGTGTCGTCGAGCTGTTTGGGCTCCACCAGCCAGGATTCGCCGGGCTCCAGCGCGGTCAGCGCGCGGCGCAACTTGTCCGACGGATCCTCCGTCAGCGGTCCCACAACGCTTCGCAGGTCCGCAGGGTAATCCACGACGAGTGACGACACTGCGTCCACCAGCTGCCGACGGAAGCGCTCGGACTTGTAGACCGGGCCCACCATGATGGCCAGTGAGGCCGCGGAACACTTCTGTCCGGCGTGCCCGAAAGCGGATGTCACCAGGTCCGCCACAGCCAGGTCGCGGTCGGCCGATGGAGTGACGATGAGCGCGTTCTTGCCGCTGGTCTCCGCATTGATGGCCAGTTCCGGGTTGAAGGAGCGGAACAGGGCTGCGGTGTCGCTGGCACCGGTCAGGATCACACGGTCCACGCCAGGGTGGGCCACCAGTGCCTGGCCGATCTCACCTTCGACCGGGGCCACCAGCTGCAGCACGTCGGTCGGCACGCCGGCCTGGTGCAGGCACTCGATGATGAGCGCCGAACACCGCGGTGTGGGCATGGACGGCTTGTGCACGGCCGCGGCACCCACTGCCAACGCCGCCACCGTTGACCCTGTCGGGATGGCCACAGGGAAGTTCCACGGGGGAGTCACCAGCACCAGCCGGTCGGGGGCGAAGGTCACGCCGTCGCGGGCCTGCAACTCCTCCAACTCCACCGCGCGGTGTGCGTAGTAGCGGATGAAGTCGATGGCCTCGGATACCTCCGGGTCGGCCTGCGCGGGAGTCTTCCCGGCCTCGGCGGCCATGACGGCCAAGAACTCGCCACGGCGCGCGCCGAACACCTCGGCGGCGCGCAGCAACACTTCGCCACGCCCACGGGCACCCAGAGCGGACCAATCGGCGGCGGCGGCGCGGCCCCGCCCGACGAGTTCGTCCACATCGGCCGAGGAGGCCAACGGCGTGGCGGTTGCACCCGCAGGAGCGAAGTCCTGAGCCGCCGAGGACGCGATCGCCTCAGCGGTCCACCTCTGGTTGGCGGGCAGGGATGGGTCCGTGTCCGGCTCGTTGACGAAGTCGGCCAGGCGCGATTCGACCTCCTGGGCCGACAGCTCGCGCGGCCCAGCAGCGGCCTCGGCAGAGCGATCCTGCTGGCGATTGGCCGGCGGTGCAGTCTCTCCATGCGCATCGAGCAGAGTGGCCAGATCGTCCACCGCGGAGCGGAACCGCGTACACTCGCGGTCGAACATCTCGTTGCCGTTGGCCAGTTCGAAGATCCCCGACATGAAGTTCTCGCTAGCCGAATTCTCTTCCAGTCTGCGCACCAGATAGGAGATCGCCACATCGAACTCCGCCGGCTTGACCGCCGGTACGTACAGCAGTAGCTGCCCAACGTCCTGGGAGACCACATCGGACTGTTCCCGCGCCATTCCCTGGAGCATCTCGAACTCCACCCGATCGGCCACCCCGCGAGCCAGGGACAGCTCATGGGCGAAGGCGATATCGAACAGATTGTGTCCTGCCACCCCGATCCGCAGGCCCGCCATCCGTTCACGGGTGAACAGCCAGTACAGCACCCGCTTGTAGTTCGCATCGGTTGCCTGCTTGGACGGATTCGTCGTCAGAGGCCAATCGTGTGTTTCAGCGGCGACCCGCTCCATTGCCAGGTTCGCCCCCTTGACCAGGCGGACCTTGATGCCGGCGCCGCCTGCGGCCACGCGTTTGGAGGCAAAGTCGCTGAGACGCTGCATCGCGCCCAGAGCGTCCGGTAGATAGGCCTGCAGCACGATGCCTGCTTCCAGCTGCTTGAGCTCCGGCTCGTCGAGCAGGCGGGTGAACACCGCGATGGTCAGTTCCAGGTCACGGTATTCCTCCATGTCCAGGTTGATGAACTTCTTGCCGGCGGGTGCGGCCGCTGCCTCGCGGTACAGGGGACGCAGGCGGTCCAGTACGTATTCGATGGTGTCGTCATAGGCCCACATGTTCAGCTGCGAGGCGATCGAGGAGACCTTGATCGAGACATAGTCGACATCCTCGCGTGCCACCAGCCGGTGTGTTTCGGCCAAATGATGATCGGCCTCGTCCTCGCCCAGGACGGCCTCGCCCAAGAGGTTGATATTGAGCCGGTGGCCCTGTTCGTGGATCTTCGCCAGCGCACGGCCCAACTGGCGCTCGCGGGCGTCGACGACCATGTGCTCGACCATTGAGCGCAGTCGGTTCCGGGCGATCGGCACGACCACATCGGGGGCGATCTCGGCCAGTGCGGCACCGGCCCTGATCTGCGCGCGGTCCAGCGCGGGCAGGGACGCCGGGGCCAGTGCGGCGACCTCTTTGAGTGCTCTGCCCGCCGCCCTGGAGTCCTCGGTGCGGATGACCCGGTCGACGAAGCCGACTGTGAAGTCGAGCCCGGTGGGGTCTTGGAGCACGGCGGCCAGGCGGGCGGCTGCAGGATCGGGCTGCGCCTGTGCAGAAGACATGCGCAGCCAACGGCGGACGCGGGCGATCGCAGCAGCGGACAGGTCCGCCAACGCCGTGGTCGGATCCGCGGGGGTGGTTTCAGTGGTATGGGTCATGTCCTCCAGTCTGGAATTGTCTGTTCCATCACGCCAGATATGCGGGCCCGCGACCGGGCATAATGAGTCGGAAGCAACGTTTTCGGGGGAGGAGGCCACGGGTGCGATTGGACACGATGCAGCGCGCGGCGCTGGTCGAGGCGGTGACCGGTGGCGCGGACGTGGCCGAGGTCGCCGCCGCCTTCGGCGTGTCGCCTCCGACCGTGCGGAGATGGGTGGCGCGCAGCCGGGACGGCGGGCCCCTGGCCGACGCGCCACGGGCTGGTCGTTCGGCCGAACGCGCGGAGATCCGGGCCCTGGTCATGGCCGAACTGGTGCGGGCGGGCTCCGGGCTGCTGGGGCCCGGGTATTCGACCAGGGCTCTGGCTCACCGCATCGGAGCCTCCCAATCCGCAGTCAGCCGGGCCATGCGGGACCTGGATCCCTGCCGAGTGCCCGTCTCCGCTGTGCCCGGCCGGGCCGTCCTCGCGCCGACCACTGCTCCTGCTGCTTCGTCGGTCCTGCAAGGGGCCGGTAAGAACAACGGCGGCTCCGGGGCCACGGCACTGGTCGGGGTCAGCGTGCGCGGACCACGCGTGGCGCTGGCCTTCGAGCCCCTGGCCGAGGCCCCGGATTCCGCTGCGCACCTGGCCCGAATGCGAAGCGGGCTGGGCGCCGTATTGCTGCACCGGGGCGCGCCGTGGGTGGAGGTCGTGGCCTGGGCCGGGGAACTGGGACGATGCGGGCATATTCCGGCCGCCCTGTTCAACTCCGTGGCCCGCGGCAGCAGGTCGACGCGCGGCGTCTTCGTCTGGCGGGCCGACTCGGTGGAACCGGCCTCGGCGGCACCCACCACTTCCGGAGTCGCTATTTCAGACTCAGAAGGTGTGGCCGGACAGCCCCGGACCCAGGTCCTGGTGCGAGCCCTGGAACGCGAGATCCGCGACGCCGGGCTGGAGGCCGGGGACCTGATCGGCAGGTCCCGGCTCCGGTCGCTGACGGGGCTGGGTCGGGCGGAGCTGGCCGCGGCGATCACTGAACTGGGCGCCGAATCCATCGTGCGGGAGACCGCGGCCGGAGTCCGCCTGCCCGCCGTCACCTCGGCGGAGGTGCTTGACCTTTATGCGGCCCGCCGCGAACTGGGTGCAGTACTGCTGCGTGCCCTGGCCGCCGGTCTGCACACCGGGTCGCGGTCGGTCGCCGAGCAGGGGCGGAGCCTGGCAGTGCTGGAAGCGGAGCTGGGTCGGGTGAGGCATCTGGCGCTGTCCCGGCCGGACCATGTGGCCGGTGCAGATCTGGCCTTTCAATCCGCCTGTGCCCGGGCCGCGGGTTTGGGCCACACCGGAGCGGCCTTCGCGGCCATCAGCCTGCGGCTGCACGTGTTCATCGCGATCCTGAAGATGAACTATGCGGCGGCGGCCGCACGCATCGCATACGACGACACCCGGATACTGACCGCGCTGCGCGCCGGCGACCCGGCCGCGGCCGTCGCCGCCTGGCGGGCGAAGATCGACAATGCGGTCAGGCACATGTCGGGCACGGCGCAGGCCAGACGTTTCGACGCCGGCCGCTGGGAGGAACTGCTGGGTGATTGAGACGGGTACTTGAATGAGTGGAGTAGAGTAGGAGTGCAGTGATCCGGCCATCACCGGGGAGCATTCGGAAGAACGGTGGGCGGATCCCGGGCGGGTCGATGACTCGAATGAGCCGCCTGCCCAGTAGAACCGGACGGGTGGGCCCGTGACAGCCTGTTGAGCGATCCGTGCGCGTGCCCCATGGGGTCCGGGGGCGGATAAGCGGGGTGGTACCGCGGCAGCAATGTCGTCCTCGCACGGTATAACCGTAAACGGGGCGGCCCCGGTCGCCCCGCAAACTCAAAGGACGCTCATGACTGAGACCAACTATCCCAAGGCCGGCACTTCGGCCTTCGGCCTGGCAGCCAGCCCCGACTTCCCCAAGCTGGAAGAGGGCATCCTGGACTACTGGAAGGCCGAGGACACCTTCAAGAAGTCCATCGCCCAGCGTGATGCCGGCGACCACGGGGAAAACGAATTCGTCTTCTACGATGGTCCGCCCTTCGCCAACGGCCTGCCCCACTACGGCCACCTGCTGACCAGCTATGTCAAGGACGTCGTGCCCCGCTACCAGACGATGCGCGGCAAGCGCGTCGAACGGCGCTTCGGCTGGGACACCCACGGCCTGCCCGCCGAACTCGAGGCGATGCGCCAGCTGGGCTTGAAGACCAAGGACGAGATCCTGGAGATGGGCGTCGAGAAGTTCAACGCCGCGGCCCGCGCCTCCGTGTTGCGCTACACCGACGAATGGCAGGCCTACGTCAACCGGATGGGCCGCTGGGTCGACTTCGAGAACGACTATAAGACGCTCAACCCCACCTTCATGGAATCCGTTCTGTGGGTATTCAAGACCCTGTTCGACAAGGGCTACATCTACGAGGGCTATCGCGTCCTGCCCTACTGCTGGTCCGATGAGACCCCGCTGTCGAACCACGAACTGCGGATGGACGACGACGTCTACAAGCTGCGCCAGGACCCCGCCGTGACTATCGGCTACAAGTTGAGCGAGCCGGGACCCGATGGGGACGACGAATACGTCCTGATCTGGACGACCACCCCGTGGACGGTGCCCAGCAACCAGGCGGTGGCCGTCAACCCGGCATTCGACTACGTTGCGGTCAAGCCCGGCGAGGGTGCCCCGGAGGAATTCGCCGGCAAGACCTTCATCCTGGCGGAGGCCCGGCTGGGCCACTACGCTCGCGAACTGGGCGAGGAGCCCACCGTGCTGCGGCATTACACGGGCACCGAACTGCTGGGGAAGTCCTATGAGCCGCCCTTCGGCTACTTCGAAGGACAACAGGAGCGCTACGGCTCCGCCATGCACACCATCCTGTCGGCCGACTTCGTCACGCTCGACGACGGCACCGGTATCGTCCACCAGTCACCGGCCTTCGGTGAAGAGGACAAGGCGCTGACCGACACCTACGGGATCGAGGCCGCGCGCCCCGTCGACGACGCCGGCAAGTTCGACTCCACCGTCGCCGACTACACCGGGCTGCAGGTGTTCGAGGCCAATAAGCCGATCATCGCCGACCTCAAACACCACACCGGTCCGATGGCCGGGCGCCACGCTGTGCTGCTGCGCCATGAGACCTACGAGCACAGCTACCCACACTGCTGGCGCTGCCGCAACCCCCTGATCTACCGGGCCGTGTCCTCCTGGTTCGTGCGTGTCACCGCGTTCAAGGACACGATGCTGAAGACGAACGAGGACATCACCTGGGTCCCCGACAACGTCAAGCACGGCCAGTTCGGCAAATGGCTCGAAGGCGCACGCGACTGGTCGATCACCCGCAACCGCTTCTGGGGCTCGCCCGTGCCGGTGTGGAAGTCCGACGATCCGCGCTACCCGCGGCTGGACGTCTACGGCTCCTTCGCGGATCTCGAACGCGACTTCGGGACGATCCCCACCGGCCCTGACGGCCAGCCGAACCTACACCGGCCCTATATCGACGACCTGGTCCGTCCCAATCCCGACGATCCGACCGGGCAGTCGATGATGCGCCGGGTCCCAGACGTCCTCGACGTCTGGTTCGACTCCGGTTCGATGCCCTACGGCCAAGTCCACTACCCGTTCGAGAACAAAGAGTGGTTCGAGGACCACTACCCGGCGGACTTCATCGTCGAGTACATCGGCCAGACCCGTGGCTGGTTCTACATGCTCCACGTGCTGGCGGCGGCCCTGTTCGAGAAGCCGGCGTTCAAGGATGTCATCTGCCATGGCATCGTGCTGGGCTCCGACGGTCAGAAGATGTCCAAGAGCCTGCGCAACTACCCGGACGTCAACGAGGTGCTGGACCGTGACGGCTCCGATGCGATGCGCTGGTTCCTCATGTCCAGCCCGATCCTGCGCGGCGGCAACCTGATCGTGACCGAACAGGGGATCCGCGACGGCGTCCGCCAGGTCATCCTGCCGCTGTGGAACGCCTGGCACTTCTTCGCCACTTACGCCAACACCGCGGATGCGGTCGGCGGCGGCAAGGGCTACCAGGCGAAGGAACGCCATGAGTCCAGCCAGGTGCTGGACCGCTACCTGCTGGCCAAGACCCACGATCTGATCGTCGACTTCCAAGCGCAGATGGACGTGTACGACGTCTGGGCCGCCTGCCAGACGCTGCGCGAATACCTCGACATGCTCACCAACTGGTATGTCCGCCGGTCCCGTCGCCGGTTCTGGGACGGCACCGCGGATACGCACGAGACCTTCGACGTGTTCTACACCTGCCTGGAGGCCTTCCTGCGGGTGGCGGCACCTCTGCTGCCCTTCGTCACAGAGGAGATCTACCGGGGTCTGACCGGCGCCGAGTCCGTGCACCTGACCGACTACCCGGATGCGCAGCTGTTCGCCCCCGATGAGGACCTGGTCGCAGCCATGGACGCCACCCGCTCCGTGTGCTCGGTGGGTTCGAGCCTGCGCAAGGCCCAGAAGCTGCGCGTCCGCCTGCCCTTGAACTCCCTGACGGTGGCCAGCGATCTGGAGCTGGGCGCCGACTTCACCACGATCATCGCCGATGAGCTCAACCTCAAGAACGTCACGGTGATGGCACTCGAACAGGCCGCCGAGGCCGGTTTCAGCCTGGAGACCAAGCTGACAGTCAACGCCCGCGCCGCCGGCCCCCGACTGGGCAAGAACGTCCAGCACGCGATCAAGGGCTCGAAGACCGGCGACTGGCGGATCGCCGCGGATGGCACCGTGACCTCCGGCGGGATCGAACTGGTCGAGGGCGAATACACCCTGGAGTCCGTCGCCTCGGCTGCCACCGAGGGTACCGTCATGGCCACGACCGACTCGGGCTTCGTCGCCCTGGACACGCAGCTGACCCCGGAACTCGAGGCCGAGGGCGTGGCCCGCGATACCGTGCGGGCGATCCAGAACGTGCGCAAGCAGTTGGACCTCAACGTCTCAGACCGGATCCGCGTGGTGCTGTCCGGGCCGGCGCAGATCCGCGCGGCCGTCGAGGCGCACGCCGGGCTGATCCGCGAGGAGACCCTGGCCGTGGAGCTGACGACCAGCACAGAGGAACCCTCCGGTACCGGTGTGTTCGAGGCCAAGGACGTGGCCTCCGGCGTGCAGATCAAGGTGGAGAAGAATGACTGAGAACTCCGTGGATGAGCCCGGCGAGGCCGAGCTGGTCCGGGTGCTCACCGCACTGCAGGCCAGGGCGGGGGAGACCCAGGTCGAACTGCGCCTGGACGCGACCCGGCGGGCCTGCGAGCTGCTGGGAGATATCCACACTGCGGCCCCGGCGATCACCGTCACCGGCACCAACGGCAAGACCACGACCGTGCGCATGGTCGAATCCCTGCTGGCCGCCGCCGACATCCGCGTGGGCCGGTTCTCCAGCCCGCACCTGCACAAGCTGACCGAACGGATCAGCGTGGACGGCGCGCCCGTGGCGGACGCGGACTTCGTGCGGATCTACGACGAGGTCGAGCCCTACCTGCTCATCGTCGACGGTGAACTGGCCGAGGCCGCGCGCCCGCCGCTGACCTATTTCGAGGTACTGACGATCCTGGCCTTCGCCGTCTTCGCCGACACCCCCGTCGACGTCTACGTGCTCGAGGTCGGGATGGGGGGCCAGTGGGATTCGACGAACGTCGCCGATGCACAGGTCTGCGGTTTCACGCCCATCGGACTGGACCATATGCAGTTCCTGGGCGATACCGTCACCGAGATCGCCGCGACCAAGGCGGGGATCCTCGACCGGACCGTCGACCCGAGTCCCGCGCCGGAGCCCGTCGCGGTGATCGGCCGTCAGGACGAGGAGGCCACGGCGGAACTGGCTCGCCAGGTCTCCGAGCGCGGAGTGGAATCGGCCTGGTTGGGCCGGGATTTCGAACTGGCCGACAGGCAGCGTGCCGTGGACGGCCAGCTCATCACGATCCGCACGACCCACGGCGTCTACGAGGACATCTTCCTGCCCCTGCACGGAGCACACCAGGCGGAGAACGCGGCGGTGGCCCTGGCGATCGTCGAACGCTTCCTCACCGTGGATCAGCCGCTGGACCTCGAGCTGGTGGGCCGTGGCTTCGCCCAGGTGACCTCGCCGGGGCGAGTCGAGACGGTGCGCGCGGACCCGACGATCATCGTCGACGGCGCTCATAATCCGCAGGCGGCCGCAGTGCTGGCCGAAACCCTGGAGGAGGCCTTCGACTTCCGCCGGGTGGTGGCGGTCGTGGCGATGTTCGCCGATAAGGACCCCCATGGCGTGCTGGAGTACGTCCATCGCTTCGCCGACACCGTCGTCGTCACCGCGGCGCTGAATCCGCGGGCGCTGCCGGCGGACGAACTGGCCGTCTTCGCCGCCGAATGGTGGGACGAGGACGATATCGTCGTGGCGGGGAACATGAATGAGGCACTGATGCGCGCCCTCGACATCGTCGCGGCGGACGCCGAACCGGGCACGGGCATCGTGGTCACCGGCTCGTTGGCCACGGTTGCGGAGGCACGCACCCTACTGGGCAAGGCGGACGAGGTATGAGCGACACCGCAGACGGCGCACAGCCGACGGGTGGCAAGCTGCGCAAACCGCTGAAATCCAAGTTGCCGATGCTCGGGGGCACCGTGCTCGTCAGCGAGGTCCTGGTGCTCTACCTGGCGGTCCTGGTGGGCTATGGCCTGCGGCCGGTGCCGCTGAGCTGGATCATCGGCGGGGCCGTCCTCATCACGGTCGTGTGCATTCTGGCGATGATCACCATGCCCAAGAAAGCGGGCGCACCCGGGATCGGAATCGCGCTGGGCTGGGCCGTACAGGTGCTCATCGGCCTGTCGGCGATCGTGATGCCCGGGCTGCTGGTCGTCCTGGTGGTCTTCGGGATCATGTGGGGCACGGCCGTGTACTGGGGCAGACGGATCGATCGTGAGGCGACCGCCTGGATCGCCGAACACGGGTACGTCCAACCGCCGGCTGATATGGAGGGCTGAAGGGCCCGTACGGACAATCGGGTTGCCCCTTCGGCTGCCCGAACAGAGTAAAACGACTGTAAAGGAAAGAACACATGACAGAACGCACCCTGGTACTCGTCAAGCCCGACGGCGTCCGCCGCGGACTGGTCGGAGAGGTCCTGCGCCGGATCGAAACCAAGGGATACACCCTGGCAGATCTGCGCATGGTCACCGCGACTTCCGAGCAACTGGCCGCCCACTACGCCGAGCACGAGGGCAAGCCCTTCTACGCTCCGCTGGTCGAGTTCATGAGCTCGGGCCCCGTGGTCGCGCTCATCGCCGAAGGCGAGGGCGTCATCCCCGGTTTCCGTTCGTTGGCGGGGGCGACCGATCCGACGGCAGCAGCGCCCGGGACGATCCGCGGCGATCTGGCCCGCGACTGGGGCCTGAACGTGCAGCAGAACATCGTCCACGGTTCCGACTCGCCAGAGGCCGCTGAACGTGAGATCGCGATCTGGTTCGCCTGAGCGAACAGAATGAAGGGCCGGGGCCGTTGGCAATCAGAACAGATTCGAGAAGAACTGCCAGAACTTCACGACGATGAGTCCATAGACGACGACCATCCACAGAACGCCGATCTCCAGGGAGTGCTTGGCGAACATGCGGGCGGTCAGGCTGTCGCGCAGGCCCTGGCCGAAGGCGCCCGTCAGGGTGTTGTAGCCGGTGGTCACACAGAACAGGGGAATCGTCACGGTCCACACGACAATGCACCAGGGGCAACCCACCCCGATGATGAAGATCGAGTAGATGAACAGGAAAGTGCACAGCGCCGTTCCGCCCAACAGCCCGATGTTCAGCCCGACCATCACCCAGGAGGGCAGTGCGGTCCGGGATACCAGCAGGACTCCGAGCAGCAGCGGGAAGATGAAGGCTGCGATTCCCAGGAACTGGTTGGGGAAGCCGAAGAGCTGGGCGCCGGGATGGGTCATCACGGAGCCGCACGAGAAGAACGGATTGAAATCGCAGGACAGGATACGGCCGGGATCTTCGAGCTTCTTGACCTTCTCCACAGACAGGTCGAATGAGGAGTAGAAACCGATCATGGCGGTGACGATGAGGAACCAGCCCATGGCCCGCTGGTTCAGGAACCAGGCCCTGGGACGGATCAGTTCCTCGAGTTCTTCATCGCTGAGTTCAGCGGCCGGTGCAGATGTCGCGGGTTCGTCTTTCACCATCCCATTGTGGTCCCTGGCGGTCCTCTCACACAATGACACGCGCCACTCTTAGGGAACGCTAAGGGACCACTGTGCAATAATTGGTGCATCGGCTCCGCACGCACCGCGGGGCAGACCGTCTCCACCTCGCCGTGGTTGTCCACGACAGGTCGAAGCCGAGGCGGGCCGCAGGGCTACCGCGCAGACTCACGTTGGCGCGAGCTTGATGAAAGCTGCGGCCGCAGACTTGACTTTTGATCCATCGGCCGATGGATCGTAGGCATCCTCCCGGATGATCCGCATCGGTGCGGGCGGGGATCCGTATGGGGGACAGGAGCAATTGAATGTCGAATGACGAAGAGATCCAGGACCCGACGGCGGGCATCTTGGCCGACCTTGCGGACCTCAAGGCCCACTCACAGCAGGCAGCCGACGAACACCAGGTCGACGATGATGTGCGGGCAAGACTGGACCGCATTTCCGCTGCCGCGGCGACGCTGCGCGAAGACGACGATGACATGGAACCGGATGCGCAGCCCGATGAACGGGCGCAGCGCGCCGCCGGGATCACACTGCCCGACGCGGATTCCGGTCCTGCCTTCGGGGTGGGTATGTTGAATTTCTCGGCGGCCCCGACCCCACAGCGGGTGGACGAGGAGACGGAGGAAGCCGCTGGAGTGCTCCAGCCGGAGTCCTTCGACGACTACAACCCCTTCTCGTTCTCCGCTGCCCGGGCCCAGACGCCGGAACCGCCGGAGGCACCCGCGCCGACTGTAGCCGACCCTGGACTGCTGTTCCAGGCCCCGCAGGTCGAGCTCGGTGAGCTCGCCGACCCCGATTGGTCGCCGGCGGAGGAGGAAACGGAGCCCGCGGTCGAGACCGACGAGGGCGAGGACGCCGAAAGTGCCGGACAAGACGACGCCGAGGACTCCCTGGGCGCCAAGAAGCGTCGCCGTGGGGGTCGTGGGCGGCGGTCCAAGCGCGATCGCGCCGAGGACGAGAACCAGGGTGAGAATACCGGCGACGGGGACGAGCCCGCCGCCGAACAACACGCGGACAAGGACCCCGCGGAGGCCAAGGAAGGCAAGGGCGATAAGGATTCCAAGGCGGACAAGCCCGCCGACGAGGACAGTGGTTCGGGTCGCCGCCGGCACCGTCGGCGCGAACGCGACCGGAGCGGCGCCTCGGCCCGCAGTGACGAGGTCACCGGTGTCAAGGGCTCGACCCGCCTCGAGGCCAAGCGGCAGCGCCGCCAGGAGGGCAGGGCCGCCGGTCGGCGCCGCCCGCTGATCACGGAGGCCGAGTTCCTGGCCCGACGTGAATCCGTGGAGCGCAAAATGCTGGTGCGTCGGCAGGATGGTCGGACCCAGCTGGTCGTGCTCGAAGACGGTATCGCGGTTGAACACTACCTATCCGAGGACCGGGCCCAGGCATCGCTGATCGGCAATGTCTACCTGGGCAAGGTGCAAAACGTGCTGCCCAGCATGGAGGCGGCATTCATCGACATCGGCAAGGGCCGCAATGCCGTGCTCTACGCCGGTGAGGTGAACTGGGACGCCCTCGGAATGGACGGCAAGCCGCGTCGGATCGAGCTGGCGCTCAAACCCGGTGATTCCGTGCTGGTACAGGTGACCAAGGACCCGATCGGGCACAAGGGGGCCCGCCTGACCGCGCAGATCTCCCTGCCGGGGCGCTTCCTGGTATTCGTACCCGGCAACACGATGACCGGTATCTCGCGCAAACTGCCGGATGTGGAACGCCACCGCCTCAAGAAGCTGCTCAAGGAGATCGTGCCCACCGGTTCCGGTGTCATCGTGCGCACCGCGGCCGAGGGCGCGGCCGAGGAGGAACTGCGCCACGACGTCGAGCGGCTCTCGAAGCGCTGGGAGAAGATCGAGGCGAAGACGACGTCGACCAAGGTGCTGTCGCCTGCGCTGCTCTACAGTGAACCGGACATGATCCTGCGGATCGTCCGCGATGTGTTCAACGAGGACTTCGCCGAACTGGTGGTATCGGGTGACAAGGTCGAGGACGAGATCCACGAGTACGTCGAGACGGTCGCCCCCGATCTGGCCGAACGCCTCAAGCACTATGAGGGCGAGGAGGACATCTTCGCTCACTATCGCGTCGACGAACAGATCGAGAAGGCGCTCAATCGGCTCGTTCATCTGCCCAGCGGCGGATCCCTGGTGATCGACAGGACCGAGGCGATGACGGTCATCGACGTCAACACGGGCAAGTTCACCGGTTCGGGAGGCAACCTCGAGGAGACGGTGACGAAGAACAACCTGGAAGCGGCCGAGGAGGTCATCCGCCAGCTGCGCCTGCGCGACATCGGCGGGATCATCGTCGTCGACTTCATCGACATGGTGCTCGAGGCCAACCGCGACCTGGTGGTCCGCCGGCTGGTGGAGTGCCTCGGCCGCGACCGGACCAAGCACCAGGTCGCGGAGGTCACCTCGCTGGGGCTGGTGCAGATGACCCGCAAGCGCATCGGCACCGGGCTGGCGGAGGGCTTCGCAGCAGCCGGCGAGGACTTCACCGGGCGGGGTCTGATGCTGCCGGGGACCGAACCGGATCCCAATGCCAAGAAGTTCAAGTCCCGCAAGGCCAAGGACGGCCACCACGACAAGAAGCACGAGCGCAAGCAGGCGGAGCCCGCGCCGGAACCCGTGCATGACGAGGTCGAGGCCAGCCGCAGCGCGGAATCGCGCAATGCAATGGCGGCGATCGCCAAGGCGACGATCAAGAAGGCAGAGGACGCGGGCGGGGAACCGGCCGCCCCTGCCGCAGAGGAACCCGCCGCACCGCAGGCGGAGGCGAAGCCCAAGCGGACCCGCCGCTCGCGTAGGAAGAAGGCGGACGAGGCTCCGGCACCGCTGTTCGACGCTCCAGTGTCCGAGTCCACGCCCGCTGCGGATGCGGCACCGGCCGAGCAATCGGCGCCCGTGGTCGAGGCGACGCCCGAGCCGGTCGCGGAACCAGAGCCCGAGCAGCCGAAGGGTCCGGCTCCGCTGATGATCGGCGGGGAGCAGACCACGAAGGTGCAGGTTGCCGAGGCGGCGCCGAAGAGGCCCGTCAAGCGCGCGCCGCGCAAGCAGCCGGTGGCTGCTCCGGAATCCGAGCCCGTCACCACGGGCTTCCTCATCATCGGCCAGGACTGACCGATGCGCCGCCTGCGGTGAGTGACCGCGGTCGCCGCTGGCCCGGCCCGCCCGGACCGTCTACCATGTGGACGGACCGGGCGGGCCGGCCGCATTAGGATGGGACCATGAGTGAAGAGATCCCCGCGGAACTGTTGGCCCTGCGCGCCAGCATCGACAATATCGATGCAGCCCTCATCCACATCCTGGCCGAGCGTTTCCGGCTCACTGAGGCGGTGGGAGAGCTCAAGGCGACGGTTGAGTTGCCTGCGGCCGATCCCGCGCGCGAGGCGCGCCAGGTCGCGCGCCTGCGCAGGCTGGCAGAGGACAGCGATCTGGACCCCGAATTCGCGGAGAAGTTCCTTGCGTTCATCGTCGCGGAGGTCATTCACCGTCATGAGCGCATCGCCGAGGCCAAGCGCGCCGGCTGAGCGCCGGGCAGCTTTCGAATCCGACGTCTGCGTGATACTCGGCACACCTGAAGCCTTTGACTCGGTGTCGGGGGTCCGGCTAAAATAGGATGCTGGTGTGGATAACACCTGGCTGATTTCTGTCTCGTAATGGGGCCGCCCGCCATCTGGTGGACGGGGCCAAGCCAGAGTCGCCGAACAACGAAGTCGTGAGCAGCACCCGGCTGCGCGCAGAGAACGGAAGGGTTCGAACATGGCATACGCTATCGTCCGTGCCGGCGGTCACCAGGAAAAGGTGAGCGTTGGCGACATCATCACAGTCAACCGAGTCAAGGGCGAAGCCGGTGACAAGGTCGAACTCGACCTGGTCCTGCACGTCGACGGTGAGACCGTCACGCACGAGGCCGACAAGCTCGCCAAGATGAAGGCCACCGCTGAGATCGTCGATGAACTTCGCGGTCCCAAGATCGTGATCCAGAAGTACAAGAACAAGACGGGTTACAAGAAGCGTCAGGGCCACCGCCAGGACCTCACCCGCCTGAAGATCACCGACATCAAGTAAGTTTTTCATCCGAGGAGTTAGACACAATGGCACATAAGAAGGGCGCGAGCTCCACTCGCAACGGTCGTGATTCCAACGCACAGCGCCTGGGCGTCAAGCGTTTCGGCGGCCAGACCGTCAAGGCCGGAGAAATCCTGATCCGTCAGCGCGGCACCAAGTTCCACCCCGGTGAGAACGTGGGCCGTGGCGGCGACGACACCCTGTTCGCCCTGTCCGCGGGCACCGTCGAATTCGGCGCGCGCAACGGTCGCAAGATCGTCAACATCAACGCCGCGGGCTGAACAACTCGGCCATAACGGTTTCAGTGTGGGGTGAGTCGCCGCGGGCGTCTCACCCCACACTTCTTTATTCTCCAGCAATCCACGCTGTATCCGCAGCACAACGGAAGTGACAACGGTGGCCACAGAATTCGTCGACCGAGTGACCCTGCACATCTTCGCCGGACGAGGCGGGGACGGGTGCACCTCGATCAAGCGCGAGAAGTTCAAGCCCCTGGGCGGACCCGATGGCGGCAACGGTGGCAACGGCGGTGACATCGTGCTGGTCGTGGATGACCAGACGACGACTCTGCTGCCCTACCACCGCAGCCCACATAAGAAGGCCGAACACGGTGGGATCGGTCGCGGTGGCTTCTACCACGGCACCAACGCCCCCGACCTGGTGCTGCCGGTTCCCGTCGGCACCGTGGTCAAGACCCTGGACGGAGATGTCCTCGCCGACCTGGTGGAGCCGGGCACCCGCTATGTGGCCGCGGCAGGGGGCCACGGGGGACTGGGTAACGCGGCCCTGGCCTCGACCAAGCGCAAGGCCCCGGGGTTCCACCTGCTCGGGGAGCCGGGCGAAGAGGCCGATATCGTCCTCGAGCTCAAGTCCGTGGCCGACGTCGCGCTGATCGGCTTCCCCTCGGCGGGCAAATCCAGCCTGATCGCGGCCCTGTCCGCGGCCCGGCCCAAGATCGCGGACTACCCATTCACCACACTGGTGCCCAATCTGGGCGTGGTGCAGGCAGGCGACGTCCGGTTCACCGTGGCCGACGTGCCCGGACTGATTCCGGGTGCCAGCCAGGGCAAGGGCCTGGGTCTGGAATTCCTGCGCCACGTCGAACGCTGTGCGGCGCTGGTCCACGTCATCGATATGGCGACCTGGGACCCCGAACGCGACCCGGTGGGCGATTTGCAGACCATCGAAGATGAACTGGCGGCGTACTCCGTCGATATCGCAGCCGAGGGATCGGAGCTGCTGCCGCTGACGCAGCGGCCCAAGCTGGTGGCCCTGAACAAGGTGGACGTGCCCGATGGACGGGACATGGCCGATATGGTCCGCGGCGAACTCGAGGCCGCCGGGTGGCGCACCTTCGAAGTGTCGGCCGTGAGCCACCTGGGCCTGCGGGAGCTGTCGTTCGCCATGGCGGAACTGGTCGCCGCCGAGCGCAAGCGCCGCGAGGAGACTGCGCCGGAGCCGGTGCGCACCGTGATCCGACCGATCGCGGTGGATGACAAGGGCTTCGAAGTGCACCGTGAACACACCTCCGACGGCGAGCTGTTCAGGATCCTGGGGGATAAGCCGGAGCGTTGGGTCATCCAGACCGATTTCGCCAATGACGAGGCGGTCGGCTATCTGGGCGACCGCCTGGAGCGCTTGGGCGTGGAGACCGAGCTGTTCCGCGCCGGTGCGATCGCCGGATCCACCGTGGTCATCGGCGAGGGCGACGGCGTCGTCTTCGACTGGGATCCCACGATGGTCGGAGGGGCCGAACTGCTGGGTTCGCGCGGGACCGATCTGCGCGTTGAGGACCACGAGACGGCCAGGGCCTCCCGCCGCGAGCGCAAGGAGGCCTTCCACGAGAGGATGGACGCCAAGGCCGCGGCCCGCGCGGAACTCGAAGGCGAGCGCCAGGAGGATCAGAAGCTGGGCCGGGGCGGCTATACCGCCGATATGAATGGCGCCCGCGACGAGCACGGCGTGCCGATCGTCACGGGGCCGGACACGGACGGGGACGACCGGCTGTGACCCCGGTGGACTACACCGGAGCCAGGCGGGCCATCGCGCAGGCCAAGCGATTGGTCGTCAAGATCGGCTCGTCCTCCCTGACGAGCTTGGCCGGCGGCCTCAACGTCGGTCTGCTCGAGGCATTCGCCCGCAGCGTGGGCCGGGCTGCGGCCACGGGACGCGAGATCATCGTGGTGTCCTCCGGTGCTATCGCCGCGGGCCTGGAGCCGATGGGGCTGGCCGCCCGGCCGAAGGACTTGGCCACGCAACAAGCGGCGGCCGGAGTGGGACAGACCCAGCTGATGAGCGCCTACCGCCGGGTCTTCGACGAATTCGGCACCGTCACGGCCCAGGTGTTGTTGACGACCGACGAACTGATCCGCCGCACGCAGTACCGCAATGCCCAGCGGGCCCTGGACCGGATGCTGGCAATGGGAGTCCAGCCCATCGTCAACGAGAACGACGCGGTGGCCACGCAGGAGATCCGGTTCGGCGATAACGACAGGCTCTCCGCACTGGTTGCTCAGCTGGCCCATGCGGATGCGCTCGTCATGCTCTCGGACGTCGACGCCCTCTACACCGCACCGCCGGAGGTCCCGGGCTCGGCCCGGGTGCCATTCGTTGCCGATGCCGCAGCGACCTCCGGTCTGCGGATCGGGGGAACGGGGCGTGCGGGCGTCGGATCGGGCGGAATGACCTCGAAGGTGCGGGCTGCGACCATGGTCGCGGACTCCGGTATCCCCACAGTGCTCACCAGCGCTGCCAACCTCGAGGGGGCGCTGACCGGAGCCGACTTGGGAACCTATTTCGGTGTGACCCACAAGCGACGCCAGACGCGGCTGTTGTGGCTGGCGCACCTGGCCGACACCCACGGGTCCGTGCGAGTCGACGCGGGCGCGGCAAAGGCCCTGCACAATGGTTCCTCGCTGCTGGCGGCCGGTGTTACAGACGTCGACGGGGCCTTCGAAGCGGGTGACCCGATTGACATCGTCGGGCCTCGCGGACAGTTGTTGGCCCGCGGTATGGTGAACTTCGCCGCGGTGGAACTGCCGCGGATGTACGGCATGTCCACAGACGAACTGGGCCAGGCGTATGGGGGCGATTACCGCAAGGAGGTCGTGCACCGCAACGATCTGGTCCTGACCGACGCAGTGTTCTAGACGAAGGGGATGCGATGACTTCAACCCAGGCGGAGATTCATCCGAAGACCGTGCGCGCGGTGACTCGGGTGGTCGCCGCGGCCAAAGCGGTCGCCCCGGTGCTCGCCGGAACCTCGGCGAAGGTGCGCGATGCCGCATTGGAGGCGATCGCGGTCAACCTCGAGGAACACACCGAGGATCTGCTGGCGGCCAACGCCGAGGACCTGGTCATGGCCAGGGGCAAGGAGATTCCGCAGTCGTCGCTGGACCGGTTGGCACTCGACGAACAGCGGATCGCCAACATCGTCGACTCGGTGCGCACCGTGGCGGCGCTGCCCGATCCGGTGGGAGAACTGGTGGAGGGCCGGACCCTGACCAATGGAATCCAGCTCTATCAGGAGCGGGTTCCGTTGGGGCTGGTGGCCGCGATCTACGAGGCCAGGCCCAACGTCACGGTCGATATCGCCGCACTCGCCCTGAAATCTGGGAACACGGCAGTGCTGCGCGGGGGCAATCTTGCGAAGTCGTCCAATTCCCTGCTGCTCGAACTCATGCGTCAGGCGATCGTTGCGGTGGGTCTGCCGAAGGAGGCGCTGTCCTCGGTCGATGAATGGGGCAGGGACGGCGCCAGGGTGTTGATGACGGCACGCGACTACGTCGATCTGCTGATTCCCCGTGGCGGTGCCGAGTTGATTTCCACTGTCGTGCGCGAATCGATCGTGCCGGTCATCGAAACCGGGGTCGGAAACGTCCACATATTCGTTGACCAGTCGGCACCTGTGCGCATGGCCACGAACATCGTCGTCAACTCGAAGACGCAACGGCCGGGCGTGTGCAATTCGGTCGAGGCCCTGCTCGTCCACGAGAAGGCGGCGAAGCGCGTGCTGCCCAAGCTCCTGGGCGCGCTGAGTGAACGCGGAGTCGTCGTCCACGCGGGGCCCGATGTCGCCGAGCTGGCTCCGGACGGGGTCGCGATCCGCAGGGTTGCACGGCGGGACTGGGCCAAGGAGTACCTGGGGCTGGAGATCGCGGTGAAGATTGTAGCGGGGCTGGATGAGGCGATCGAACACATCCGGTCGTATTCCTCGGGACACACCGAGGTCATCGTCACCAACGATATGGCCAATGCCGACGCTTTCGTCTCCGCGGTCGACGCCGCCGCAGTGGGAGTCAATGTCTCCACCCGCTTCACCGATGGAGAGGAGTTCGGACTGGGAGCCGAACTGGGGATCTCGACCCAGAAGCTGCACGCGCGCGGGCCAATGGGCCTGCGCGCCCTGACGACTGTGAAATGGGTCATGCGCGGTTCCGGCCAAGTCCGCGAGTGACACCCGCCCCGGCGTTCGTAATCTCGTCGGTGACACAATAAGATCGATATGAAGCCCGCACCGTGCGGGCGACCGTAACCGAAAGAGGAGCCCCACGTGAAGACCGCGATCCTGCTGGCAGCAGCCGAACACAGTGAACACGCCGTCGAATTGCCCGTGTCCCCGTATGTCTATGCCGGTGTAGCCGCCGCTGTTTTCCTGCTGAGCCTGTTTGTGACGATGTCGTGGAAGGGCATCTCGTACCGTCACTGATATGACAGACAGGAAACGCCGGATCGGGGTGATGGGCGGGACGTTCGATCCGATCCACAACGGACACCTCGTGGCCGCCAGCGAAGTCCAGGCAAGATTCGACCTGGACGAGGTCGTTTTCGTGCCCACCGGCCATCCGTGGCAGAAGGCGGACCGCAATGTGACCGACTCGGAACATCGGTATCTCATGACGGTGATCGCCACCGCCTCGAACCCGCGTTTCACGGTGTCACGCGTCGACATCGAGCGGCCCGGCCAGACGTATACCATCGACACCCTGCGCGATCTGCGCTGTGTCTACGGGGACGATGCCGAACTGTTCTTCATTACCGGAGCGGACGCCCTGGCGCAGATCCTGACCTGGAAGAACGTGGAGGCGTTGTTCGAACTGGCCAATTTCGTCGGGGTGAGCAGGCCGGGTCATGAACTCGACGGTCATGGTCTGCCCAGCGAACGATTGAGCCTGCTGCAGATCCCGGCGCTGTCCATCTCGTCGACGGACTGTCGAGACCGGGTGGAGGCGGGACTGCCGGTCTGGTACCTGGTGCCCGACGGGGTGGTACAGCACATCGCCAAACACAATCTGTACAACAGGAGTACCCATGGCTGAGCAGTTCTTGACGCGCCGGGAACGACGCGAAGCAGAGCGTCGGGCCGCTGAGGCCGAGTTCGACGCCACACACGGGGACTCGACGGCAGGCGTCGCCGAGGCCCCAGGCGGGACATCGGTCCCTCCCTCGGCAGCCCGACCCCTGGTGAGCCATGAGGAGGCGAAGCCCACGGCCCCCGCCGAGCCTCCGGCTGCCATGCCCGGGGACACTCCGACCGGCCGTGCCGAGTTCGTATCGCCGGCAGCATCCGCCGCGCCCGCAGCTCCGGCTGACCCTGCAGAACCCGCGGTACCCGCCGAGGAACCGGTGTTCGCCAGCCGCGCGGAGCGACGCCGCTATCTGCGCGAGCACGGATTGGCCGAGGATCCGAGTGATGTCGCAACCGGCGACCTCCCGCCGGTGAACACCCTGCGGCCCATCGCCACGCATGCCGATGCACCGGTCGATCCGGCGCCTCGTACGGCGCAGGCCCCTGGTCCGAAGGGGAAGGCGGCAACACCTGCCGCAGCCCCCGTCGACAAGTCGGCCGAGCCCGCGCAACCGGCGAAGCCGAGCGGCCGGGACGAGCCGGCCACGCCCAAGCAACAGGCCAAGCCGAAGCCATCGGTCAAGCCGGCCGAACCCACCGCGTCCAAACCCGCTCAGCCGGTTATCCCTCCAGAATCGAAGGCGGTTCCCGCCGCGGCTGCGAAGGCCCCGGTGGACGAACCGAAGGCGGAGACTTCAAAGCCGGCACCGAAACCCGCGGCGCAGCCGGAGCCGGCACGCCCCGAGCCCGACCCGGCTCCCACGCCGAAACCAGCACCCAAACCGGCGCAGCAGGCGCCGGATCCGGTGGAGAAGGCGAGCGAGCCGGAGGCCTCGGCTGCCGGTCGTCCGTCAGAAGAGCCGGCACCGAAGAAGGCGCAGACCGCCGCCGGAATGGACCGCGGACCGCGCAAACCGCGCAGAGCACCCGTCGTCGCTCCTCCCTCATCTCAAGCGATCAAGGTAGTCTCGGGCGACGAGAAGAACACAGCCGGTGAGCCGGGAGAGCTGCGCGACCTGGGCTCGCATCCGCAGACGATGCCGATTGAGACGGTACGCGCAGCCCAGCATTCCGACGACGAGGCCGAGATCACGGACGAGGTCTGGCCGGAAGACGCACCCGCCGGTTCGATTCCCGGCACTCCCATGCGGGCCTCGGATGTCACACATGCCGATGGTGAGGTCCTGATGGGCGAACACTTCAGCTGGACACCGTTCATCTTCCTCGGCGCGGCCCTGGTCGTCGCGATCGCTCTCATCGTGGTGGCCCTGACCATGCTCTTCTAACCCGTAAACCGCCGGACCCAGACCGGGTATCGGAACCGAATGACTCTACAACCGGAAGGTATCGCGTGACCGCGACCGAAAACGCCCTGGAACTGACGCATATCGCAGCCAGGGCAGCTGCCGACAAGCTCGCCACCGAAATCGTGGCCATCGACGTCAGCGACCAGCTCTACATCACAGATGTTTTCCTCATCGCCTCGGCCGACAACGACAGGCAGGTCAACGCCGTGGTCGATGGGATCGAGGAAGCGCTGCTGAAGGAATGCCGGCAGCGTGCGCGCCTGCGCGAGGGCAAGGGCGAGGGACACTGGGTGCTGTTGGACTTCGGCGACCTGATCGTCCACGTCTTCGCTGCCGAGGATAGGGAGTTCTATGGCCTGGAGAACCTGTGGAAGGACTGCCCGACGATCGACGTCACCGCCGATCTGGGGCTACCGCAGACTAAAGCGGACGATCATGCCTAAGCGTGTGTTCCTGGTCCGTCACGGGCAGACCGCATATAATCTCCAGCGTCGCTTCCAGGGCCAGGCGGATATCCCGCTGGACGCGACGGGCCGGGGCCAGGCCCAAGCCGTCGCGACCCATCTGGCGGGGCGCGGTATCACCCGCCTATTCAGCTCCGATCTGTCCCGCGCTCATGAGACCGCCCGGGCGATCGGCGGGGCCATCGGGTTGGAGCCGGTGACCGATGCAGGTCTGCGTGAGGTGGGAGTGGGCGATTGGGAGGGCCTGACCCGCGATGAGATCGCGCCGCGCTGGCCTGCGGAATTCGCGCTGTGGAACGCCGGGCGCGACGTTCGACCGCCGCGTGGGGAATCCCTGCAGGAGGCGGGCAGCCGTGTCTACTCGACGGTTGGGACCCTGCTCAAGACCTGCGCCGATGACGATGTGGTGGCGATCGTGGCTCACGGCGCGGTGATTCGCGGCGCCACCCAGATGTTCCTGGGACTGGACTCCGACGGACCCCTGGGGCAGTTAGGCGCCTTGAAGAACTGCAATTATGCATCCCTGCAGTACCGTTCCGAGCACTGGTACTTAGACGCCTGGGGCTGGTCGGTCGACTGAGCGGCCGGGGTTCAGGCGCGCCTACTGCGCCAGGCTGCGATCTCTTCTTCGACCCGACGCATCGGGGTGACGACCAGATGCCCGGTGTGCGGATCGAGCCCTGCATCGCGGACCCTCCGGTTGAAGTCCTCGAGCAGCTTGCGGACCTCGTCTTCGTCGTCGACCGCGTCGAGCCTGCCGCGAAGATCGGCGGCCTCCTGACGCAGAGTGAGTGCGGCGGGGCCGACGCCACGGATGTCCTCGTCGGCGAGCTTTCCCTTGATCCACCAGTCCGGGTCACGACGCCCGTCGAGGCCGGGCAACGGCTTTCCGAGTCCGGGCAGGTCATCGAATTCTCCACGGGCGATGGCCTGCTCCACTGCGCTGTTGACCATGGCGGACTTCCAGATCTCGACCTGGCTGGGAGCGGACGGACCACGTCGGGCGGAGTCGTCAGGATCCCCACTGACATCGGGAGTCGCACCGGCCCCCGATGCCCCACGGACGCTCTCTATCCTTCTGCGGCGTTCGGAGTCGCGCTTGACCATATTCCCACTTCCAGTTCGATACTCGAGAGCTGCCGGGTTCGGAGCCGGCTGCGGCCGGAATCCGAAGATGCCGTTACTCCCATTATCCGTTCGTGAGCTCGCGCGCCAGGTCTAGCAGTCGTCGGGCCGATTCCTCCCAGGAGAAGGTGGCAGCCTGCCCCGGCGCCAGTTGCGAGAGCCGTAACCAGGTTTCGGCATCGGCCAGGCGTCTGGCGCCGGCGGCCAGGGACCGGGGCGAGTCCGGGTCGAAGTAGACGCCGGCCGGACCGGCGATCTCACGGAAGATCGGCAGTTCGCTCAACAGCACGGGTAGTCCTCGGCTCAGCGCCTCGACCACCGGCAGGCCGAAACCCTCGGCGCGGGAGGCGCTGACGAGCGCCGTGGCGGAATCGAGCAGCCGATGGTATTCCTCATCGCTGACCCCGTGGTGGAACTCGATGTGGGCAGCGGGGCCGGCCAGGCGGGCCAACTCGGCCTCCCGGACCGGGGAGATCTTCGACGTCAGGTGCAATGTCCAGCCCGGCAACAAGGGCATCGCCATGGCGATGGTCTCGACGTTCTTGTACGGCATGAAGGCGCCCATGTAGACCAATGACCTGGCCGTATCACCCTGGGCCCGCTGTGGCAGGGCGGCCGGGGGAGTGGCGGCATTGCCGATCACGTGGACCGGTTTACGCGTCAGCCGGTGCTCCGCGATGAGTTCGGCGGTGGTTCGGCTGACCGTGGCCACGGCATCTGCCCGGTTGAGCAGGACGCGTTGTGGCCAATACGCCTTGTGATACAGGCGCCAGGCGCCGCGCACCACGGCCGGCAGATCCCGTGGGGGAGTCGGGTGGTCGTAGTAGATGAGGTCGTGCAGGGTCAGGATCAGCTTGTAGTGCCGCCCGGTGGACCCCATCACCTGCATGGTCGAGAACACGACGTCCGCGCCCAGTTGGTTGAGCCGGCGCGCGATGAAGGGCTCGGCCGGGCTGATCGGATCGTTCAACAGCACGTAGGGGGTCTGCGGCAGCATGGCCAGCTGGGCGGGATCGTTGATGATCGCCGTGACCTCCACGTCGGTGCCGCGGGTCAGATCCAGCAGGGCGCGCAGCAGTTCGGCGCCGTACCGGGAGATCCCATCGTGCCGGTCCGTGCGCGTGAAGCGGGAGTCGAAGAACAGTCTCATGCCACGAACGCCTCGATTCCTTCGGCCGCGGTCTCAGGGGCCTCGTAGTGGATCAGATGGCCCACCCCGTCGACGATCGTGGCCGAGGCGGCGGGCAGGGAGGCGATGAACGCCTCGGTGGCGGGCAGCGGCGCGATCTGGTCGGCCGAGCCGGCGATCACCGCCACCGGCATGGTCAGGGCATCCGCGGCCTCGGCCACGGTGTGCGAGATCGACACGTCGTAGGCGCGCGCCAGCGTGCGGCGGTCGGCGAAGGCGGAGAAATAGCGGGCATGCTGGTCGTGGATGTAGCGACGCAGCCCCGGGTCGTCTGTGGTGGCCATGACCTCGCTCATCACGCGCACGATCAGCGGACTCGACAGCAGGGCTCGGGCGGCTCCCGCGGGCAGGGCGGCTCCCGCCCGGTAATAGGCGACGGTCGCGCGGGTCAGCAGACTGGCGGGACCGGCCAGCGGGTCCGAGGCGATCGGATTGATCAGCACCAGACGATCGGGGGCACTCCCCGCATTCGCCCTGGCGGCGGCCCAGTGGGCGGCCAGAATCGAGCCGAAGGAATGCCCGACCACCACGGGCGGCGCTCCGTACTCTTCGGCCACCGCACTGTGCAGGCCGTCGAGGCACTCCAGATAGGAATCCAGATCCAGTTCGCCCTCCGGGGCGGGGGTGCTGCCGAACCCTGGCAGGTCGGGGACGATGACCGGCCGGTGTCGCAGGTAGTGGGCGATGAGATCCATCCCGTGGTGATCGCCGCGGAATCCGTGGATCAGGAGGACCGGACGGGCGCCTGAGCGGTCTCGGTGATGATGCCAGGTGGCCACCTGGAGCGGGGCACCGTTGACTGCGATGGTCAGATCGTGGCGCATTGAATCGATGAAATCCATATGGCTCCATCCTACGTGGGCCCAGGCGGCCGGTAGCGTTACCGGGTGAGGGGTAGACCGTCGATGAGTTCCTCAATGGCGAGCACATCGCGCGGAATGAACTCCGCGATGGTCAGTCCGACTATATCGGCGACTTCTGCGATATCGCCGATCACACGGCGGATCTGGGCTCGATTGAGCCCGTCGGGAACTTGCCCGAGGCCTAGGACGGCTTCAGCGGAGTCGACTGTGTCGACGTCGAGGTGGACGGCCACCTTGCCGGCTCCGGTACTCGCGAGCCAGTCGAGCAGGCCGGAGCTGGTCTTGCGAAGATCGGTGGGGGTGAATGCCCGCAGTCCCCACTGGTCGACGTGAGCATATGCGTCCGGGACCCAGTCGTGCAGCCCTACGAGCGCAAGACGGGAGGAATCGACGTGGGCGGGTAGCCGGTTGAGGATTTCCCCGTCGCCGTGTCCAGTCAGCGCGCTGACGGCCATAGCGTGGAAACCGTCGTAACCGGTATCCGGTGTATCGGTGTCGGGATGGGAGTCGATCCAGATGACGGCAAGATCGTCTTCGTACTTGTGAGCCAGCTCAGCGAATGGGGCTACGCTGACCGAGCACTCGCCGCCAAGGGTGAGCACGCGGTCGAAGTCATGGCGGGCAAGCGCACGCTGCGCGGCTGCCAAGGATGCGAGGATGGCCGAACGCGATTCGACGCCTCCGGTCGAGCCTTCGTCCGGGTTTCCACCATCGACGGGGACGACCTCGGTCGGTCCTGGATGATCGGGAAGGATCGCCTGGAGCACACGGGTACCGAGAGCATATGAGCGCCGTGCGCGGTCTATGGGCACCTCCGGCAGTAGCTCTGCGACGGTGTGGGTTAAAGGCCAAAATGTGTGTACAGGATATGGCGCTTGCCCAGTAGACAGACGGGCAAGACCGGGCCGAACATGGTCTGCAAGCATGTTCAGTGCCCAATCCAAGGAATCACCCCCACTGTGGTGTATGCGCAAACAAGCTCGTCAAAAACGGCAAGACCACCGCCGGGCGGACACGCTGGCGCTGCAAACACTGCGGCGCCTCGGCCACCCAGTCACGCATCGACATCACACGCAAGGCCGAGTTCACCGACTTCCTCACCTGGCTGACCGGCACCACACGACAAGGCGGCACCACCGAATCCGGCCGGACATTCCGCCACCGTGTGGCCTGGTGCTGGAACGTGCGCCCAACGATCACACCGACCGGGGAAACCCACGACCAGATCATGCTCGACGGCACGTACTTCAACGGCTGGTGTGTTCTCATCGCCCACACCGGTAGCCACGTCATCGACTGGCAATGGTGCGACCAGGAGAAGACCGCCTCCTGGACCGCACTCATCGAACGCATCCCGGCACCGGTCACCGCGATCGTCGACGGCAACGGGCCACTGACCTCGACGATCAAACGCCTCTGGCCGAACACGCGCATCCAACGCTGCCACTTCCACATCCGCCAAGCCGCGCACAAACACCTCACCCGGCATCCCAGCCTGCCGGCGAACAAGGAACTCCTCGGCCTGTACAAGACCCTGAGCCGCGTCACCACGCTGGAACAAGCCGCTACCTGGAGTGCCGAGTTCGCCACGTGGGAAGCACACTGGGAAACGTTCCTCAAACACCGCACCCGCGCGAAATCGGGAGCGAGCCGGCCGGCTCACGTCGGAGCGAACCAGTCTTGGTGGTACACCCACATCCGTACCCGCAGAGCCCACAAGCTGCTGGCCAACCTGATCCGCGCCGACCAGTTATTCACCTGGCTGAAACTCGCCGAAGACGACTACACGATCGCGAAGACGACGAACGCGTTAGAAGGCGGACCGAACAAGGCGATCAAAGACTTCCTACGCCACCACCGTGGCATGTCGATCGACCATGCCAGGCGCGGAGTCGACTGGCTGCTTTACCGGCGCACACAAGCACCTGAAGACCCCTGGATGCTCGTCACACCAGCCCACTGGAGGACCAAAACGACCCGGACAACTGTCAAGCCCGAGACCGGGCGCGAGGAAACCAACCTGCTCTACGGCACCGCCTTCAGCCCCGAAGACGGCAACGGAATCCAACACGGATGGGGTGGAAGAAGACGCTAGACACGCCGACGCTGTACACACATTCTTGCCGCTAACCCGACGGTGTCACGGCCGGCTCCTTGCCATTGAGGCCACACCAATCGCAGTGTTCGTGCATCGGTGACGTTCTGATCGATCATGGGGAGGCTTCCTCTTCTTCGCACGGAAATCCCGCAAGATAAACTGAAAACGTCCTGCCGCATGGCAGGACGTTTTCAGTCTAGTCACCTTCGGTGGAGGTAAGGGGATTCGAACCCCTGACCTTCTCCATGCCATGGAGACGCGCTACCAACTGCGCCATACCCCCGAAGAGTCTGTATTCGATTGTCCGGATGCCCTGACCACAGATGGATGCGATCGGGCCTTCCGTGGAGGTAAGGGGATTCGAACCCCTGACCTTCTCCATGCCATGGAGACGCGCTACCAACTGCGCCATACCCCCGAAAGGATCACCCGATTGTTCGGGCAACGAGGTCAACTTTAGACCAGCGTGGGCGCCTTTGCCAAGTCGAGCCGGCCGATTACCCGAATTACGTGAGAAGTATCATAATCCGACCCCCGGTGTAGGGGTGGCTGGCCGGCTCAATGGGCCACGATCAGAATGACCGCCCCCAGAATCGTCAGGCCGCACAGGGTGAAACAGGCGTAGGCCCCGGTCAGTCTGGCGCGCTTCTGCAGATGTGTCAGCGGATTGCGCTTGGCAGCCTTCGCAGCTTTCTTCTCCGCCTTCCTGATCTGCTTGGGGGTCAGCTTGGTGATCGCATCGGGGAAGTCGACGGGGTGGACCACCGGCGGACGGCCGCCCTCGACCAGTAGGCGCAATCCCAAGCCGTAGAAGAAGACCAGCATGCTCGCCCCCACCAGGGCAGCACACAGGACGAGGATGAAATCGATCCAGGCGATGTGCATCAGGCGCCCTCTTTCTCGTCAGCGTGAGCGGCCTGCACGTTACGCGAGGCGGCTTTCCTCGCCGCCTTGGCCTCGGCCCGTCTGCGCGCGGCACGTGCCTGGCGCGGAGTGGGCGGCAGCTGGTGCGGGACCTTCACCGCATGGCCGGACTCCGCCACATCGCTCTTCATCGCATCGGCCGGGTGGCCCTTCTGGCGTTTGGAGATCAGGAACATCCCCAGGACGACGATGGCGGCGAGGACGAACGCCACCAGGACTCCCCAGTGGCCCATGCCCACGACGATCAGCGCGACCAGGGCTCCTACGATCGCGGCAGCCGGCAGGGTCAGTACCCAGCCGACGATGATCTTGCCGGCCGTCGACCAGCGGACCTCGGCACCTCGGCGTCCCAGGCCCGAACCGATCACGGAACCCGAGGCGACCTGGGTGGTCGACAGGGGGAAGCCCAGGGCGCTGGAGGCCAGGATGGTCGCCGAAGTCGAGGACTCCGCTGCGAAGCCCTGTGCCGGCTTGACCTCGACCAGGCCCTTGCCCAGAGTGTGGATGATGCGCCAACCGCCCAGATAGGTGCCCAGGGCGATCGCCGAGGCGCAGGACACGACCACCCAGATGTGTGGCTCATGGTGGGCAGGTGACTGCCAGCCCACCGCGATGAACACCAGAGTGATGATGCCCATCGTCTTCTGCGCATCGTTCGTGCCGTGGGCCAGGGCGACCAGCGACGAGGTCAGGATCTGACCGACTCGGAACCCATCACGACCATCGGGCTTGTTGTCGTAGCGGCGAGTGATCTGGTAGGCGATCTTCGTAGCGACGAAGGCGACGATGCCGGCGATCACAGGGGAGAGCAGGGCCGGCAGGACGATCTTCTGCACGACCATCGCGAAGTTGATCCCGGCGGCCCCGAAGCCCACCAGGGTTGCCCCGATGAGTCCTCCGAACAGGGCATGGGATGAGGACGAGGGAAGGCCGAACAGCCAGGTGAGCATATTCCAGCAAATGGCGCCGATGAGTCCGGCGAAGATCAGCTCGGGTAGGAGTCCCGCGCCTATCTGGTCCTCTTTGATGATGCCGCCGGACACCGTTTTGGAGACCTCCGTGGACAGGAATGCGCCCACCAGGTTGAGGACCGCGCACAGGGTGACGGCGACCTTGGGCTTGAGCGCTCCCGTCGCGATGGGTGTGGCCATCGCATTGGCCGTATCGTGGAATCCGTTAGTGAAATCGAAGAACAGCGCTAAGACGATGACCAGGATGACGACCAGAACTATGAAATCCACGGGCGTCCTTCGTGCTGGGGTCCCAGACTCCACTGGGTCGCGTCGACCGTTCGACGGACTCCGGGCCTGGCGCGGTGCGCGCGGGCCCGGCTGCTACAACCGGCGTTCACCATACGTTCATTCTAAACGCATGGAATTGTCCGATTCGGCAGGCCGCTGATCCCCACCCGAAGCCGCGGCGATGATATTCTTCACAGCTCGGTCCGTGATGCTCCTATAGGTTGTCAAGCCCGGTCGTGATCATGGTGGTGGTGATCGACCATGGCGAGGTGGCCTACGCGGCGAGCAGGTATTCACGGTAGGCGATGACGAAGTCATCGTCTCGGCGTT